>NZ_OZ012596.1:2308530-2610540 GCF_963942435.1 Shinella sp. WSD5-1
CCAGTTCGCGGAGATCACCCAGGCGAATGTGGGAAAACCCTTCGCCATCGTGCTCGACGGCAAGGTGCTGACGGCCCCCGTCATCCGCGAACCGATCATCGGCGGCCAGGGCCAGATTTCGGGCAACTTCAACCCGCAGGAAGCGACCGTCCTTTCGGCGCTGCTGCGCTCCGGCGCGCTGCCGGCGCCGCTCACCATCATCGAGGAGCGCACCGTCGGCCCGAACCTCGGCTCCGACTCGATCCGCATGGGCCTCTATACCGGCCTTGCCGGCCTTGCCGCCGTCGTCGTGCTGATGCAGGTGCTCTACGGTTCGTGGGGCCTCATCGCCAATCTCGGCCTCGTGCTGCACACGGTGCTGACCATCGGCACGCTCGGCCTGCTCGGCTCGACGCTCACCTTGCCCGGCATCGCCGGCATCATCCTCGGCATCGGCATGGCCGTCGACGCCAACATCCTGATCAATGCCCGTATCCGAGAGGAGACGGCGGCGGGGGCGGGGGCCATGAAGGCGCTCGACGTCGGCTTCAACAAGGCCTATGCGACCATCGTCGACGGCAACATGACGACCATGGTTGGCATGATCCTGCTCTTCATGTTCGGCTCGGGCCCGGTGCGCGGCTTCGCCATCACCATGATCATCGGCCTTGCGATCTCGATGTTCACCTCCATCACCTTCGTGCGCCTCCTGATGCGCGAGGTGGTCATCCGCCGCAAGATGAAGCGGATCGACATCCATTCGATCTTCGGCAAGGTCTGGAGCATCCCGAACTTCTCCTTCATGCGCGGGCGCTACATCGCCATCGCCATGTCGGCCTTCATCTCGATCAGCTCGATCATCCTGTTCTTCACGCCGGGCCTCAACTACGGCATCGACTTCGTCGGCGGCATCCAGGTCGAGGCAACGTCCAAGACGCCGATCGACCTCGCCCCGCTGCGCGAGAAGATGGAGGGGCTGAACCTCGGTGAAGTGGCCCTGCAGGAATTCGGCCAGGGCACCTCGGTCCTCGTGCGCGTCCAGCGCCAGCCGGGCGGCGAAGAGGTGCAGACGGCGGCCCTGCAGAAGATCCGCGACGGCGTTGCCGAAGTGATCCCGGATGCCAATTTCGAGCGGACGGAAGTGGTCGGCCCGACGGTCAGCACCGAGCTTGCCCGTTCCGGCTTCCTCGCCGTCGGTCTCGGCATGGTGGCGATCCTGCTCTACATCTGGTGGCGGTTCGAGTGGCACTTCGCCGTGGGCGCCATCGCGACGCTGATCCTGGATATCACCAAGATGATCGGCTTCTTCTCGCTGATGCAGATCGACTTCAACCTGACGGCCATCGCCGCGGTGCTGACGCTGATCGGCTACTCGGTCAACGACAAGGTGGTGGTCTACGACCGCATGCGCGAGAACCTGCGCAAGTACAAGTCGATGCCGTTCTCCGACCTCATCGACCTGTCGATCAACCAGGTGGTCATGCGATGCATCTTCACCTCGGTCGCCGTCGCCGCCTCGCTGCTGCCGATGGCGATCTGGGGCGGCGACACGGTCAAGCCGTTCGCCTGGCCGATGCTGTTCGGCGTGGTCGTTGCGACCACCTCGTCGATCTATATCGGCGGCCCGATCCTGCTCTTCCTCAGCCGCTGGTGGAAGGACCGCGATACCGCGCGGGCGGCCGCTTCGGCAACGACGCCGGCAACGGAAGCATAAAACAGAACGGGCGCCCCTGGGGCGCCCGTTTCGTTTCAGGAGAGGCGGCGGGGGCTGAAGGTCTCCGCCGTTATGCCCTCGCGGGCGAGCGGCTCGGGCACCGGGCTTCCGGTGAGGAGGGCGGCGGAAAGGCTGCCGAGGGCGGGCGAGGTCAGGATGCCGTAGCCGCCCTGGCCGGCGAGCCAGAAGAAGGACGGCTCGTCCCCGGCCGGGCCGATGACGGGCAGGCGGTCCGCGGAGAAACTGCGCATGCCGGCCCAGCTCCGGAAAACGCGGCGCACCGTGAGTGTCGTCGCCTCCTCGACATAGTGGGCGGCATAGGCGATGTCGAGCTCTTCCGGCTGCACGTCCGCCGGCTCGCAGGGCGTCTCATCGGCGGGCGAGGCCAGCAGGCGGCCACCCTCCGGCTTGAAGTAGAACAGGTCCTCGATCTCGTTGATCTCCGGCAGGCGGCTCGCGTCGATGCCATCGGGCAGGTCGATGGTGATGGCCGTGCGGCGATGCGGCACGATGCCGGCGGGCGCGACGCCGGAAAGCGCGGCGACCGCATCGGCCCAGCCGCCGGCCGCATTCACCAGCATGCCGGCGGCGATCGTCTCCTCGCCGGCTTCGATCAGCCATCGGCCGCCGGCGCGGCGGGCGCCGGCAAAGCGGCGGCCCTCGACGATCTGGGCACCATGGCGCCGGGCGTGGCGGGCATAGGATTGCAGCAGCGCGTCCACCTCGATGTCCCAGTAGTCGGGGTCGAAATAGGCGGCGGCCGCATAGGCGGGGTCCAGCATCGGCGCACGGGCGAGCATGGCGGCCTCGTCCAGCCATTCCACCGCCACGCCGAGGCTTCTGGCCGTTTCGAAGCGTTCGCGCACCAGCGCCGCCTTCTCCGCCGCGCCGAGGATGATGCTGCCCCGCTCGATGAGCAGCGGCACGGCGGCGAACCCCTCGGGCGGCCGCATCAGGAAAGCATGGCTGGCGCGGGCAAGCGCATTCACCAGCGGCGCATTGTCCCGCAGCGTGAATTCCGCCGCCGAGCGGCCGGTGCTGTGATAGCCGAGCGCGCCCTCCTGCTCCAGCACGGCGACGGAGCGGTGCGGGCTCAGGAAATAGGCGAGCGAAAGGCCGGCAATGCCGCCGCCGATGATCACGATGTCGAATGTCCGCATGACCCGCCTCCGCTGTGGACCCTTGTCCCTCCTGCCTAAGCAAGCCGGCCGCATTCTTCAAATTTATAGGGATGAAAGTGGTTATCAGCCGGATTGATGCGGCTCGCCCCAGCGCCAGGCCGGCACATCGGCCATATGGGCGAGGAAGGCGCGTTCGGCCGGGTTGAGCGCGGAACCGGGATTGGTGATGCGGAAGGTCTCGGTCACCGGCAGGTCGTCATAGGGCGGCAGCTGCCAGAGCTCGCCAGCCGCCAGCGCCGCGCCGGTCAGGTGCACCGGCAGCATGCCGATGCCGGCATTGGCCACCACCAGCCGCAGCACTTCTTCCACGTTGAAGGCCAGCGCCCGTACCTGCTGGCCGAAGGAGCCGATGGCACGCACGGCCGTCACCGGGCCCATATGCGGCCCGCCGAGCACGTCGGCGAGGAAGCTGACATAGGGCTCGCCCCTCAGGTCCTCCAGCCGGGCATCGCGCACGCCGAACAGCCGGTGCCCGCGGCCGCAATAGAGCGCGTAGCGCTCGTAGCAGAAGGGCGTCTTCTCCAATCCCTCCGGAATGATGCCGTCGGAAAGGCCGAGCGTCGCGACGCCCCGCTCCACCGAACGGATGACATCCGTCGTCGTCTCGACCGTCACGCCCATGGTGACGCGCGGATGCTGCCGGAAGAAATCGGCGATCGCCCGGTCCCAGGCCGGATTCATGGCATGGCTGACGGCATGGAGGGTGATGTGGCCGGAAATATCCTCGCCGGAAAGCTGCATGGCCTCCGGCAGGCGCACGATGGCGGTGAAGATGTCGTGACAGAGCGCATGCAGCCGCTCGCCGGCCTCCGTCAGCTCGAAGCGGCCCGGGCTGCGGTCGATCAGCCGGTGGCCGACCGATTGCTCCAGCCGCTTCAGCGCCATGCTGACGGCCGGCTGCTGCAGCAGCAGCCGGTTCGCCGCCCGCGTGATCGAGCCTTCCTCCACTACGACCACGAAGGTGCGCAGCAGGTTCCAGTCGAGATTGTGGGCGAAGCGTTCGAGGCGGTTGATCGGCATGCGCGTAGCTACGGCCAAGGGGTCGGGAAAGGCAAGAGGCGGCGGGCTGGCGTGCCCTGAAATGTGATCGGCAGGCGCCGTTTTTCGCGGAACCAAAAAGGAGCCCGGCGCATTCCGGTCGCCGGAAGAGGGGGAAATGCATTATGTGGCAAAGGTTTAGCACCAGCGGACTCGCGGGAGCCTATCTCGACGAGCTCCTGGCAGGCGGCGTGGAGGCGCGCATGGAGTTTCGCCCGCGGCGGGCGCTGGACCCACATCCGTTTCTGGTCAGCCTTGACGGCGAGGGCAGCGACGAAGCCTTCTTCACGCGGCCCATGGACGGCGTTCGCGGTGAAAACCGCACCCGCTTCGATCCCTGAGCCCGGACAGGTGAAAGGCGGCCGAAGCCGCCTCGACCTGATCGCAACATCGCCCCGACCAATCGCGTCATCCGCGAATTCAACCCGAGGACCCTCGCGGGCCCCGCGGCTTTGCATGATCGGGTCGAGCCCGCCCCCGAGCGAGGAGGGGGATCACTTCATCGTATAGATGTCGATGGAGAAGTACTTGTCGTTGATCTTCTGGTAGGTGCCGTCCTCGCGGATCGCCTTCAGCGCGGCGTTCAGCTTCTCGCGCAGGTCGTTGTCTTCCTGGCGCACCGCGATGCCGACGCCTTCGCCGACGAATTTCGGGTCGGTGATCGGTTCGCCGATCAGTTCGCAGCAGGCTTTGCCGTCGTCGTTCTTGGTGACCCAGTCGAGCAGCGGGATCATGTCGCCGACCTGCAGGTCGAGGCGGCCGTTCGCCATGTCGAGGTTCACCTCGTCCTGCGTCGGGTAGAGCTTGATGTCCGCATCCGGATAGACGGCGGCGGCAAAATCGGCCTGCGTGGTGCCGGACTGGGCGCCGATCGTCTTGCCCTTCATGCCTTCATTGGTGAAATCGGTGATGCCGGCGCCCTTCGGTGCGGCATGGGTCATGGCGGCGAGATAGTAGGGGTCGGTGAAGTTGACCTGCTTCTTGCGCTCCTCGGTGATGAACATCGAGGCGATGATCATGTCGTATTTCTTGGCGACGAGGCCGGGAATGATGCCGTCCCAGTCCTGCGCGACCACGTCGCACTCGACCTTCATCTTCTCGCAGAGCGCAAGGCCGATCTCCACGTCGAAGCCGCCGAGTTGTCCCGCGGAATCCTGGAAGTTGAAGGGCGGGTAGGCGCCTTCCGTGCCGATCTTCAGCGTCTCGGCGAAAGCCGGGCCGGAAAGCAGCGTGGAGCCTGCGAGAGCCAGCGCGAGCAGCATTGTCTTCATGGTCGTTCCCCTGTTGTGATTGTGACCGATGGGGAACGGTAGCGCGGCCTCGTGCATAAACGAAATAGATAGCCATGATGTCGGCTATCATTTCAGTTGATGCGCGAAGCCGCAGGGCCGCGCCCTACCAGCGACCGTGCACATGCGGCGCGACGAGCCGGTAATAGATCTCGCGCGTCGCCTCCATCACGTCGTCCGAAAGCGCCGGCAGGCTTGCGGCCCGGGCATTCGCCTCGGCCTGCGCGGCGTTGCGCGCGCCCGGAATGACGACGCTGACCGCATCGGCCATCAGGATCCAGCGCAGCGCGAAGGCAGCCATGGCGGTGCCGGCCGGCACCAGCGCACGGATTTCCTCGACGGCCTGAAGGCCGGTCTCGAAGGGCACGCCGGCAAAGGTCTCGCCGACATCGAAGGCGTCGCCCTGGCGGTTGAAGTTGCGGTGGTCGTCGGCGGCAAAGGCGGTGTCGCGCGTGATCTTGCCCGAGAGCAGGCCGCTTGCCAGCGGCACGCGGGCGATGACGGCGACCTGGCGGCGGGCGGCTTCCTTGAAGAAGAGCTGCGCCGGGCGCTGGCGGAACATGTTGTAGATGATCTGCACGCTGACGACGCCGGGATATTCGATCGCCTTCAGCGCCTCCTCGACCTTCTCGACGCTGACGCCGTAATTGGCGATCTTGCCGGCGGCCTTGATCTCTTCCAGCGCATGGAAGACCTCCGGACGGTAGTAGACCTCCGTCGGCGGGCAGTGCAGCTGCACGAGATCGAGCCGCTCGACGCCGAGGTTCTTCAGGCTGCGGTCGATGAAGCCTTCGAGGTTTTCCTTGGTGTAGCCATCGGCGACATGCGGGGAAAGCCGGCGCCCGGCCTTGGTGGCCACCATCGGGCGCTGGCCGCCACGGTCCTTCAGGACGTCGGCGATGATCTTTTCCGAGCGGCCGTCGCCATAGACGTCGGCGGTGTCGATGAAGGACATGCCGGCGTCGAGCGCGGCGTTGAGGGCGGCGCGGCCGTCCGCCTCGCTGACATCACCCCAGGCGCCGCCGATCTGCCAGGCGCCGAAGCCGATATCCGTGGTGGTGAAACCCGTGCGGCCGAATTTGCGATGTCTCATAAAAATCTCTCCCGACAAATGCCCAATGAGCGAATGTGTCGGGAGGTAGCACTCCGCTCCGGGGCGGACAAGGAAATCGCTTCTCCGCAAACGGTCAGTCCTGGGTGATTTCCACCAGATAGAAGGCGGTCTCTTCGCCGGCCGGCACGATCTCCGCCGCCGATCCGCCGTCGAGCACGAGCGCATCGAGCGGCTGGAGCCCGACGAGGCCTTCCGGCGTGGAGACGCCGAGCGGTTCCAGCGCCAGCAGCAGACGTTCTCCCGTCGTTTCCGGCAGCGCCACTGCATCACGCGCGACGTGATGCGTCAGCCTGTGCCGGAAGGCGCCGCGTCGGGTCATCACGTTGAGGTCGGTGATCGGCCCTGCCGTGAGGCGCGCCGTGGTCGGCGCATCGGCCGGGAAGGCCAGCGGCTTGGAGGCGGGCGTCAGCAGCGCCTCGCCAAGTCCCTCGATCGAGAGCGCCATGCCGTCTCCGGCAAGGACCGCCAGCGTGCGGTCGATGCCGGGGAAGACGGAGAAGGGCCCGTCGCCCGCCACGCGCGCCATGCTGACGCGCCAGCCGAAATCCGAAAGGCTCGCGCCTTCCGGATGGACGATCACCTCGACCGTCTCGCCGCCGCCGTTCTTCCACGGCATGCGGCGATGGTCGCTGTTGCGCAAAAGTCTCGGTTTATTGTGCATATCGTTCTCCCAAAACCGCTGCGCACTTTCAGGCGATATGCATCAGTTGCCGAGGATGCCCGGCAGGCGCAGGCCCTTTTCGCGGGCGCAGTCGAGCGCGGTGTCGTAGCCGGCGTCGGCGTGGCGCATGACGCCGGTCGCCGGGTCGTTCCACAGCACGCGGCCGACGCGCTCGGCGGCCTCATCCGTGCCGTCGCAGCAGATGACGACGCCCGAATGCTGCGAGAAGCCCATGCCGACGCCGCCGCCGTGATGGAGCGAGACCCAGGTCGCGCCCGAGGCGGTGTTGAGCAGGGCATTGAGCAGCGGCCAGTCGGACACCGCGTCCGAACCGTCCTTCATCGCTTCCGTCTCGCGGTTCGGCGAGGCGACGGAGCCGGAATCCAGATGGTCGCGGCCGATGACGATCGGTGCCTTCAGCTCGCCGTTCTTGACCATCTCGTTGAAGGCGAGGCCGAGGCGGTGGCGGTCGCCGAGGCCGACCCAGCAGATGCGCGCCGGCAGGCCCTGGAAGGAGATGCGCTCCTTCGCCATGTCCAGCCAGTTGTGCAGGTGCTTGTTGTCGGGCAGCAGTTCCTTCACCTTGGCGTCGGTCTTGTAGATGTCCTCCGGATCGCCGGACAGCGCCGCCCAGCGGAACGGGCCGATGCCCTTGCAGAACAGCGGGCGGATATAGGCCGGCACGAATCCCGGGAAGGCGAAGGCGTTTTCGAGGCCCTCGTCCTTGGCGACCTGGCGGATGTTGTTGCCGTAGTCGAAGGTCGGGATGCCCATGTCCTGGAAAGCGATCATCGCTTCGACATGCTCGCGCATCGAGGCGCGGGCGGCCTTTTCGACGGCCTTCGGGTCGCTTTCGCGCTTGGCCTTCCACTCGGCCATGGTCCAGCCCTTCGGCAGGTAGCCGTTGATCGGGTCGTGGGCGGAGGTCTGGTCGGTGACCATGTCGGGGCGGATGCCGCGGCGGATCATCTCCGGCAGGATCTCGGCGGCATTGCCGAGCAGGCCGACGGACTTGGCCTCGCCGGTCTTCGTCCAGCGGTCGATCATCGCCATGGCCTCGTCGAGCGTTTCGGCCTTCTCGTCGATATAGCGGGTGCGCAGGCGGAAATCGATCGAATCGGGGTTGCACTCGACGGCAAGGCACGAGGCGCCGGCCATGACGGCGGCGAGCGGCTGGGCGCCGCCCATGCCACCGAGACCGCCGGTCAGCACCCACTTGCCCTTGAGGTTGCCGCCATAGTGCTGGCGACCGGCCTCGACGAAGGTCTCGTAGGTGCCCTGCACGATGCCCTGCGAGCCGATATAGATCCACGAGCCGGCCGTCATCTGGCCGTACATGGCAAGGCCCTTCTTATCCAGCTCGTTGAAATGGTCCCAGGTGGCCCAGTGCGGCACGAGGTTGGAATTGGCGATGAGGACGCGCGGCGCATCCTTGTGCGTGCGGAAGATGCCGACCGGCTTGCCGGACTGCACGATCAGCGTCTCGTTGTCCTCGAGGTCGCGCAGCGAGGCGACGATCCTGTCGAAATCGGCCCAGGTGCGGGCGGCGCGGCCGATGCCGCCGTAAACGACGAGCTCGTGCGGGTTTTCCGCGACGTCCGGGTCGAGGTTGTTCATCAGCATGCGCAGCGGCGCTTCGGTCAGCCAGCTCTTGGCGGTGCGCTCGGTGCCGGTGGCGGCGCGGATTTCGCGGATGTTGTGGCGGGGATTGTCGGTCATGGCTGGTTCTCCCGGATCAGCGTGTGAGGGTGGAGGCGAGCGCCTCGATACGGTTCAGGATGTCCTTGAGGGGAATGCGCAGTCTTGCGGCCTTCGCCTCGTCGAGGGCGAAGGGCGGGGCTTCCGTGGCAAGGTGGCTGACCTGCGCCAGCTCCATCTGGATGGCGTGCACGCCGGTTTCCGGCCTGCCGTAGTGGCGCGTCGTCCAGCCGCCCTTGAAGCGGCCGTTGAGGATGCTTGTATAGCCCTCGGCCCGGGCGCAGATCTCGAACGTCGCCGTTTCGATTTCCCTGGCGCAGGTGCGGCCCATGTCGGTGCCCACATTGAAATCCGGCAGCCGGCCTTCGAAGAGGAAGGGGATCAGCGAGCGGATCGAGTGGCAGTCGTAGAGGATCGCCACGCCGTGGATCGCCTTGACGCGCTCGATCTCGGCGGCAAGGGCCGCGTGGTACGGCGCGTGGAAATGGGCGAGCCGGTAGGCGATGTCCGCCTCGGTCGGCGCCGCGCCGTCCTTCCAGATATGCTTGCCGTCGAAATCCGTTTCGGGAACGAGGCCGGTCGTGTTCTGGCCGGGATAGAGGCTGACGCCGGCCGGATCGCGGTTGGCGTCGACGACATAGCGGTGGAACGTGGCGCGCACTGTCGTCGCCTCCGGCAGCAGGCCGGCATAGAGACGCTCGATGTGCCAGTCCGTATCCGCGAGGATGCGGCCGTTATCGTTCAGGCGCTCCCAAATATCGGCCGGCACATCCGTACCGGTATGCGGAAAGGCGAGAATGACGGGCGAGGTGCCCTGGTGCGTTTCGAAGAGGGCGCTCATTGGACGGCCTCCGGGTGGCGCTCACCCCCCTTTGCCCGGCCGGGTATCTCGCCCACGAGGAGCATGGTTATCGCATATGGCGGGAAACCGTTGCCCCATCCCCTTCTCCCCCGCGGGGAGAAGGTGCCGGCAGGCGGATGAGGGGGGTGGCGAAGGCGCAGACGACCCGTCAGAGTCACCCCCTCATCCGACCCTTCGGGCCACCTTCTCCCCGCGGGGGAGAAGGGGAGAACGGCAACGTCGAACTCCATGGGCGATTGCCCTGTCCTTGAGGGGGAGATGCCCGGCAGGGCAGAGGGAGGTATGTTCGCGAAAATACTCATCCTCAAGCCTCCAGAACCGGCAGGATGCCCTTGGTGACGGAGGCGGCGAGCGCGCCGGAGGAGACGAAGGTGCTGGCGGCGGCAAGGTCATGCGCCATGTAGCGATCCTCTTCCAGCGTCGCGACGACCGTGCGCAGCGCGGCGACGACCTTCTGCAGCTCCGGGCTGGTGACGAGCGGGGCGCGGAACTCTATGCCTTGAGCGGCCGTCAGCGCCTCGATGCCGATGATGGCGGAGAGGTTCTCCGTCATGCGCAGGAGGCGGCGGGCGCCGTGGCAGGCCATGGAGACGTGGTCTTCCTGGTTGGCGGAGGTCGGCGTCGAATCGACCGAGGCCGGATGCGCCATCTGCTTGTTCTCGCTCATCAGCGCGGCCGAGGTGACCTCCGCGATCATCAGGCCGGAATTGAGGCCCGGCTTCCTGGCGAGGAAGGCCGGCAGGCCGAAGGAGAGGGCGGGATCGACGAGCAGCGCGATGCGGCGCTGGGCGATGGCGCCGATCTCGCAGGCCGCGATGGCGATCTGGTCGGCGGCGAAGGCGACGGGCTCGGCATGGAAGTTGCCGCCCGAGACGACGCTGTCGTCGGAGAGGACCAGCGGGTTGTCGGTGACGGCATTGGCTTCGATTTCGAGCGTCCGGGCGGCGGCACGCAGCAGATCGAGGCAGGCGCCGTCGACCTGCGGCTGGCAGCGGATGCAATAGGGATCCTGCACGCGCTCGTCGCCGGTGATGTGGCTTTCGCGGATGACGGAGCCGGCAAGCAGCGCGCGCAGCGCGGATGCGGCGTCGATCTGGCCCTTGTGGCCGCGCAGCGTGTGGATATCCGGATGGAACGGCGCGGAGGAACCCATGGCCGCGTCGGTGGAAAGCGCCCCGGTGACGAGGGCGGCCTGGGCGGCGCGATGGGCGCGGAAGAGGCCGGCGAGCGCCAGGGCGGTCGAGACCTGCGTGCCGTTGATGAGGGCAAGACCCTCCTTGGCGGCGAGGACGACGGGCTTCAGGCCCGCCTTTTCCAGCGCCTTGCCGCCGGAAAGGTGCTCGCCGGCGTGAAAGGCCTCGCCTTCGCCGATCATCACCGCCGTCATGTGGGCGAGGGGGGCGAGGTCGCCGGAGGCGCCGACGGAGCCCTGTTCCGGGATGACCGGGATGACGCCCCTGGCCTGCATCGCCTCGATGAGGCGCACGACCTCGATGCGCACGCCGGACGCGCCGCGGCCGAGCGAGATCAGCTTCAGCGCCATGATGAGGCGGACGATGTTCTCGGCAAGCGGTTTGCCGACGCCGCAGCAATGCGACAGGATCAGGTTGCGCTGGAGGGTCGCGACGTCGGCCGGCGCGATCTTGATGGAGGCGAGTTTGCCGAAGCCGGTATTGATGCCGTAGACCGGCTCGTCGCCGCCGGCGATTTGCGCGATGCGCGCGGCGGCCTTCTCGATTCCGGCGTCGAAGGAGGCGTCGAGCTTGGCGGCCTCGCCGGTCCAGTAGATGGTTTCAAGGGTCTTGAGGGGCACGGAGCCCGGATGGAGCGTGATCGTCATGGTGCATTCCCCGATGCAGCGCTGTGCTGCTTACTGGATGGATCAGTGTCCGCTGCGGATACGGGCATGCATGGGGTTGAAGCCCATGCGGTAGACCAGTTCCGCCGGCCGGCCGATGTCCCAGAGGACGAAATCGGCCCATTTCCCGGCTTCGAGCGTTCCCACTTCGTCGACGAGGCCGAGGGCACGGGCGGCCTCGCGCGTCGTGCCGGCAATGCATTCCGTAACGGTCATGCCGAAGAGGGTCGCGGCCATGTTCATGGTGAGGAGCAGCGAGGTGAGCGGCGAGGTGCCGGGATTGGCGTCCGTCGCGACGGCCATCCTGACGCCGTGCTTGCGGAAGAGATCGACCGGCGGCTTCTTTGTCTCGCGGATGAAGTAGAAGGCGCCCGGCAGGATGACGGCGACGGTGCCGGCCCTGGCCATGGCCGCCGCGCCCGCATCATCGGTATATTCGAGGTGGTCGGCCGACAGCGCGCCATAGCGGGCAGCCATTTCCGCGCCGTGGAGGTTGGAAAGCTGGTCGGCATGCAGTTTCACGGGCAGGCCGTGCGCCTTGGCGGCGTCGAAGACCCTGGCCATTTCTTCCGGCGAGAAGGCGATGCCCTCGCAGAAACCGTCGACGGCATCGGCAAGCCCTTCGGCCGCGACGGCCGGCAGCATCTCACCGATGACCTTGTCGATATAGGCCGCCTTGTCGCCGTTCATTTCCGGCGGCAGCGCATGGGCGCCGAGGAAGGTGGTGCGCACGGTGACGTCGCGCATCTCCGCGATGCGCCGCGCGGCGCGCAGGGATTTCACCTCGTTCTCGGTGTCGAGGCCGTAGCCGGATTTCAGTTCGACCGTCGTCACGCCCTCGGCGATCAGCGCGTCGAGGCGGGGCAGGGTCTGGCGCACCAGCTCGTCCTCGCTCGCGGCGCGCAGCGCCTTGACGGAGGAGACGATGCCGCCGCCGGCCCGCGCGATCTCCTCATAGGAGGCGCCGTCAAGGCGCAGCTCGAATTCGTGGGCGCGGTCGCCGGCATGGACGAGATGGGTATGGCAGTCGATGAGGCCCGGCGTGATCCAGCGGCCTTCGCAGTCGATGGTCTCGGTGGCGGAGAATTCGGCGGGAAGATCGGCCTCGGGGCCGGCAAAGGCGATGCGGCCGTCGCGGACGGCGATCGCGCCGTTCTCGATGATGCCGAGGTCCGGCAGGCTCTCCTTCAGCGTCGCAAGCCGGGCATTGCGCCAGACTTGGGGACTGTCCTTTTCCGGTGTCGTCATCGTGATTGCCTCTTCCCTGTGATGGATATAATGTATATACATAATTGCGAGAGGCGCAAGAGCCAATTTGCCGGCGCGGCGCCAGGATGCACCATCGGGAGAAGGAACGGGCCATGGCCGTCATTCATGCAAGGCAGGCGCTGCTTACGGGCGGCTGGGCGAAGGATGTGCGTATAGACATCGTGGACGGCCGCATCGCGACGCTCGAAACCGGCGCCGCGCCGGCGCCTGGCGACGAGCGCCACGACACCGTCGTCGCCGGCATGCCCAACCTGCACAGCCACGCCTTCCAGCGCGGCATGGCGGGGCTGGCGGAAACCCGCGGGCCGGGCAGCGACTCGTTCTGGAGCTGGCGCAACGTCATGTACCGCTTCGCGCTTTCCATGACGCCCGACGATGTGGAGGCCGTTGCCGGCCAGCTCTATGTCGAGATGCTGGAGGCGGGCTATACGCGCGTCGGCGAGTTCCACTACCTGCACCACGACAAGGACGGCGGGCACTATGCCGATATCGCCGAGATGGCCGCGCGCATCGCCGCCGCGGCGTCCAAGACCGGCATCGCGCTGACGCTGCTGCCCGTCTTCTACGCCCATGCCGGCTTTGGCGGCACCGCGCCGGGCGAGGGCCAGCGCCGCTTCATCAACGACCGGCAGTCCTATGCCGCATTGCTGGAGCGCTGCCGCGCGCTGACCGATGCGCTGCCCGCCGGCATCACCGGCGTCGCCCCGCACAGCCTGCGCGCCGTCACCCCGGAGGAGCTTTCCGACGTCGTGGCGATGGCGGGCGACGCGCCGGTCCACATCCATATCTCCGAGCAGGTCAAGGAAGTGGAGGACAGCATCGCCTGGTCCGGCCGCCGTCCGGTGGAATGGCTGCTCGACAACCAGGCGGTCGATGGCCGCTGGTGCTTCATCCATGCGACGCATATGACGGAGGCCGAGACGCGCGGCATGGCGAAGGCCGGGGCGATCGCCGGCCTCTGCCCGGTGACGGAGGCCAATCTCGGCGACGGAACCTTCCCGGCGCCGGATTTCCTTGCCCATGGCGGTCGCTTCGGCGTCGGCTCGGATTCCAACGTGCTGATCGGCCTGCCGGACGAGCTGCGCCAGCTCGAATATTCGCAGCGTCTCGCCCACCGCGCCCGCAACGTGCTCGCCGCCCCCGGGGGCTCGACGGGCCGGGCGCTCTTCGACGGCGCGCTTCTTGGCGGCGCGGCGGCGCTCGGCGTCGAATCGGGCCTTTCGGCCGGCAGCCCCGCCGATTTCGTCAGCCTGAAGGCCCGCCATGGCCTCGATCTTGCCGGCGATGCGTTGCTCGACGGCTGGATCTTCGCCAATGGTGCTAAGGTCGATTGCGTCTGGGTGAATGGCCGCCGGCAGGTCGAGGGCGGCCGCCATGTGGCGCGCGAGGCGGTCGGCCGGCGCTTCACGGCCACCATGCGGGCATTGGCCGAGGCCTGAGGACGTATTGAAAGGCGGCCCCGCCTTTCTTATGACTTTTCCGGACCGGGCGAATCTGCGCCCGGCAAGCGCGGAGGCGACCATTTCCACTCTCGGGGACAACAGGCAGGCCGAGGCCAAGGAGCCGTCGCTGCACCGCCGCATCCTGGAGGATGTGGAGGGCAGGATCCTTTCGGGCGAATGGCCGCCGGGCCACCGCATTCCCTTCGAGCACGAACTGACCGAGCAATACCAGTGCTCGCGCATGACGGTGAACAAGGCGATCACCGAGCTGGTCAAGCGCGGCCTGATCGAGCGCCGGCGCAAGTCCGGCAGCTATGTCACCCACCCGCACGCCCAGTCGGCGGTTCTCGAAATCCACGACATCCGCCTGGAGGTCGAATCGCTCGGCCTGCCGTATCGCTACGAGCGGCGCACGCGGGTAAACCGCGCTGCGAAGGCTGGTGACCGGCGGCTGATGGCGCTTTCCGAATCGGCCCGGCTGACCGAGATTTCTGCCCTGCATTTTGCCGGTGCCCAACCGTTCTGCCTGGAGGACCGCCTGATCAACCTGGAAGCCGTGCCGGAAGCCGTCGACGAGAGCTTCGACGAAACCGCGCCCGGCGCCTGGCTGATCAGCCGCGTGCCCTGGAGCGCCGCCGAACACCGCATCCGCGCCGTCGGTGCCGATGCCCGGGCCGCCGGGCTCCTGGCGATCGCGCCCGGAACGCCCTGCCTCGTCGTCGAGCGCCGCACCTGGAGCGGCGGCCTCTACGTCACCCATGTACGGCTGACCTATCCCGGTGAAAAACACGAGCTCGTCGCCGAGTTCGCCCCCTCGCATCCCAAGCAGGGCGCATAGGACCTACGCGCCGCCGGCCGCATGTCCGGACCGGACTGTCGCGTAATAGGGGGCCAGCGCCGGAGCGATCTCGACCAGCGCATCGAAGGCCCTGTCATCGGCGGTGAGGCGTCCGGCATACTTGGCCTCGACGAACCGGGCGTGCAGCGCCTTCGCCTCTTCCGGCAGGCTGCGGACGGCGGTGAAGACCGGGGCCGCGCCGGTGCGGCCCTTGACCGTGATGCGGTCGAGTTCGAGCACGGCGAAATCCGTCGCCGTCAGCTGCGCCGTGCTTTCGCCGATGAGCAGCGGCACGCCATAGGCCTTGGAAGCGCCTTCGAGGCGCGAGGCAAGGTTCACCGCATCGCCGAGCACCGAATAGTCGAAGCGCCGCGAGGATCCCATGTTGCCGACCACGCATTCGCCGGTGTTGATGCCGATGCCGATGCGCAGCACATGGTGGGTGCCGCCGCTGGCCGCCGCCTCCGCCTGGAGCTTTGCATTCAGCGTCGCCATCACGTCGAGCATGTCGAGCGCGGCGGCCACCGCATGGCGGGCATGGTTCACGTCGTCGAGCGGCGCGTTCCAGAAGGCCATCACGCAGTCGCCGATATATTTGTCGATCGTGCCGCCGTGCTTGAGCACGATATCGGAGAGCGGCGTCAGCAGCCGGTTGATCAGCGTCGTCAGCTGCTCCGGGTCGTCCTTCATCGTCTCGGCGATGGTGGTGAAGCCGCGCACGTCGCAAAACAGGATGGAGAGCGTGCGCCGCTCGCCGCCGAGCTTCAGCTGCGAAGGATCGCGCGCGAGGCGCTCGACGAGGGCGGGCGAGAGATATTGCGAGAAGGCGCGCACGATCGCGCGGCGCCGGCGCCGCTCCTCCGCATAATCGAGCGCCGTCTGGCCGGCCGCGACCAGGAGAAGCGCGATGGTGGGGCCGATGGGCGAGACGAAGAGCCTGGCCTCGCGGATCAGCGCGAAGCTGAGAAGGCCGAGCATGGCGCTCGCAAGGATGCCGAGCACGGCCGTCTGCCAGCGCGTCGCGCGGCGCACGATCGCCGCCGAAACCAGGGCGGCGAGGGCGACGGCGGCGATGGCGAGCGGCGTGCCGGCCCGGGTGATCGCGGCGCCGGCGGTGAGATTGTCGAGGATCGTCGCCTGGATTTCCGCTCCCGCCACCAGCCGGCCGGTATGGACCGTGTAGGGCGTGGCGAAGGCGTCAGCACCGCCGGAATTGATGACGGGCGCATTCTGCAGGCTGAGGCCGACGATCACCACGCGGTCCTTGAACGTATCCGTCGGCAGCATGTTCTCCGGATCGAGCGCCTGGTAATAGGAGACCGTCGGATAGCTGCGCGCGGGGCCGAAGGATTGCAGCAGCTTGCCCTCGGGCGAGACCGCGGGCTTGCCCGCGATGCGGGCGAGGGCGCGCGCAAAGCCGTCCTCATAGCGCGGCAGGTCGCGAAAGACGCCGTCGCCGCCGAGCGTGATCGAGGCGATGCCCGTCACCGCGCCCGCCGCGGTGAACGCCGGCAGCGGCGTCGTGCGCAGAAGCTGCTCGGCCTGCGGCGTGACGATGACGCTCTCGTCGCCGGCCAGAACGACATCCGGGCCGAGCGTCGCGGCAAAGGCCGCATCGGAGGCCGGGTTGGAGGGTTCGGCGAAGATGATGTCGAGGCCGATCGCCGTGGCGCCGGCCTTGCGCAGGCTTTCGACCAGCCGGCCATGCAGTTCGCGCGGCCAGGGCCATTGCGCATTGATTTCCGCCAGCGACGGCTCGTCGATCGCGACGACCACCGGGCCACCGACCGGCGGGCGCGGATCATCGACGGTGGAAAGATAGTCGAAGGCGCGCAGGTCCGCGAGCGACCAGGCCGGAAGCTGCGTGAGGGCCGAGACGAGCACGACGACGGCAAGGGCGAGCACGGCAAGCCGGCGGGTGCGGCGCGACCAGCGGTGGGGAAGGCGCAGCGCTGTGCTCATGCACCGCTCCGGGCGGCGCGCCGCAGGGCAGGAAAGGTCGGCGGGCCGGGCGGCGGGATGAGGTTCAGCATGCAACCAGAACTCGACATCCCCCCGAAAAAGTCAAGCGGTGCCGAGGGGAGGCCGTTGCTTTCCGAAGGCACTCGGCTATCACGAGGCGGGCGCAGGAGGGACGGAAGCGACATGACGGCTTTGGAAACGCGGCAGACCATTCTCGGGCGGGCCCTCGATGGCACGCAGGGCATCGCGCTGGAGCATTTCGACCATATCCGCCGCATCAACGACGTCTTCTACGATCAGGTGAAGATCTCCGACCAGAAGGCCGCCTATATCTTCACCTTCATGCTCGCACTGCTGGTCACCTCCACCGAGAGCCGTGCCGTCTTCACCTGGGCGCGCTATGCGGAGGGCAACCCGATGGCGATCGCCTTTTCCGGCCTGCTCGCCTTCGCGCTGATCTTCTCCATCGTCTCGGCCATCCTCGTCGTGCTGCCGCGCCGGGTCGACAAGGCGACCTCGCTGTTCTGGGGCGCCTGGCCGCATCACCGCGAGGGGTTCCGCACGGCGGCGCACGAGCGTGACGTCGGCTACCTCTTCGAACAGTACATGCAGAATGCCGACGCCATGGCCTCCATCGCCCGCGACAAGTACCGCTTCGTCGGCTTCGCCTTCCGCGGCCTGCTGCTGACGGTCGTCGCCTATGTCGCGCTGCTCGCGACGCGCTAGGCTTGCCGTCGGCGGCGCGGAGCCGCTCATCCCGGAAAATTCCACGGCGGCGGCGGACTTCGCCGCAAATACGGCGCGGGGCCGCCTTTTAGCGCGCGGCATATTAGCCTACGCTTGCCGGGGCCGGGAACCTGGGGGAGAGGGCGATGCTGAAGAAGCCACCGTCGGACTATGCGCGAGGCTTTCATACCAAGGCGTTCGAGTGGAAGGGGATCTATATCCTCGCCAACGACGCCATTCCCGACGAGGCGGTCTACCGGGCTGCGGAGATCATCTTCAATTCCATCGCCGGGGCTGGGAAATACGTGTCCGCGATCGTCGATGCCGGCGGCCGCTTCGCCATCATCCCGGAAGGCACCAAGATCACCGAACTGCCGGATTATTCCGACCTCGGTGCGTCCTGGGGTATCTATCGGGGGCTGGGGGCCGTGCCGGGGCGGCCGACCTCGTCGTCCGGCGAGGAGAACCTGCTCAACTATCCGACCGACCCCTATGGCGGCAGCGAGAGCATCGCGCTGCACGAATGGGCGCACGCCATCGACAATCTCGGCGTATCGACGGTCGACAAGGGGCTGATGGAGTCTTTCTCCGCCGCCTATGAAAATGCCAAGCGCACCGGCCTTTGGAAGAACACCTATGCGGACGACACGCTCGACGAATATTTCGCGGAGCTGAGCCAGGCCTATTTCAACGACAATCCCGAGCGGGAGGGCGCGGACGGCATCCACAACGAGATCAACACCCGCACCGAGCTCGCGAAATACGACCCGAAGGCCTATGCCATCCTGAAGAAGATCTATGGCGAGGGAAAATGGAGCCCCGGCGACTTCTTCGGCGAGGTGGGCGCCGACATGTTGAAGGGCACGTCCGGCGACAACCTGATCTTCGGCAATGGCGGCAATGACCGGATCTATGCCGGCGCCGGCGCCGACTATGTGCTGGGCGGCACCGGCAACGATACGATCAGCGGCAGCGCCGGCAAGGACAAGCTGATGGGGGAGGCGGGCAACGACCGGATCAGCGGCGGCACCGGTGCCGACAGTCTCCATGGCGGCTCCGGCGCCGATGTCTTCGTCTTCGCCTCGGTCCGGGATTCGACCGCTTCGACGTCCGGCCGCGACACGATCGCGGATTTCAGCCGCGCCCAGAAGGACAAGATCGATCTCAAGGCGATGGACGCGAACACGAAGTCCGCCGGCGACCAGGCTTTCACGTTCATCGGCACCGATTCCTTCCACAAGAAGGTGGGTGAACTGCGCTACGAGAAGAAGAACGGCGATACGATCATCCATGCGGATGTCAATGGCGACGGAAAGGCCGACTTCTCCATCCTGCTCGACACCAGCCTCAGCCTGAAGGCGACGGATTTCATCCTGTAGGCCGGCTCCTGCACGGCGATCTCGCGTGAGTGCCGGGTCGTGCCGCTTTCCTGGCCGGGGCCTCGCCAGAGCATCTCCGCTTTCCTCCGAACAGAGAAAACACTCCAACCTTTTGTTTTGCCGCAAAACCGCTTCGCACTTTTGCTGGAATTGCTCTGATCACGGCCGCCCTTCGGCCTCGTATTGCCGGCGCATGACGAGCGTTGCGACGGCAAGCTGCTCCTCGACGGCATCCCGTTCGGCAATCAGCGTGCGCAGCGCTTCCAGGGCATCGCCATTGTGAAGGGCGAGGATTTCGGCGGCTTCCTCGCGCACGATGCCGCCCTGTCGTCTTGAAACGCGCATCATTGCAGCCGCAGCTCCAGCTGAGTCTTGGACTTCAGCACATAGAGGGGCTTGGCGACCGCCTCCAGCTTGCGCTGGAATTCCGCCCGGTGAGCCTGCTGCTTTTCGCGCAGGGCCCGGCAGGCAGCAACCTCGGCCAGGGCCCGTTCGATGGCATCGCTTTGCATCGGCACCTCCATTTGTTCCCTTTATGTTCTTATTTTTGGCGGCAACTGTCAAGCGGCCTGGCAATCCGCACGGAACGCGGCCGGAGGAAGGACGGCGGGGATATGACGGTGATAACCGGGGCAGACCCGGCGAGGCGTCACCCGGAAACGGCGGCGCGGACGAGCTGGCGAAGCGCCTCGCTGTCGCGAAAGCACAGGACCTCTATGGGGTCCTGCTTCCCGGCCAGCATCACGGGGGCGAAGGTGAAGGCGTGCGGTTCGCCCGCCGCCATCAGGACCGCCTCTTTCGAGGCGATCAGCGTCGCGCCCAGCTGCTTGGTCTGGGCCTCCAGCCGCGCGGCGACATTGCCGGTATCGCCGAGGAAGGGCATGCCTTCGAGGCCGCCCGTCCACTCCGTGCCGACGACCGCAACCCCGACATGCAGGCCGATCCCGATGCGCAGCGGCTCGTTCAGTTCCTGCCGCAGCTCCTCGTTCAGGGCGTCGATCCCCTCCCACAGCCGCAGCGCCGCGCGAAAGGCATCGCGCGCGGCATCATGCGTCGGCCCGTCGGTGCCGAAGACGCTCATGACGCCGTCGCCGGCAATGTTCGTGACATGGCCGCCGCTCGCCCGCACCGCGGAGGACACGGCCTTGATGTAGCGTTCGACAATGAAGAAGGTGTCGTAGGGCAGGCGATCGTCGGCAAGGCGCGTGGATTGGCGCAGGTCGACGAAGAGCGCCGCCACCTCCGCCTCCCGGCGGGCGGCCGTCACTGGGCCGAACCGGCCCTTCGGCAGCTGGGCCGCAGTGGCGGAATGCACGAGCGGCACGACGGCGATGTCGCGTTCCGGCCGGATCTGGCAGGCGAGCCGCACCGATGGCGGTGCCCCGATGCGCCGCAGGAGGCGCTGCTCGTCGCCCGCCGGGGCCGGCAGCGTTTCGCCGCCGGCGGTAATCTCGACGCGACAGGTCGAGCACCGGCCCCGGCCGCCGCAGACGGAGGCATGCGGAATGGCCGACCAGCGGCTCGCCTCCAGCACGCTGAAACCGACGGGAACGGAAACGACGCGGCCGCCGGGATAAGTGATCCGGACCGAATCGAACCGCGCGGCGTGCCAGTCGCGCGCCATGCGCAGGATGAAGATGCCGGCAAGCAGGGCGAGATAGCCCATGGTGAAGCGGTTTGCGACGGCATTGGCCTCGGCGGCTGCGGCCGCGGCGGGCGAACCCGGCAGGTCGTGCAGGCCGGGCCGCAGGGCTTCCGCGCCCTGGGCGGCAATGTCGCGCATGTCGAGGCCCGCATTGATGAAGCCGAGCACCGCCAGCACCGGCAGCAGGGTGGCGAGCGACATCAGGATAGGCACGGAGCGCGGATACCAGGATTTGCCGCGCAGCCAGGCGCGCACGCCGATGCAGCCGTGGATCCACACGACGATGATCAGCAGGAACTGGCGGGGCAGGCCGACCTCGGGGCTGGCGACCCAGAGCGCGTAGACGGTCTTGTCGAAATCGATTCGCGCGCCGTAGACGCCCTTCAGATAGGCGATCGCCCCGGCATGGGCGAAGAGCACGGCCGGGATGGCGAGGCCGAAGGCCAGTTGCACGGCATCGACCGCGGGCAGCCGCAGGTGCCGCCGCCGATAGAGCGCGCGCAGCCCGAGCGCCGCGTGAATGGCGAGCCCGCCGTAAAGCAGCACCCGTCCCGGCAGGCTCTGCCACGGCTGAAAAAGCACCCGGCTCGCCATTTCCATCGCCTCGATGGAGCGGATGCCGAAGGCCTGGTTGAGGAGGTGCATCGTCGCGTAGAGAAAAAGGGTCAGGCCCGTCCACAGCCGAAGCCGGCGCAAAAACGCCCGGGATGCCGCCGGGCGCTCGTCGGTTTCGTTGCCAAAACGCTGCCCCGCCGCAACCTTGCCGCTCAAGCAAAACACCTCATATGCCTAAAATCCCGAATCCATCCGCGGGATGGCGCGGTGTCCTGCCCGATTTGCCGGCAGATCGGCGCAAATCCGCTCTTTCTCAAGTCAACTAGTGGCTCAGGCCCTGATTGCAACCAAATTTGACGTGCCGCAGGACAATTCTCCGCGATCTCTTGACGGGAAGGCGCGGCTTGCAAGAATGAGCGCACAGGCCGTGCGCGAAAGCCCGGGAAAGACGGCTCCCCGCACGAAAAGCGTTGAAATCGCTGGAAAACTTGAACTTTTGGGGAAAATGGTGGGCGATGAGAGACTCGAACTCCCGACATCCTCGGTGTAAACGAGGCGCTCTACCAACTGAGCTAATCGCCCGCCGCGTTGGTGGCCGTGATCTATGCGGAACCGGATCAAACCGCAAGAGGCAATCGCAAAGTTTTTGCATTTTTTTGAATGCGGCCATGACGATGCGTGAGGCTGTGGAAACATTTTCGGACGCGTCATTCTTTTGTCGTGAAACCTGCTTGACACCCAGGGGCGAACCCCTTAGTTAGCCGCTCATCGAACGGCTGAGGCCGCTCGGGACGGATGTTTTGCCATCCGGTCGCTTTCGAGGATGCGGGTGTAGCTCAGTCGGTTAGAGTGCCGGCCTGTCACGCCGGAGGTCGCGGGTTCGAGCCCCGTCACTCGCGCCACTCGAAAGACCGGACGAAACGTGCCGGGGCCGAAAGGCCACAAGATGCGCGGGTGTAGCTCAGTCGGTTAGAGTGCCGGCCTGTCACGCCGGAGGTCGCGGGTTCGAGCCCCGTCACTCGCGCCATTCTTCTTTCTCTCCAGTCTATTGCGGTTGTTTCCTGATGCGGCACGTTATGATTGGTCGTGGCTATCGGTCGCGGTCGGTTTCGTGTCGGGCCGCAGAATGCGGGGCAGCGGCGGATCGGTGCCGCCGGGCGGTGCGATCGTGCGCTCGGCCCGTGTGCCGGGGACGGTGGCAGGGTCGTTTTCTTCGCAACTGCGGCGAAACGTCCCGCATTGCGTCAGTCATGAAATCGTAACGATTTAAATGGCTTTGCGCCCGGGGTTTCGCGGCTGTTCGGAAAACAACACAATGAATGGGGCGAAAGCCGGACAAAGCCTTGCGCGGGGGCGCTCACTGCGCTAACGACGGGGCGTTGCAACATACTTTCTCGGCTTGCAGGTTCTCACGACCAACAGGCGTCTCTCCGGCGCCACGAGCAGGCAGGATGGACGCCAATGACTGAACTTCTCGGTTCCTATATCCCGATCGCCATCTTCATCGGTATCGCGCTCGTGATCGGCCTTGCGCTGCTGGTCGCGCCGTTTGCCGTCGCATACAAGGCCCCCGATTCGGAAAAGCTCTCCGCTTACGAGTGCGGCTTCAATGCGTTTGACGATGCGCGCATGAAATTCGATATCCGCTTCTACCTGGTGTCGATCCTCTTCATCATCTTCGACCTCGAAGTCGCCTTCCTCTTTCCCTGGGCCGTCTCCTTCGGCGACATGGGCTGGTTCGGCTTCTGGTCGATGATGGTCTTCCTCGGCGTGCTGACCATCGGCTTTATCTACGAATGGAAGAAGGGAGCGCTCGAATGGGAGTAGCCCACACCAACACGACGCTCGTCGCGCCGCAGGCCAGGGGGATCATCGATCCCAACACCGGCAAGCCCGTCGGCAGCAACGACGCCTTCTTCGGCGAGATCAACAACGAACTCGCCGACAAGGGCTTTCTCGTTACCTCGACGGATGAGCTCATCACCTGGGCGCGCACCGGCTCGCTGATGTGGATGACCTTCGGTCTCGCCTGCTGTGCGGTGGAGATGATGCAGCTCTCCATGCCGCGTTACGACGTCGAGCGCTTCGGCTTCGCGCCGCGCGCCTCGCCGCGCCAGTCCGACGTCATGATCGTCGCCGGCACGCTGACCAACAAGATGGCGCCTGCGCTCCGCAAGGTCTACGACCAGATGCCGGAGCCGCGCTACGTCATCTCGATGGGCTCCTGCGCGAACGGCGGCGGCTACTATCACTATTCCTATTCGGTGGTGCGCGGCTGTGACCGCGTGGTGCCGGTCGACATCTATGTACCAGGCTGTCCTCCCACGGCGGAAGCGCTCCTTTACGGTGTGCTCCTGCTGCAGAAGAAGATCCGCCGGACCGGTACGATCGAGCGTTAAGGGCAGGGGACTTTAAGATATGAGCGAAGCCCTCCAGGAGCTTTCCTCCCATATCGGCGAAGCGGCCGGCAATCTCGTCGCCTCCGCCGATATCGCCTATGGCGAACTCACCCTGAAGACGGACGGCGCCCGCGTCGTCGAGCTTCTGACCTTCCTGCGCGACGACGTGCAGTGCGGCTTCGTCAACCTCGTCGATATCTGCGGCGTGGACTGGCCCGCCCGCGCCGAGCGTTTCGACGTGGTCTACCACCTCCTGTCGCCGCGCCAGAATGTGCGCATCCGCGTCAAGGTCGCGACCGGCGAGGACCAGCCCGTTCCCTCCGCCTGCGCGGTCTATCCGGGCGCCGACTGGTTCGAGCGCGAAGCCTACGACATGTACGGCATCCTCTTCACCGGCCATCCGGACCTGCGCCGCATCCTCACCGACTACGGCTTCGAGGGGCACCCGCTGCGCAAGGATTTCCCGACGACCGGCTTCGTGGAAGTGCGCTACGACGACGAGGTGAAGCGCGTCGTGTACGAACCCGTCGAACTGAAGCAGGAATTCCGCAACTTCGACTTCCTCTCTCCCTGGGAAGGCACGGATTACGTGCTGCCGGGGGATGAGAAGGCGAAGACGAACTGATCGATTTAACTGCGAATAGCGAGTAGCGAATAGCGAATAGTTATCGCCGAGACGGAAGGAGAAGCAGACGGTAAACTCCTACAAGGAACTCAAGGTATGGCAGGCGGCGATAGAGCTCGCCGTCGATGCTTATAAAGCGACTGGAGAGTTTCCGAGGTGTGAGCTCTATGGGTTGACGTCCCAGATGCGGAGGGCGGCTGGTTCAATAGCAGCCAATATCGCAGAAGGTCATGGACGTGAAACCACAGCTCACTTCATTCAGTTTCTGCGATTTTCGCAGGGATCCTTGAAGGAGTTCGAGACCCATTTGATCATAGCCAACAAGGTCGGTTTTCTGCAGGGCCAGTCGTTCAAGGAACTGATGGGCCGGTCGGAAGATGTCGGAAAAATGTTGCGCGCTTTGATCAGAAGTCTGCAGGACAAGCTATGAAACGACCAACGAACCCTATTCGCTATTCGCTATTCGCTACTCTCTCCCAGCGCGGAGCGCGCCCATGAACGAGCATAACGTTCGCAATTTCAATATCAACTTCGGCCCGCAGCACCCCGCTGCGCACGGGGTTCTCCGTCTCGTGCTCGAACTCGATGGCGAGATCGTCGAGCGTGTCGATCCGCATATCGGCCTGCTGCACCGCGGCACCGAGAAGCTGATCGAGACGAAGACCTATCTTCAGGCCGTGCCCTATTTCGACCGCCTCGACTACGTGGCGCCGATGAACCAGGAGCACGCCTTCGCGCTTGCCGTCGAGAAGCTGACGGGCACGGAAGTGCCGATCCGCGGCCAGCTGATCCGCGTGCTCTATTCGGAAATCGGCCGCATCCTCTCGCACCTCCTCAACGTCACGACCCAGGCCATGGACGTCGGCGCGCTGACGCCGCCGCTCTGGGGCTTCGAGGAGCGCGAGAAGCTGATGGTGTTCTATGAGCGGGCCTGCGGCGCGCGCATGCACTCGGCCTATATCCGCCCCGGCGGCGTGCACCAGGACCTGCCGCACGAACTGGTGGAAGACATCGGCAAGTGGATCGACCCGTTCCTGAAGACCGTCGACGACATCGACGAGCTTCTGACCGGCAACCGCATCTTCAAGCAGCGCAACGTCGATATCGGCGTGGTGAAGCTGGAAGACTGCTGGGCCTGGGGCTTTTCGGGCGTCATGGTGCGCGGCTCGGGCGCGGCCTGGGACCTGCGCCGTTCGCAGCCTTACGAGTGCTATTCCGACCTCGACTTCGACATCCCGATCGGCAAGAACGGCGACTGCTACGACCGTTACGTGATCCGCATGATCGAGATGCGCGAAGCGGCGAAGATCATGCGCCAGTGCGTCGACCGCCTGCTCGGCGACGCCAAGGTCGGCCCGGTCTCCTCGATCGACGGCAAGATGGTGCCGCCGAAGCGCGGCCAGATGAAGCGCTCGATGGAAGCGCTCATCCATCACTTCAAGCTCTACACCGAAGGCTACCATGTGCCGGCCGGCGAGGTATATGCGGCCGTCGAGGCGCCGAAGGGCGAGTTCGGCGTCTATGTCGTCGCCGACGGCACCAACAAGCCGTACCGCTGCAAGATCCGCGCCCCGGGTTACGCCCACCTGCAGGCGATGGACTTCATCTGTCGCGGCCACCAGCTCGCCGACGTCTCGGCGATCCTCGGCTCCCTCGACATCGTGTTCGGCGAGGTCGATCGCTGATGCCGAACGTTGCCCTTGCCACGCTGATCCTCCTGGCAACCGCCGCTGCCGCCAACGCGCAGCAGGACGTGCAGATCGGCGCGTCCGGCACCACCATGGGGGCCTTGGCGAGCCAGGGCTACGAGATTAAGGCGGCGGCGCCGAATGGCAGCCGCTACGTCGTATTCATGCAGAAAGACACGTCGGCCTACGCCTGCGAATTCGTCAACACGACGCAAACGCAGTGCCGGCAGATCAACTGAGACAAGGCGTTACAGAATGTCCGTTCGTCGACTAGCCGATGACAATGTCCAGCCCGCCAGCTTCGCCTTCACCAAGGAGAACGCGGACTGGGCCGAGGCAACGATCAACAAGTACCCGAAGGGCCGTCAGCAATCGGCGGTCATCCCGCTTCTGATGCGGGCGCAGGAGCAGGACGGCTGGGTCACCAAGGCGGCGATCGAATCCGTCGCCGACATGCTCGGCATGGCCTATATCCGCGTGCTCGAGGTCGCGACCTTCTACACCCAGTTCCAGCTGCTGCCGGTCGGTACGCGCGCCCATGTCCAGGTCTGCGGCACGACGCCCTGCATGCTGCGCGGCGCGGAAGACCTCATCAATGTCTGCAAGAAGCGCATCCATCCCGAGCCTTTCCATCTCAACGAGACGGGCACGCTCTCCTGGGAAGAGGTGGAGTGTCAGGGCGCCTGCGTCAACGCGCCGATGATCATGATCTTCAAGGACAGCTATGAGGACCTGACGGCGACGCAGCTCGAGCACATCATCGACCGTTTCGACGCCGGCAAGGGCGCCGACGTCACGCCCGGCCCGCAGGTCGACCGCATCTTCTCCGCCCCGGTCGGCGGCCTCACCAGCCTCAACGAGCCGGAAGCGGCTGCCAAGAAGGCGCCGGCCCGCGCCAAGAAGACCGAGGAGGAGAGCGTCAGCGTCCCCCCGTCGAATGCCGCCAAGCCGAAGACGGATGCCGTCGAGACCGATCCCAAGCTGAAGACGCCGGCGACCGCCAAGGCGGAAGCGGCCGCCAATGCCGAGGCAACCGGCGACACGCGCGCCGAGGGCGGCGATGCCGCCGCCAAGCAGCCGCTCGCGGAGGCCGGCAAGCCGTCGCTGGAAGACAAGAACCGCCCGGCCGCCATCGCGCGCCCGCAAACGCCCGACGACCTGAAGCTCATCTCCGGCGTCGGCCCGAAGATCGAGGGCATCTTGCACGAGCTCGGCATCTTCACCTTCGCGCAGGTCGCGGCCTGGAAGAAGGCGGAGCGCGAATGGGTCGATTCCTATCTGAATTTCAAGGGCCGCATCGAGCGCGACGACTGGGTCAGGCAGGCCAAGGCGCTCGCCAAGGGCGGCGAAGCGGAATACATCCGCGTCTTCGGCAAGAAGCCGCGGTAAAGGGGTGAAACATGCTTAAGGACCAGGATCGCATCTTCACCAACATCTACGGCACCAAGGACAAGTCGCTGAAGGGCGCCATGGCCCGCGGCCATTGGGACGGCACCAAGCAGCTGCTCGAAAAGGGCCGTGACTGGATCATCAACGAGGTCAAGGCCTCGGGCCTGCGCGGCCGCGGCGGCGCCGGCTTCCCGACCGGCCTCAAGTGGTCCTTCATGCCGAAGGAATCTGACGGCCGCCCGCACTATCTCGTTGTGAACGCCGACGAATCCGAGCCCGGTACCTGCAAGGACCGCGATATCCTGCGCCACGATCCGCACACGCTGATCGAAGGCTGCGTCGTCGCCTCCTTCGCCATGGGCGCGAACGCCGCCTATATCTATGTGCGCGGCGAGTTCATCCGCGAGCGCGAGGCGCTGCAGGCGGCGATCGACGAGTGCTACGACGCCGGCCTTCTCGGCAAGAACAACAAGCTCGGCTACGACATCGACATCTATGTCCACCACGGCGCCGGCGCCTATATCTGCGGCGAGGAGACCGCGCTGCTCGAAAGCCTGGAAGGCAAGAAGGGCCAGCCGCGCCTGAAGCCGCCGTTCCCGGCGAATATGGGCCTCTATGGCTGCCCGACGACGGTCAACAACGTCGAATCGATCGCCGTGACGCCGACCATCCTGCGCCGCGGCGCCAGCTGGTTCTCCTCGTTCGGCCGCCCGAACAATGTCGGCACCAAGCTGTTCATGATGTCCGGCCACGTCAACCGTCCCTGCACGGTCGAGGAGGCCATGGGCATCTCCTTCAAGGAAATGGTCGAAAAGCACGGCGGCGGTATCCGCGGCGGCTGGGACAACCTGCTTGCCGTCATCCCCGGCGGCGCATCCTGCCCGGTCGTCAAGGCCGAGGACATGATGAACGTCACGCTCGACTTCGACGGCCTGCGCGAGGTGAAGTCCTCCTTCGGCACCGGCGGCATGATCATCATGGACCGCTCGACCGACATCATCAAGGCGATCTGGCGCATCTCGGCCTTCTTCAAACACGAGAGCTGCGGCCAGTGCACGCCGTGCCGCGAAGGCACCGGCTGGATGATGCGCGTCATGGAGCGCATGGTGAAGGGCAATGCGCAGAAGCGCGAAATCGACATGCTGTTCGACGTGACGAAGCAGATCGAAGGCCACACGATCTGCGCCCTCGGCGATGCGGCGGCCTGGCCGATCCAAGGCCTCATCCGCAACTTCCGCCCGGAAATCGAGGCACGCATCGACCAGTATACGGCCAACGCCATGGCGCACGGCGCCGTGCTCGAAGCAGCGGAGTAAGACGATGAAGACGCCGGCAGGACAGGATGCGAATGCAACCAGGGTTCAGCCGGCGGAGGCCGGCGGGAACGATCCCTTCGGGCTCGCGCCCTGGCTGCGGGAAATGCCGGACGTGCCGCTGCACCCGCTGATGGCCCATCCGGTGGCGGCGATGGCCGCGACGACCGCGATCGGCTTCGGCATTGCGGGCCAGATGGCCGGTGCGATGCTGGGCCTGATGCAGAGCGCGGCGGAGCGGGCCAAGGTGGTGCTCGACGAGGCCGCGGCGCTGGCGGCGGAGCCGCAGCCGGTGGAGCCGGTCAAGGCGAAGCCGGCGCTGACCGTGGTGCCGAAGGCGGAAAAGCCCGCCGTGGCGAAGACGGTGACGGTGGCGCGCGAGAAAAGTGCGACGCCGAAGGCGGCCGGTGCCAGACAGGCGCGCAAGGTGCCGGCGGCGAAGTCCGCCAAGGCCGATGACCTGAAAGCGATTTCGGGCATCGGGCCGAAGCTGGAGCAGGTGCTGAACGGCATGGGCTTCCGGCGCTATGCCGACATCGTGGGCCTGACGCCCGCCGATGTCGCAAGGATCGAAGCCGAACTCGGTTTCGCAGGGCGCATCGCCCGCGATGGCTGGGTGGAGCAGGCAAAGGCGCTGGCGAAGGGCAGGGGCTGAGACCCCGCCGGAACCGGCAGATGGAACAAGGCCGAAGGGACGGGACCCGGACCTGAGGCTGGACAGAATGGCGCTGGCGAGACGCGGGGCTTTCCCGCGTCAAAAGCGGGATTGAGATATGGCAAAGCTGAAAGTCGACGGAAAAGAAATCGAAGTCCCGGATCACTTCACGCTGCTTCAGGCGTGCGAGGAGGCCGGCGCCGAGGTTCCGCGCTTCTGTTTCCACGAGCGGCTGTCGGTTGCCGGCAACTGCCGCATGTGCCTCGTCGAGGTGAAGGGCGGCCCGCCGAAGCCGGCGGCCTCCTGCGCCATGGGCGTCAGGGACCTGCGCCCCGGCCCGAACGGCGAACCGCCGGAAGTCTTCACGACCACGCCGATGGTCAAGAAGGCACGCGAAGGCGTGATGGAGTTCCTGCTCATCAACCACCCGCTCGATTGCCCGATCTGCGACCAGGGCGGCGAATGCGACCTGCAGGACCAGGCGATGGCCTTCGGCATCGACAGTTCGCGCTACGCGGAGAACAAGCGCGCGGTCGAGGACAAGTATATCGGCCCGCTCGTCAAGACGATCATGAACCGCTGCATCCACTGCACGCGCTGTGTCCGCTTCACGACGGAAGTGGCCGGCATCACCGAGCTCGGCCTGATTGGCCGCGGCGAGGATGCCGAGATCACCACCTATCTCGAACAGGCGATGACCTCCGAGCTGCAGGGCAACGTGGTCGACCTCTGCCCGGTCGGCGCGCTGACCTCCAAGCCCTTCGCCTTCACTGCCCGCCCGTGGGAGCTGAACAAGACCGAATCGATCGACGTCATGGACGCCGTCGGCTCGGCGATCCGCGTCGATACCCGCGGCCGCGAGGTGATGCGCATCCTGCCGCGCGTCAACGAGGAGATCAACGAGGAGTGGATCTCCGACAAGACCCGCTTCATCTGGGACGGCCTGAAGACCCAGCGTCTCGACCGCCCCTATGTCCGCAAGGACGGCCGTCTGCAGCCCGCCAGCTGGGCCGAGGCCTTCGGCGCCATCAAGGCCGCCGTCGCCGGCAAGCCGGGCGACCGCATCGGTGCGATCGCCGGCGACCTCGCCTCCGTCGAGGAAATGTATGCACTGCGCGAGCTGATGGCCTCGCTCGGCTCGAAGAATATCGACTGCCGCCAGGACGGTTCGGTGCTCGATCCGTCGCTCGGCCGTGCCAGCTACCTGTTCAACCCGACCATCGAGGGCATCGAGCAGGCCGACGCGCTGCTCATCGTCGGCGCCAATCCGCGCCTCGAAGCCGCCGTGCTCAACGCCCGCATCCGCAAGCGCTGGCGCATGGACAACTTCCCGATCGGCGTGATCGGCGTCGAGGGCGAGCTGCGCTACGACTACGACTATCTCGGCGCCGGCACGGACACGCTTTCGGCCCTCATCGACGGCTCGCTCTCCTTTGCCGAAAAGCTGAAGAAGGCCGAACGCCCGATGATCATCGTCGGCCAGGGCGCGCTGTCGCGCGCCGATGGTCTCGCCGTTCTCTCGGCCGTCGCGAACCTGGCGGAAAGCGTCGGCGCGGTGACGGCGGACTGGAACGGCCTTGCGGTCCTCCACACCGCGGCCGCGCGCGTCGGCGGCCTCGACCTTGGCTTCGTGCCGGGCGAGGGCGGCAAGACCGCGGCCGAGATGCTGACCGGCACGGACGTGCTCTTCCTGCTTGGCGCGGATGAAATGGACTTTTCCAACAAGACCGCCTTCACGGTCTATATCGGCTCGCACGGCGACAATGCGGCGCATGTCGCCGACGTCATCCTGCCGGGCGCGACCTATACCGAGAAGTCGGGCACCTGGGTCAACACCGAAGGCCGCGTCCAGCTGGGCAACCGCGCCGGCTTCGCGCCGGGCGACGCCCGTGAGGACTGGGCGATCCTGCGTGCGCTGTCCGACGTGCTCGGCAAGAAGCTGCCCTTCGATTCGCTGGTGCAGCTGAGAGCGAAACTCCACGCCGCACACCCGCATTTCGCCGCGATCGACGAGATTGCGGCCGGCGATATCGCCGATCTTTCCGCACTTGCGAAAAAAGGCGGGACGATGGCGAATTCCGGGTTTGCGTCTCCGATCAAAGACTTCTATTTGACGAACCCGATAGCGCGCGCCTCCGCGGTCATGGCCGAATGCTCGGCGCTGGCCCGCAACAATTTCAAAGCCGCGGCGGAATGAGCGCGAAGGGATAAAGCATTATGGACGCTTTCGTTTCGACCTATGTTTGGCCCGGCCTGATCATGGTGGCCCAGTCGCTGCTGCTCCTGGTCGCGCTCCTGGTCTTTATCGCCTACGTGCTTCTGGCCGACCGCAAGATCTGGGCGGCCGTGCAGCTGCGCCGCGGCCCGAACGTCGTCGGCCCCTTCGGCCTGTTCCAGTCCTTCGCCGACCTTCTGAAGTTCGTCTTCAAGGAGCCGGTGATCCCGGCGACGGCCAACAAGGCGATCTTCCTGCTCGCCCCGCTCGTCTCCGTGACGCTGGCGCTCGCCACCTGGGCGGTCGTGCCGCTCAACGACGGCTGGGTGATCGCCAACATCAATGTCGGCATCCTCTACATCTTCGCGATCTCCTCGCTCGAAGTCTACGGCATCATCATGGGCGGCTGGGCTTCGAACTCGAAGTATCCGTTCCTCGGCGCGCTGCGCTCCGCCGCGCAGATGGTCTCCTATGAAGTCTCCATCGGCTTCGTCATCGTCACGGTGCTGCTCTGCGTCGGCTCGCTGAACCTGACGGATATCGTCAATTCGCAGCGCGACGGCCTCGGCACGATGATCGGCCTGCCGGGTTCTTTCCTGGATTGGCACTGGCTGGCGCTGTTCCCGATGTTCGTGGTGTTCTTCATCTCGGCGCTCGCCGAGACGAACCGCCCGCCCTTCGACCTGCCGGAAGCCGAATCCGAACTCGTCGCCGGCTTCATGGTCGAATACGGCTCCACCCCGTACATGATGTTCATGCTCGGCGAATATGCCGCCATCTGCCTGATGTGCGCGCTGACCACGATCCTCTTCCTCGGCGGCTGGCTGCCCCCGGTCGATGTCTGGTTCCTCAACTGGGTCCCGGGCATCATCTGGTTCGTCCTGAAGGCGTCCTTCGTCTTCTTCATGTTCGCGATGGTGAAGGCCTTCGTGCCGCGCTACCGCTACGACCAGCTCATGCGTCTCGGCTGGAAGGTCTTCCTGCCGATCTCGCTCGCCATGGTCGTCATCGTTGCATTCGTGCTGAAGCTCACGGGCTGGTCCGCATGAGGACCGCCCTGACCCTCAGCAGCATTGGAGCTTGAAATGGCTAGTCTTTCGCAAGCCGTAAATTCGCTGTTCCTCAAGGAATTCGTCGGGGCGTTCTTCCTGTCGATGCGCTACTTCTTCCGCCCCAAGGCGACGGTGAACTATCCCTTCGAAAAGGGCCCGGTCTCCCCGCGCTTCCGCGGCGAGCATGCGCTGCGCCGCTACCCGAACGGCGAGGAACGCTGCATCGCCTGCAAGCTGTGCGAAGCCATCTGTCCGGCTCAGGCCATCACCATCGAGGCCGGCCCCCGCCGCAACGACGGCACGCGCCGCACGGTGCGTTACGACATCGACATGGTGAAGTGCATCTATTGCGGCTTCTGCCAGGAGGCCTGCCCGGTCGACGCCATCGTTGAGGGGCCCAACTTCGAGTTCTCGACGGAAACGCGCGAAGAACTTTATTACGACAAGCAGAAGCTGCTCGAGAACGGCGATCGCTGGGAGCGGGAAATCGCCCGCAACATCGCGATGGACTCGCCCTACCGCTGATAGCCGGCGCAAGGGTAAAACGAAATGCATGTGCCTGACGGCATAAGGTCGTCAGGCTTCGACGGGGGAGGGGGGACCTCCTCCGGGGAAGACGAAAAGGCACCAAAATGGGTCTGCAGGCTCTATTCTTCTATCTGTTCGCCTTCGTGGCGGTGGCGTCCGCCTTCATGGTGATCGCGTCGAGGAACCCGGTCTATTCCGTGCTGTTCCTGATCCTCACCTTCTTCAATTCGGCGGGCCTCTTCCTCCTGACGGGCGCCGAGTTCCTGGCGATGATCCTGCTGGTCGTCTATGTTGGCGCCGTTGCGGTTCTCTTCCTCTTCGTCGTGATGATGCTCGACATCGATTTCGCCGAACTCAGGGCAGGCGCGCTGGAATATGCTCCGGTGGGCGCACTGATCGGCCTCATCCTTGCGATCGAGCTCGTGGTCGTCGTCGGCGGCTCGACGCTCTCGCCGGAGATCGCCGCCAATGCCTCGATGCCGATCCCGCCGGTCGCCGAGCGTACCAACACGGCCGCCCTCGGCGACGTGCTCTATACGCACTACGTCTATTTCTTCCAGATCGCCGGCCTCGTGCTGCTCGTCGCCATGATCGGCGCGATCGTGCTGACGCTGCGTCACAAGCCGCATATCAAGCGCCAGGATATCCCGACGCAGGTCGCCCGCACGCCGGAGACCGCCGTCGAGGTGGTCAAGGTGAAGCCCGGTCAGGGCATCTGAGGCAGCGCGGACCCAAGGAAAAGCATCATGGAAATCGGTATTTCCCACTATCTCACCGTCAGCGCCATACTCTTCACCCTCGGCGTCTTCGGCATCTTCCTCAACCGGAAGAACGTCATCGTCATCCTGATGTCGATCGAATTGATCCTGCTTGCGGTCAACATCAACATGGTCGCCTTCTCGGCGTTCCTGAACGACATCGTCGGCCAGGTCTTCGCGCTGTTCATTCTGACCGTCGCGGCTGCGGAAGCGGCCATCGGTCTTGCAATTCTCGTCGTCTTCTACCGCAACCGCGGTTCGATCGCCGTCGAAGACGTCAATATGATGAAGGGCTGATCGGGTCATGGATACCATCATCAAGGTAATCGTCTTCCTTCCGCTGATCGGCTTCCTGATCGCCGGCATCGGCGGCAATGCCATCGGCGCCAAGGCGTCCGAATACGTCACGTCCGGCTTCATGATCATCGCCGCGGTGCTGTCGTGGATCGTCTTCTTCGACGTCGCCATGGGCGAGACGGAGATGATCAAGGTCAGCGTGCTGCGCTGGATCCAGTCCGGCGGCTTCGATGTCAAATGGGCGTTCCGCGTCGATACGCTGACGGCCGTCATGCTCGTCGTCGTGAACTCCGTCTCGACGCTGGTGCACGTCTACTCGATCGGCTACATGCACCACGATCCGCACCGGCCGCGCTTCTTCGCGTATCTGTCGCTCTTCACCTTCGCCATGCTCATGCTGGTGACGTCCGACAACCTCCTGCAGATGTTCTTCGGCTGGGAAGGCGTGGGCCTTGCGTCCTACCTGCTCATCGGCTTCTGGTACAAGAAGCCGTCGGCCTGCGCTGCCGCCATGAAGGCCTTCATCGTCAACCGCGTCGGCGACTTCGGCTTCATCCTCGGCATCTCCAGCGTGTTCGTGCTCTTCGGCTCGATCAATCTGGAGACGATCTTCGCGACGGCCGCGACCTACCTGCCGGCCGAAGGCGCCGCGGATGCCGCCGATCCCGTCATCACGCTGTTCGGCATGAGCCTCGACAAGTCGCATGCGCTGACCGCCACCTGCCTGCTGCTCTTCATGGGCGCGATGGGCAAGTCGGCGCAGTTCCTGCTGCACACCTGGCTGCCGGACGCCATGGAAGGCCCGACCCCGGTTTCGGCGCTCATCCATGCCGCGACCATGGTCACCGCCGGCGTCTTCCTCGTCGCCCGCATGTCGCCGCTCTTCGAACTGTCGCATGACGCCCTCGTGGTTGTGACGCTGGTCGGCGCCATCACCGCCTTCTTCGCGGCGACCGTCGGTCTCGTGCAGAACGACATCAAGCGCGTCATCGCCTATTCGACCTGCTCGCAGCTCGGCTACATGTTCGTCGCGCTCGGTATCGGCGCCTACGGCGCGGCGATCTTCCACCTCTTCACGCACGCCTTCTTCAAGGCGCTCTTGTTCCTCGGCGCGGGCTCCGTGATCCATGCCGTCGATGGCGAGCAGGACATGCGCTACATGGGCGGTCTTCGCAAGCACATCCCGGTCACCTTCTGGATGATGACGATCGGCACGCTGGCGCTGACCGGCGTCGGCATCCCGGGCACCGTCATCGGCTTTGCCGGGTTCTTCTCGAAGGACGCGATCATCGAATCGGCCTTCGCCTCGCACAGCCCGGTTGCCGGCTTCGCCTTCGTGCTCCTGGTCATCGCCGCGCTGTTCACCAGCTTCTACTCCTGGCGCCTGGCGTTCATGACCTTCTTCGGCAAGCCGCGTGCCTCCGCCGACGTCATGCACCATGTGCACGAATCGCCGGCCGTCATGCTGGTCCCGCTCTATCTGCTGGCCGCCGGCGCGGTGGTCGCGGGCGTGATCTTCGTGGAGTACTTCTACGGCCATCACTATGACGAGTTCTGGCAGGGCGCGCTCTTCACGCTTCCCGACAACCATCTCGTGCACGAGTTCCACAATGTGCCGAAGTGGGTGAAGTGGAGCCCGTTCGCCGCCATGGCCATCGGCTTCGTCACCGCCTGGTACATGTACATCCGCTCGCCGGAAACGCCGAAATACCTCGCCGAGCAGCACCGCGGCCTCTACCTGTTCCTGCTCAACAAGTGGTATTTCGACGAACTGTACGACTTCATCTTCGTCCGCCCGGCCAAGTGGCTCGGCAAGTTCCTCTGGAAGAAGGGTGACGGCGCCGTCATCGACGGCCTCGGCCCGAACGGCATCGCCGCCCGCGTCGTGGACGTCACGGATCGCGTCGTCCGCCTCCAGACCGGTTACCTCTATCACTACGCATTCGCGATGCTGCTGGGTATTGCGGCACTCGTTACCTGGATGATGCTCGGGAGCTCCCTCTGATGACCGATTGGCCCATTCTTTCAGCGGTCACCTTCCTCCCGCTCGTCGGCGTGGCGCTTCTGCTGCTGACCCGCGAGGACAGCCCGTACGGCCGCCGCAACATCCTGAACGTCGCGCTGCTGACGACGGTCTTCACCTTCGTGCTCTCGCTCTTCATCTGGATCGGCTTCGACAATTCGAACCCCGGCTTCCAGATGGTCGAGAAGGCCGAATGGCTCGGCACCGGCATTTCCTACCATCTCGGCGTCGACGGCATCTCCATGCTGTTCGTCATCCTGTCGACCTTCCTGATGCCGTTCTGCGTGCTCGCAAGCTGGCATTCGGTCGAAAAGCGCCTGCGCGAATACATGATCGCCTTCCTGCTCCTGGAAGTGTTCATGGTCGGCGTCTTCGTCTCGCTCGACATCGTGCTCTTCTACGTCTTCTTCGAGGCGGGCCTCATCCCGATGTTCATCATCATCGGCGTGTGGGGCGGCAAGGATCGCGTCTACGCATCCTACAAGTTCTTCCTCTATACCCTGCTCGGCTCGGTGCTGATGCTGCTCGCCATCATGGCGATGTACTGGCAGGCCGGCACGACCGACATCACGGAACTACTCGCCTACAACTTCCCGGCCCACATGCAGACTTGGCTGTGGCTCGCCTTCTTCGCCTCCTTCGCGGTGAAGATGCCGATGTGGCCGGTGCACACCTGGCTTCCCGACGCGCACGTCCAGGCGCCGACGGCAGGCTCCGTCATCCTGGCGGGCGTGCTCCTGAAGCTCGGCGGCTACGGTTTCATCCGCTTCTCGCTCGCCATGTTCCCGCTTGCCTCCGACTATTTCGCGCCCTTCGTCTTCGCGCTGTCGGTCATCGCCATCATCTACACCTCGCTGGTCGCGATGATGCAGGACGACATCAAGAAGCTGATCGCCTATTCGTCGGTCGCCCACATGGGCTACGTGACCATGGGCATCTTCGCGGCGAATGCTCAGGGGTTGCAGGGCGCCATCTTCCAGATGCTGTCGCACGGCATCGTCTCGGGCGCGCTCTTCCTCTGCGTCGGCGTCGTCTATGACCGGCTGCACACCCGCGAGATCGCGGCCTATGGCGGCCTCGTCAACAACATGCCGAAATACGCCGTCGCCTTCATGATCTTCACCATGGCGAATGTCGGCCTTCCGGGCACCTCGGGCTTCGTCGGCGAGTTCATGACGCTGATCGGCGTCTTCCGCGCCAACACCTGGGTCGCGCTCTTCGCCACGACCGGCGTCATCCTTTCGGCCTCCTATGCCCTCTGGCTCTACCGCCGGGTGATCTTCGGCGCGCTGGAGAAGGAAAGCCTGAAGTCGCTGCTCGATCTCGACATGCGCGAGAAGCTGCTGCTCTATCCGCTCCTGATCCTGACGATCTTCTACGGTGTCTATCCGGCGCCGGTATTCGATGCGACGGCGGCTTCGGTCGACGCGCTGCTCAATAACTACTCCGCGGCTCTGCAGGCGGCGCAATCCGTTGCGCTTTCGGCGAACTGACGACGGGACTCGAAGACATGACCGCTGATACGATCCTTGCCAGCCTTCAACTCTCGACCCCCGAGATCATTCTTGCCGTCGGCGCCCTGGCCCTTTTGATGGTCGGCGTGTTTTCCGGCGAACGCTCGGGCACGACCGTCACGGGGCTTGCCGTCGCGCTGCTCATCATCTCCGGCCTCTGGCTCGTGCTCGCCACGGGCGAGGGCCAGGCCTATGGCGGCGCCTTCGTCTCCGATCCCTTCGCCAAGTTCATGAAGGTGCTGGCGCTGATCGGCTCGATCACCGCCATGGTGATGACCGTCGGCCACGCCCGTTCGGAGCAGCTCGACCGCTTCGAATTCCCGGTCCTCATCGTGCTGTCGACGCTCGGCATGCTGCTGATGATCTCCGCCAACAGCCTTCTGTCGCTCTACCTCGCGCTGGAACTCCAGTCGCTGGCGCTCTACGTCGTCGCCGCGATCAACCGCGACAGCCTGCGCTCGACGGAAGCGGGCCTCAAATATTTCGTGCTCGGCGCGCTGTCCTCGGGCATGCTGCTCTACGGCATGTCGCTGGTCTACGGCTTCACCGGACATATCGGCTTCCAGGAGATCGCCGCGGCGCTGACGGCCGAAGGCCGCTCGCTCGGCCTCGTCTTCGGCCTGGTGTTCATCCTTGCAGGCCTTGCCTTCAAGATCTCGGCCGTGCCGTTCCACATGTGGACGCCGGACGTCTATGAGGGTGCGCCGACCCCGGTGACGGCCTTCTTCGCCGCCGCCCCGAAGGTCGCCGCCATGGCCATGCTGGTGCGCATCGTCATCGATGCCTTCGAGCCGGTCGTCGCCGACTGGCAGCAGGTCGTCGTCTTCATCGCGATCGCCTCCATGCTGCTCGGCGCCTTCGCCGCCATCGGCCAGCGCAACATCAAGCGCCTGATGGCCTATTCCTCGATCGGCCATATGGGCTATGCGCTGGTCGGCCTTGCCGCCGGCTCGATGGCGGGCGTGCGCGGCGTCGCGCTCTATATGCTCATCTACATGGTCATGACGCTCGGCACCTTCGCGATCATCCTCGCCATGCGCCGCAAGGAAGGCGGCAATGTCGAGGACATCAACGACCTTGCCGGCCTCTCCTCGACCAATCCGTTCATGGCGACCGTGCTGACGATCCTGATGTTCTCGCTCGCCGGCATCCCGCCGATGGCAGGCTTCTTCGCCAAGTACTTCGTCTTCATGGCCGCCATCGAGGCGCATCTCTATGCGCTCGCCATCATCGGCGTGCTCGCCTCGGTCGTCGGCGCCTACTACTACCTGCGCATCATCAAGGTGATGTGGTTCGACGAGCCGACGGGTGAGTTCGCCCGTACGGCCGGCGAACTGAAGCTGGTCTTCGGTCTCTCCGGCCTGTTCGTCGTCGGTTACGTGCTGATCGGCGGGCCGATCGGCGCAGCGGCCGAAGCCGCCGCCCGGACCTTCTTTTGAGCAGGTCCGGCACGCACCGCCGGTTGTCGCTCGACGACTTCCGGCACGAGGCGCTCGCCGACGTGGGCTCGACCAATACGGAATGCCTGGAGCGCGCCCGAAAGGGCGCGCTTTCGGGTCTCTGGATCACGGCGGAGCGGCAGACGGGCGGACGCGGCCGGCGCGGGCGCGCCTGGTTTTCCGAACCGGGCAACCTCTACGCCTCGCTGCTCCTGATCGATCCGGCGCCGATGGACCGGCTCGGCTCCCTGCCGCTCGCCGTCGCGGTCGCGGTGCAGGATGCGGTGAGCCGCATCCTGCCGCCCGATGCGCCCGACGTGCTGATCAAGTGGCCGAACGACATCCTCGTCGACCGCCGCAAGGTCTGCGGCATCCTGATCGAGGGCGAGACGCTTTCCGACGGGCGCCATGGGCTGGTCATCGGCATCGGCATCAATGTCGCCGTGGCGCCCGACGCCGGGCTCTATCCCGTCGCGACGCTGCGTGATTTCGGTGCGGCCGCTTCTCCCGAGGAATTGTTCGCCTATCTCTTCCAGTCGATGGCGGAAACGCTGTCGCTTTGGGACGGCGGACGCGGGATTTCAGCCATCATGGAGCGCTGGAAACGGGTGGCGGGCGGCATCGGGGAAAACATCACGGTCAATCTGCCCGACCGTTCTATTTCCGGGCGCTTTTCCGGAATAGATGATACAGGTCTCCTGAAACTGGAGACGGATGACGGCGGCACGCGGTTGATCGCGGCCGGCGACGTGTTTTTTGGATAGGAATTTTAAAAGCCGATGGCAAAAGAAGACGAACTGGTATTCCTGCCGCTTGGCGGCGTCGGCGAAATCGGCATGAACCTGGCGCTCTACGGCTACGGCCCGAAGAAGAACCGCCAGTGGATCATGGTCGATTGCGGCGTCACCTTCCCGGGGCCGGACCTGCCGGGGGTCGATCTCGTGCTGCCCGATATCCGCTTCCTCGCCGAGGAGCGCAAGAACCTCAAGGGCATCATCATCACCCATGCGCACGAGGACCATTACGGTGCGCTGAACGAGCTGTGGCCCGGCCTCAACGTGCCGGTCTATGCCTCGCCCTTCACCGCCGGCATGCTGGAGGCGAAACGCGACTACGAGAAGAGCCGCACCGAGATTCCGGTGACGATCTTCAAGCAGGGCGACCGCATCAATGTCGGCCCGTTCGAGATCGAGGCGATCGGCGTCAACCACTCCATTCCCGAGCCGATGTCGCTGGCGATCAGGACGCCGCTTGGCACGGTCATCCACACCGGCGACTGGAAGATCGACCTCGATCCGTCGCTCGGGCCGCTGACCGACGAGACCCGCTTCCGCAAGCTCGGCGACGAGGGCGTGCTGGCGCTGATCTGCGACAGCACCAATGCGGTACGCGACGGCGTCTCGCCCTCCGAGCGCGAGGTATCGGAGAGCCTGACGAAGATCATCGAGGCCGCCGAGGGCCGGGTGGGCATCACCACCTTCTCCTCCAATGTCGGCCGCATCCGCTCCATCGCCCAGGCCGCCGAGGCCGCCGGCCGCGAGGTGCTGCTGCTCGGCAGCTCGATGAAGCGCGTCACCGAGGTGGCGCGCGACATCGGCCTGATGGAGGGTCTGAAGCCCTTCATCGCCGAGGACGAGTTCGGCTATATCCCGCGCGACAAGGTCGTCGTCATCCTGACCGGCAGCCAGGGCGAGCCGCGGGCCGCGCTCGCGAAGATCGCCCGCGACGAGATGCGCAATGTCGCCTTCACCGACGGCGACACGATCATCTTCTCCTCGCGCGCCATCCCGGGCAACGAGAAGGCGATCAACGATATCAAGAACGGCCTGGTCGAGCAGGGCATCAACGTCATCACCGACAGCGAGGCGCTGGTGCACGTTTCCGGCCACCCGCGCCGCCACGAATTGCAGCAGATGTACGGCTGGACGCGCCCGAAGATGGTCGTGCCCGTCCATGGCGAGGCGGTGCATCTCACCGCCCATGCCGAGCTTGCCGAGCAGTCCGGCATCGCCGCGGTGCCGCGCGTGCGCAACGGCGATATCCTGAAGCTCGCTCCCGGCGAGCCGGAGGTCGTCGACCACGCCCCCTTCGGCCGCATCTTCAAGGATGGCAACCTCATCGGCGACTATGACGAGATGGGCATCGGCGACCGCCGCAAGCTCGCCTTCGTCGGCCATGTCGCCGTCAGCGTCCTGCTCGACAGCCGCTATGATTTCATGGGCGATCCCGAGGTCGAGCCTTTCGGCCTGCCGCAGTTCGACGACGAGGGCGAGGACATGGGCGATACGCTCTATGACGCCGTGCTCGGCGCCGTCGAGAGCATCCCGCGCGCGCGCCGCAAGGACCTGGAGATGGTGCGCGAGGCCGTGCGCCGCGCCGTGCGCTCCACCGCCAACGAGATCTGGGGCAAGAAGCCCGTCGTCACCGTGTTCCTGACGAAGGTCTGACGGGACGCACGAAAGCCCTTCGTCCTGCCGGCGGGATGAGGGGCGGGCGGCAGGGGTGTGACAGCACGCCGCCTTCGCGCCGTTTGAACTTCATCCGCGACAGGCGTACAAGACCGGCTGTCGCACGAGGGCCGTCCATGCAGAGCTTCTCTTATTTCGCCGTCTATTTCATCGTCTGGTGGATGACGCTGTTCGCCGTGCTTCCCTTCGGGCTGAAGACGCAGGCCGAGGCGGAGGACGTGGTGCCTGGCACGGTGGAGAGCGCGCCTGCGCGCTTCCGCGGCGGACGTGTCGTGCTCATGACGACGCTCATCTCCGCCATCATCTACGGCATCTGGTACGTCCTGTCGGTGCGCCTCGGCTACGGCATAGATTCCATCCCGCAGTTCATGCCCGATTTCAAATGAGCGGCTGCCCAAAAGGTTAACGGCCACTTGAGGCCGGGAGCAAGCCATTCCAACCGTTCCGGGCCGCTCCGGAAAGTCTTTCCTTGATCATCGAGGCGAATGCACGTGAAAGAGGCGGGCCGAACGTTCCGTTGCCTCCGGGAAAGGCGCATTCCGCCGGATTGGCTTCACCCTACGTGAGGCGGAGTGTCGCGGGAGCGGCCGGTGCGCGCCTTTGCCGCATGGACTTTGCAGGCAAATCGGTCTCGCGGAGGCTGTTTCTGCAAAAGGCAAAAAAAAACAAGGCTGAAAGCCTTGTTTTGCAGGTATCGCGTGATCTTTATCCGTTGTGCGGTGGCAGCGTCTACGCGCGCCAAAGATCTGATCCTCCCAAGACTTGACCGCGAAATTGGCAGGAATTTGCACTTCTTGCCTGTTTTGTGGCCTGAAACTAGCCCAAACGTTAGGCGTTGTCATCCGGTTTTTTTGCATTTTTGTTACACTGGAATAAAATTTTTCCATTGACAAAGCCTGCGCAATTTCCGTTATTGGCGGCCCCATTTTTCTGCCACATTTGGCGAGGCCATCCGGGCGGTGGACAGTGCGCCGACTCGGCGCTCCGCCGCGGGCTGCCGGGTTCCCTTCCGGTGGCGAAGCGTTTATGAACGCATCAAAATCAACGTCATTTTGCCCGATTCCCGAAATAGGGCGGATCAGTCACTCCGGAACCCGATATGCGCCTTTCCCGCTTCTTCCTGCCCATCCTCAAGGAAAATCCCAAGGAGGCCGAGATCGTCTCTCACCGGCTCATGCTGCGTGCGGGCATGATCAAGCAGCAGTCCCAGGGCATCTATACCTGGCTGCCGCTGGGCAAGCGGGTTCTCGACAAGGTGAACGCCATCATCCGCGAGGAGCAGAACCGCTCCGGCGCCGTCGAGCTTCTGATGCCGACGCTGCAATCGGCCGAGCTCTGGCAGGAAAGCGGCCGCTATGATGCCTATGGCAAGGAGATGCTGCGCATCAAGGACCGCCAGGAGCGCCCGATGCTCTACGGCCCGACCAACGAGGAGATGATCACGGACGTCTTCCGCTCGTTCGTGAAGTCCTACAAGGACCTGCCGCTCAATCTCTACCATATCCAGCTGAAGTTCCGCGACGAGATCCGCCCGCGCTTCGGCACCATGCGCTCGCGCGAATTCCTGATGAAGGACGCCTATTCCTTCGACCTCGACCGCGAGGGCGCCGTGCACGCCTACAACCGCATGTTCGCGGCGTATCTGCGCACCTTCTCGCGCATGGGCCTGCGCGCCATTCCGATGCGCGCCGACACCGGCCCGATCGGCGGCGATCTCAGCCACGAATTCATCATCCTCGCCGATACGGGCGAATCGGAAGTCTTCTGCCACACGGATTTCCTGAATTTCGACATTCCGGCGGAAGACACCAACTTCGAGGATGTCGCCGGCCTGAAGGCGATCTTCGACAAGTGGACCTCTCGCTACGCGGCCACCTCCGAGATGCACGACGCGCCCGCCTTCGAGGCGATCCCGGAAGGTGAGCGCCTGTCGGCCCGGGGCATCGAGGTCGGCCACATCTTCTATTTCGGCACGAAATATTCCGAAGCCATGGGCGCCAAGGTCCAGGGCCCCGACGGCAAGGAGCATACCGTGCATATGGGCTCCTACGGCATCGGCCCGACGCGCCTCGTGCCGGCCATCATAGAAGCCTCGCATGATGAGAACGGCATCATCTGGCCGAAGGCCGTCGCGCCCTTCGAGGCGATCGTCATCAACATGAAGTCGGGCGATGCCGCCTGCGACGCGGCCTGCGAGCAGATCTATGGCGCGCTGCTGAAGGCCGGCGTCGACGTGCTCTACGACGATAAGGACGAGCGCGCCGGCGCGAAATTCGCGACCGCCGACCTCATCGGCGCGCCGGTGCAGGTCATTGCCGGTCCGCGCGGCATCGCGAACGGCGAGGTCGAGATCAAGGATCGCAAGACCGGCGAACGCGAGACGCTGACCATCGAGGCGGCGATCAACCGCCTGACGTCCGGCATTTGATGCGGCGCAGCGGCGCCGGCGGCAACGGGGGAAATCATGGCTGACGCAGCGAGCGGTGCATCTGCAACCGAGGCGCAGGCCTTCAACAAGAACCGCCCGTTCTCCGCCTTCGAGCGGATGGTCGCCTGGCGCTACCTGCGCTCCCGGCGCAAGGAAGCCTTCATCTCGGTGATTGCCGGCTTCTCCTTCATCGGCATCATGCTGGGCGTTGCGACGCTCATCATCGTCATGGCCGTCATGAACGGGTTCCGCACCGAGTTGATCTCGCGCATCCTCGGCATCAACGGCCACATGATCGTCCAGCCGATCGACACGCCGCTGAACAACTATGCCCAGCTCGCAGAGCGCCTGTCCGCGGTCCCCGGCGTCACCATGGCCATTCCGCTCGTCGAGGGCCAGACGCTCGCCTCGGGCACGGCAGGCGCCGGCACCGGCGCGCTGGTACGCGGCGTGCGCGCCGACGATCTCGCCAAGATGAAGGCCGTCTCCGACAACATCAAGGAGGGCGATCTCGTCGGGTTCGCCTCCGGCAGCGGCGTCGCCATCGGCTCGCGCATGGCCGAGCAGCTCGGCCTCAGCGCCGGCGGCCAGATCACGCTCGTCGCGCCGGAAGGCGACGTGACGCCGCTCGGCGTCAATCCGCGCGTGAAGACCTACACGGTCTCCGCCATCTTCGAGATCGGCATGTCGGAATACGACGCGTCGATCATCTACATGCCGCTCGAGGAGGCGCAGCTCTATTTCAACGCCGAGGGCGTCGTTCAGTCGATCGAGCTCTTCGTCGCCAATCCCGACGATGTCGACCAGCTGCGCCAGCCGATCGAGGCGGCGGCCGAACGGCAGATCTTCATCACCGACTGGCGCCAGCGCAACCGCACCTTCTTCTCGGCCCTGCAGGTCGAGCGCAACGTCATGTTCATGATCCTGACGCTGATCGTGCTCGTCGCCGCGCTCAACATCATCTCCGGCCTCATCATGCTGGTGAAGGACAAGGGCAGCGACATCGCGATCCTGCGCACCATGGGCGCCACATCAGGCGCCATCATGCGCATCTTCTTCATGACGGGCGCGGCGATCGGCACGGTGGGCACCTTCGCGGGCGTGCTGCTCGGCGTCATCGTCTGCCTCAACGTCGAATCGATCCGCCAGTTCTTCTCCTGGATCTCGGGCACGACGCTGTTCAACCCGGAACTCTATTTCCTCAGCCAGCTGCCGGCCGACATGAATGCCGGCGAGACGATTTCGGTCATCCTCATGGCGCTGGCGCTCTCCTTCCTCGCGACTATCTTCCCTGCCTGGCGCGCCTCCAAGCTCGATCCGGTTCAGGCCCTGCGGTACGAATAGGAACAGAACGCATGAACGCGCGCGTCGCTCTGGAACTCAAGGGCATCGAACGGCACTACGGCCAGGGCGAAACCCTGTTGACGATCCTCAAAGGGGCCGATTTCACGCTGAAGAGCGGCGAGACCGTCGCGCTCGTCGCGCCCTCGGGCACCGGCAAGTCGACGCTCCTGCACATCGCCGGCCTGCTGGAAAAACCCGACGCCGGCGAGGTCTTCGTCAACGGCCATTCCTGCGCGACGCTTCCCGATGACCAGCGCACGGCGATCCGGCGCGGCGAGATCGGCTTCGTCTACCAGTTCCATCATCTCCTGCCGGAATTCAGCGCGCTGGAAAACATCATGATGCCGCAGCTCATCTCCGGCCTTTCCAAGGCGGAAGCGCGCGAACGCGCCGCCCAGCTGCTCGATTACATGCGCATCGGCCACCGCGCCGACCACCGCCCGTCGGAACTCTCCGGCGGCGAGCAGCAGCGCGTCGCCATCGCCCGGGCCGTCGCCAATGCGCCACTCCTGCTGCTTGCCGACGAGCCGACCGGCAACCTCGATCCGGAAACCGCCGGCTACGTCTTCGAGGCGCTGGAGGCGCTTGCCCGCCAGTCGGGCCTTGCCGCACTGATCGCCACCCACAACCACGAGCTCGCCGGCCTGATGGATCGCCGGGTGACGATCGAGGACGGCCGCGTGCACGAGCTCGCCTGAGGCCGAGCGCGCCGGCCGGCTGGAGACCGGCCGCCATACTGCCCGAACCGGACCGCCAACGGCATTTTTCCGCTTTCCTGGGAAGAGCGCGCGGCGGTGTTGCGTCCGAACGGACGCTCTAGTTGTCCAGCCCGCAGACCGAGCGGGCAATCCCGTCCTTCCAGTCCTTCAGCAGCACGAACTGCGCCTGTCCGCTGATCGGTTGCCCGAGGGCCTTGCCCTTGCCGGTCAGCACGTTGAGGTCGCATTCGCTTCCCCCGTCCGGGTTGAGCGTATCGTAGGACGAGAAGGTGTAGCCCGCGACGATGAAGTCGAAGTTGCGGTAGGCGATGGTCAGCGTCTGGCGCCACCGGTCCCGGCCGATCGATTCGTTCTTCGTCACCAGCGTGAAGGAACCGTTGGCAAGCGCCGCCAGCTCCGGCTCCTGGCCGGCCATGATGGGCGGGCTGCCCCAGACGGTGTTCGGCAGGGAGAGCGCCAGCGTCAGCCGGCCTTCCTCCGGTTTGGCGAGATAGACATAGAGCCCGCTGTCGTTGCCGCTGTCCTCGTCCGCCGTCGCGACGATGGCGAGGTCCGGCACGCCGTCCTTGTTCCAGTCGCCGCTGGCCATCGCCAGGATGCGCTCGGCCGGAAAGTCCGCAGCCCCCGCCGCGGCGGGCAGGGCGGCTGAAAGCACAAGGACGGCAATCAACGACTTCATCTTTTTTCCTCCGTTTGACCGAGGCGACCTTATTGCGCCCGGACGTGCCGGTCCAGAGGGCCTGTGGAAAGCGGTTGACATGAGAACAATAATGGAACAAAATGAAAACATAAAAGGAAAGGGAGCCACAATGACCGATTTTCTTCGTGATCTTGCTGCATTCACCTCCATGGCCATGTTCGTCGCCAGCTTCTCCGTCATCCTCTTCGGAATCTGATCGTCCGCCTTGCCTCACCGGCCCGTCGTCTGCCGATGCGTGGAAAGCGGGTGCAACGCCAAGAACCGGCTGGACGAGGAGGGGGCGAATCCGCTTAAGCTTTCCGTCCTGATCGGAAGGAAGGTGACATGGCGGACGAAGCGCAGAAGACGGATGGCGGAACGATCGTACAGACGCCGGAATTCGTGCACCTGCGCGTGCATTCGGCCTTCTCGCTGCTCGAAGGCGCCCTGCCGATCAAGAAGATCATCGGCAAGGCCACTTCCGACCAGCAGCCGGCGATCGCGATCACCGACACGAACAACCTGTTCGCGGCGCTCGAATTCTCGCAGAAGGCGATTAGCGAGGGAATCCAGCCGCTGATCGGCTGCCAGCTGTCGATCGACATGGAAGACGAAGGGGAAGGCGAGCGGCGCGGCGGACAGGCCCAGCTTGCAAAGCTGCCCTCGATCGTGCTTCTGGCGGCGACGGATGCGGGTTACGCCCGGCTCGTCGCGCTGGTCAGCCGCGCCTATCTCGGCGGCGAGGGCAGCCAGGCGATCCGGATCGCCTATAGCTGGCTGGTCGAGGAGGGCGCGGAAGGGCTGATCGCGCTTTCCGGCGCGAGCGGCGGTCCGGTCGACATGGCCTTCCTGGCCGGCCAGCCGGCATTGGCGCGGGCGCGGCTTCAGGCGCTGAAGAAGGTCTTCGGCGACCGGCTCTATATCGAGCTGCAGCGGCATGGCCGCTACGACAGGCAGCACGAGCGGCGGATGGTGGAGCTTGCCTATGCGGAGGACGTGCCGCTGGTGGCGACCAACGAGCCGTTCTTCCCGGCCCCGGACGATTACGATGCACACGACGCGCTGATGGCGGTGGCGCACAATGCGATGGTTTCGGACGACAACCGCTTCCGCCTGTCGCCGGACCACTACCTCAAGAGCCGAAAGGACATGGCGAAGCTCTTCGCCGACCTGCCGGAGGCCTTGGAGAACACGGTGGAGATCGCGCGGCGCTGCTCCTTCGTGCTGAAGACGCGCGGCCCGATCCTGCCGCGCTTCACCGGCGCTTCGGCGGATCCGGAGGAGGCCGAGAGGGCGGAGGCGGCGGAGTTGCGCCGGCAATCCGTGGAGGGCCTCGAAAGCCGCATGAAGCTGCTCGGCCTGACGCCGGGCTATACGGAGCAGGATTACCGCGAGCGGCTGGATTTCGAGCTCAGCGTCATCGAGCGGATGAAGTTCCCCGGCTACTTCCTGATCGTTGCCGACTTCATCAAATGGGCCAAGCAGCACAACATCCCGGTCGGTCCGGGCCGCGGCTCAGGCGCGGGCTCGCTGGTCGCGTACGCGCTGACGATTACCGACGTCGATCCGCTGCGCTTCTCGCTGCTCTTCGAACGCTTCCTCAATCCGGAACGCGTCTCGATGCCGGACTTCGACATCGACTTCTGCCAGGACCGCCGCGAAGAGGTGATCCGCTACGTGCAGCAGAAATATGGCCGCGAGCAGGTGGCGCAGATCATCACCTTCGGTTCGCTGCAGGCGCGCGCGGCGCTGCGCGACGTCGGGCGCGTGCTCGAAATGCCCTATGGCCAGGTCGACAAGATCTGCAAGCTGGTGCCGAACAACCCGGCCAACCCGACGCCGCTCTACAAGGCGATCGAGGAGGAGCCGAAACTGCAGGAAGAGGCGGAGAAGGAGCCGGTCGTCGCGCGCCTGCTCGATATCGCCCAGAAGATCGAGGGCCTCTACCGCCACGCTTCGACGCACGCCGCCGGCATCGTGATCGGCGACCGGCCGCTCTCGCAGCTCGTGCCGATGTACCGAGATCCGCGCTCCGACATGCCGGTCACCCAGTTCAACATGAAATGGGTGGAGCAGGCCGGCCTCGTCAAGTTCGACTTCCTCGGCCTGAAGACGCTCACGGTGCTGAAGACCGCGGTCGACTTCATCCGCAAGCGCGGCATCGAGGTGCATCTCGAAAGCCTGCCGCTCGACGACCAGCTCACTTACGAGATGCTGTCGCGCGGCGAGACGGTCGGCGTGTTCCAGGTGGAAAGCGCGGGCATGCGCAAGGCGCTGATCGGCATGCGGCCGGACTGCATCGAGGACATCATTGCGCTGGTGGCGCTCTACCGCCCCGGCCCGATGGAAAACATCCCGGTCTACAACGCCCGCAAGCATGGCGAGGAGGAGATCGAATCGATCCATCCGATGATCGACCACCTCCTGAAGGAGACGCAGGGCGTCATCGTCTACCAGGAACAGGTGATGCAGATCGCCCAGGTCCTGTCCGGCTATTCGCTCGGCGAGGCCGACCTTCTGCGCCGCGCCATGGGCAAGAAGATCAAGGAGGAGATGGACAAGCAGCGCGCCCGCTTCGTCGATGGCGCCGTCAGGAACGGCGTGTCGAAGCCGCAGTCCGACCTGATCTTCGACCTGCTCGCCAAGTTCGCGAACTACGGCTTCAACAAGTCGCACGCCGCCGCCTATGCCATCGTCTCCTACCAGACGGCCTATCTGAAGGCGCATTACCCGGTCGAGTTCCTCGCCGCGTCGATGACCTACGATATGTCCAACACGGACAAGCTGAACGATTTCCGGCAGGATGCCGCCCGCCTCGGCATCGAGGTCATCCCGCCGTCGGTGCAGACCTCGTTCGCCCATTTCGAGACCGGCGAGAACCGCATCTATTATGCGCTTGCCGCCATCAAGGGTGTCGGCGGGGCCGCCGTGCAGCACATCGTCGATGTGCGCGGGTCTGCGCCCTTCAAGAGCCTTGAGGATTTCTGCGCGCGCATCGATCCCAAATTCGTCAACCGCCGCGTCTTCGAAAGCCTGATCGTCGCCGGCGCCTTCGATTGCTTCGGCCATGACCGCGCCGCGATGATCGCCGGCCTCGACCGGCTTCTCGGCGCTGCCCAGCGCGCGCAGGAGAACAAGGCGAGCGGGCAGGGCGATATCTTCGGCATGGGCGCGGCGACGGGGCCGGAGGTCATCACGCTCCCCTCCTACACGCCCTGGCTTGCCTCGGAAAAACTGCACCGCGAGTTCCAGGTGCTCGGCTTCTACCTGTCGGCCCATCCGCTCGACACCTATGCGCCGATCCTCTCCAAGATGCGCGTGCAGACCTTCGGCGATTTTTCCGCCGCGGTGAAGCGCGGCGCCACCGCCGGCCGCCTTGCCGGCACGGTCACCTCGAAGCAGGAGCGCAAGACGCGCACCGGCAACAAGATGGGCATCGTCGCCTTTTCCGATTCGTCCGGCCAGTTCGAGGCGGTGCTGTTCTCCGAAATGCTGAACCAGTACCGCGATCTTCTGGAGCCCGGCAAATCGCTGGTCATGACCGTGCAGGCGGAGGAGCGGCCGGAGGGTATCGGCCTGCGCATTCAGACGTTGCGCTCGCTCGAGGAGGAATCGCTGCAGACCCAGAAGGCGCTGCGCGTCTATGTGCGCGACAGCGGCCCCCTGCGCTCCATCGCCGCCCATCTCAACACGAAGGGCGACGGCCTCGTCTCCTTCATCGTGATCAAGGACGACGGCCAGCGGGAAATCGAGGTGGAGCTGAGCGAACGCTTCCGCATCTCCTCGGAAATCGCCGCCGCCATGCGCTCCACGCCGGGCGTGCTGGAGGTGGAGCTGGTCTGAGGCCTATGCGGCCGCCGGCACGCGGGCGACAACCTTGATCTCGAAGTCGAAACCGGCGAGCCAGTTCACGCCGATCGCGGTCCAGTTCGGATAGGGGCGCGTCTCGAAGATCTCCTGCTTGACGGCCAGGATCGTGCCGAACTGGTTTTCGGGATCGGTGTGGAAGGATGTCACGTCGATGATGTCGTCGAAGGTGCAGCCCGCTGCCGCGAGCGTCGCTTTGAGGTTCCGGAAGGCGAGGCGCACCTGCTGCTCGAAATCGGGCTCCGGCGTTCCGTCGGAACGGCTGCCGACCTGGCCGGAGACGAACAGGAGGTCGCCGGATTTGATCGCGGCCGAATAGCCGTGCTCGTCGTAGAGGGCGTGTCTGTCCGCCGGAAAAATCGCTTCGCGCTGGGTCATGGTTGATCTCCCTTTCAAGGGTGGAGGTGGCCGGGGAGGCCAGGATGCTTCACAACGATCGTAATTTCATATACGTTGCGTATATGAAATTGGGTGTTCGGGGCCGCGATGTCAAGTTCGTATACGCGCCGTATATGAAAAGAACGAGGATGAAAGCGTGAATCGACGCATCGCGATGATGGAGGAAAACCGGATCAAGCTGATCGGCGCGGCGCGCAAGGCCTTCGGCAGGAAGGGATACGCGGCCGCCTCCATGGACGACTTGACCGCCGATGTGGGGCTGACGCGCGGCGCGCTCTACAATATTTTTGGCGACAAGCGGGGTCTTCTCGCGGCGGTCGTGCATCAGATCGACACGGAGATGGCCGCGCGCGCCAAGCAGATCGGCGCTTGCGCAGGAGACGATTGGAGCGGCCTCCTGGCGGAAGGGGCGGCCTATATCGAAATGTCCCTCGACCCCGAGGTGCAGCGCATCGTCCTGCTCGATGGGCCTGCCGTACTGGGAGACCCCTCGCGATGGCCGAGCCAGAGCAACTGCCTGCAGGTCACGCAGGCGAAGGTGGAACAACTCATTGCCGAAGGAATGCTCAAGCCGGTGGATGCCGAGGCCGCCGCCCGGCTCCTCAGCAGCATGGCGTTCAACGCCGCGCTCTGGATCGCGGCGAGCGACGATCCGAAGGGTGTCCTGCCGAAGGCGATCGAGGTGTTCCAGGCGCTTGCGACGGGTCTTCTCGCCAAACCGTCCTGACGCGGTGCGCAATTTCTGCTGCGATGTTTCGGCGAGGGACGGAACGAAAAGGGCCGCGGCGCCGGAAGAGCGAGCGGCCCTGATGTCATGTCAGGCGTCTCCGGTCAGTTGACGACGGAGATCGATGACGCCTTCTTCTTTTTCTTTGTCTTCTTGCCGCCTTGCACGATCCCGGCATCCGCCTTCTGCACCTTGCGCGTCACGGTGATGAAGTCCGTGCCGTCGCCGGTCTCCGGGCCGAGGCCGGTGTCGGAGATGGAGAGGGAGGCGCCTTCGCCCATCAGGCCGGAAATGCGCAGGCGCATCTCCTCGGGAATGTCGAGGCGGTCGAGGGTCCTGGCCAGCGCGTCGGGGGCGGCTGCGTCCGCTTCGGTGGTGATGCCGAGGCGCTTCATCGTCGCCTGCGAGAGCTGGTTGTCCATGCTCACGCCATACCATTCCGCCTTGCCCTTGTCGGCATCGACCCCGCGGGCGAGCAGGAAATGCGTGCCGAGGGCGATGTCCGGATCGCGGATGGCGATCGGCATTTCGAGCACGGGCTTGAACTTCTGCCGCACGAGGATCTGCCCGTTCGGCGGCGCCCCCTTGCCGGCCTTGGCATAGACGGCGGCGATGAGCTCCGGCGCGATCACGCCGTCCTCCGTCAGCCCCTCGGCGCGCTGGAAGGCGCGGATGGCGGCCACGGTCTGCTTGCCGTGCAGGCCGTCCGGCACGCCGGCGTCATGGCCGAGCGAATTGAGGAGGGCCTGCAGGTCCATCAGCATCTCGCGCTCGCCGCGGCGGGTGATGAGGATGCGGATCGGGTCCTGTTCTGTCTTCTGCACGATGGGCGTGACGATATCCGGCTTTGGATCGGTCATCGCCACCTCGACGCTCTTGTCGCCGGCTTCGATGAGGGCGGGGCGCAGGCCCGCATCCGAGAGCAGCGGCGTATCCGGCACGACGACGACGGGCTTGAATAGCGCGGCATGCACGATGCGCTGCGGCGCGACCTCGTGGTCGGTGATGAGGACGTGGCCGCCGCGGCGCGTCGTGCTGAACAGCGTCTTCGCAAAATCGTTCGGCAGGCGCACGCAGCCGTGCGAGGCGGGATAGGACGGCACGCTGTTGGAGGCGTGCAGCGCGATGCCCGACCAGGTCAGCCGCTGCATGAAGGGCATCGGCGCGCTGTCGTAGAGGTTGGAGAAGTGCGTGCGCTTCTTCTCGAGGATCGAGAAGATGCCGGTCGGCGTCGAATGTCCCGCCTTGCCGGTGGAGACGCGCGAGGTGGCGACCACCACGCCGCCATCGTAGACCTTCAATTGCTGCAGGTCCTTCGACACCATGATCTGGAGCGGACCTTCGAGCGCGCCGCCGAGCGCGGTGGCGCAGCTCAGCATCAGGCCCAACATGCTCATGCCGGTAACGAGGCGAAACTTCATGTGACCCATCCGTACGCAATACAAACCGGCGGGAAGCGTAGTGCATCCGGTTTAAGGAAGGCTTGATGCTTGCCGGCGCTTCCCCGATCTGTGCCATCCCGATGCAGTCAGAACGCCGGCTTGCCGGGATTTATTCGGTCGGGTCGTCGATTTTTCCGGCGGTCTTGAATGTCAACTTTTCGTGAAAACGAGCCGGGCCGGATTTGCCGAACGTATAGCCGGTCTCCACGCTCGCCTTGCCGAATTTGTCGCGCAGCGTGTTCATCGCGGCTTCGGCGGCGGCGCGGCGGCCGGCGGCGGGATCGACGAGATCCGGCGGATCGGCGCGGCCGGGATCGGCAAGGTCGCTGACGCCGATGCCGATCAGCCGGTACTTCGTGCCGTCGATCTCCTTGCGCAGGAGTTCGGCGCCGGTGCGGAAGATGCGGTCGGCAAGCATGGTCGGGTCTTCCAGCTTGCGGTTGCGCGTGCGGCCCTTGAAATCGGCGGTCTTCAGCTTGAGCACGACCGTATGGCCGGCAATGCCGGATTTGCGCAGGCGCGTGGCCACCTTCTCGCTGAGGCGGCGCAGATGCGTCACCAGCTCATCGTAGCCCGCGATATCGTCGAAGAAGGTGGTTTCGGCCGACACGCTCTTGGCCGGGTCGTTCGGGTGCACCTCCCGGTCGTCCTGCCCGCGGGAGAGGTTGAAGAGCCGCTTGCCCATCACGCCGTAGCGACGCATCAGGTCGGTTTCCTCCATGGTCTGCAACTGGCCGACGGTGCGGATGCCGTCGCGCTCCAGCGTCTCGGCGAAGGCCTTGCCGACACCCCAGATGAGGCGCACCGGCTTTTCGCGCAGGAAGTCGAGCGCTTCGGCCGCGCCGATGACGGAAAAGCCGCGCGGCTTGTTGAGGTCCGAGGCGACCTTGGCGAGGAACTTGCAATAGGAAAGGCCGATCGAGATCGTGATGCCGACCTCCTTCTCCACGCGCTGGGCGAAGCGGGCGAGCACCCGGGCGGGCGGGTCGTGGTGCAGGCGTTCGGTGCCCTTGAGCTCCAGAAAGGCCTCGTCGATGGAAAGCGGCTGCACCAGCGGCGTCAGGTCCTGCATCATCGCGCGCACCTGCCGGCCCACGGCGACGTATTTCTCCATGTTCGGGCTGATGACGACGGCGTTCGGGCAGGCCTCCAGCGCCTTGAACATCGGCATGGCCGAGCGCACGCCATGGATCCGCGCGACATAGCAGGCGGTGGAGACGACGCCGCGCTTGCCGCCGCCGACGATGACGGGCTTGTCGGCAAGCTCCGGATTGTCCCGCTTTTCGATCGCGGCGTAGAAGGCGTCGCAGTCGATATGGGCGAGCGTCAGGCCGTAGAGCTCGTCATGATAGACGAGGCGGGGGCTGCCGCAGGCACGGCAGCGGCGCAGATTGGCCGGCTGCCCGGCAAGGCAGTCGCGGCAGAAGCCCGGAAAACGCGAGTCGGCGATGCTCATCGTATGGAACAAATATTGAACATCGCGACATTACTGCTTAAATTCACGAGTCTCAATAGTCGCCGGAGGTGAATGCATGACGACGCACAGGCAAGCGCGTGGCGACCCCGGCGAAGCGCCCGCTCAGAAATCCTCGCCGCCATATGGCCCGGAGAGGATGGCGTGGGCATGCACGACCGCTTCCGGCGTAACGCCCGTCGCCGCGCTGAAGGCGAGAAGCGTCGGCTCATGGTCCATCAGGAAGCCGACGAGACCGGCGAGGAAGCCGGGATCGTTGACGGCATTGCGCACTTCGGAAGGGGCAACGCCGGTGAGCGCGAGGAAGCGCGACAGCAGCTCCGGTTCGCCGGCAAGCCAGCCGAGGATGGCGACGGCGGTTGCCTCCGCCTCGGCCACCGCGGGTGTATCTTTTTGGCTTTTCATCGTTTTCCCTCGGAAAATTTACCTTTTAATCAACCAAGTCACGCTAACGTTGATGCGGACAGGCTGGGTGATTTCGGCTCTGCCGCAACGTATCGATCTCCCAAAAGGTTGCAAGGCCGGTGAGAGGAACAGGGACGCACGATGCCCAAGCAGGTGATGATTGTCGAGGACAACGAGCTCAACATGAAGCTCTTCCGGGACCTCATCGAGGCGTCCGGCTATACGACCATCCAGACCCGTAATGGCATGGAAGCCCTTGATCTTGCCCGAAAATATCGCCCGGACCTGATCCTGATGGACATCCAGCTTCCGGAGGTCTCGGGCCTTGAGGTCACCAAGTGGCTGAAGGAGGACGACGAGCTCCATGTCATCCCGGTGATCGCTGTCACGGCCTTTGCGATGAAGGGCGACGAGGAGCGCATCCGCCAGGGCGGCTGCGAGGCCTATGTCTCCAAGCCGATTTCCGTTCCGAAATTCATCGAAACGATCAAAACCTATCTCGGCGACGCTTGAGGCGGAGGTCTGGGGCATGACAGCACGCATTCTCGTCGTCGACGACATTCCGGCCAATGTGAAGCTGCTCGAGGCGCGGCTGCTGGCGGAATATTTCGACGTGCTGACGGCTGGGAATGGCTACGACGCGCTGGCCATGTGCGAGCGCACCCAGGTCGACCTCATCCTGCTCGACATCATGATGCCCGGCATCGACGGTTTCGAGGTCTGCGAGCGGCTGAAGGCCAATCCGCGCACCGCCCATATCCCGGTGGTCATGGTGACGGCGCTCGACCAGCCGTCCGACCGGGTGCGGGGCCTCAAGGCCGGTGCCGACGACTTCCTGACCAAGCCGGTCAACGACCTGCAGCTCATGTCGCGGGTGAAAAGCCTCGTGCGGTTGAAGACGCTGACGGACGAGCTGCGCATGCGCGCGGCCACCGCCCGTGCCATCTCCATGGAGGAAGGGCTCGACGATTCGCTGGGCGACGAGCCGGGCGACGTGCTGCTCGTCGACGGCCGGGCAAGCTCGCAGGAGCGCATCGCGCGCGCGCTGAAGCCGATCGCCGATGTCACCAGCATGTCGGACCCGCAGGCCGCGCTCTTCCAGGCGGCCGAGAGCAATTTCGAACTGGTGATCGTCAACGCCAATTTCGACGACTACGATCCGCTGCGCCTGTGCTCGCAGCTTCGCTCGCTGGAGCGAACGCGCTTCCTGCCGATCCTGCTGATCGCCGAGCAGGGCGACGACGACATGGTCGTGCGCGCGCTCGATCTCGGCGTGACGGACTACCTGATGCGGCCGGTCGATCCGAACGAGCTGATCGCCCGCAGCCTCACCCAGATCCGCCGCAAGCGCTGCAACGACCGCCTGCGCGCCAGCGTGCGCCAGACCATCGAGCTGGCCGTCACGGACGGCCTGACGGGCCTGCATAACCGCCGCTACCTCGACAATCACATGAAGCTCCTGATCGACCGCGCCGCCGCGCGCGGCCGGCCGCTGTCGGTCTGCATCACCGATATCGACCGGTTCAAGCTGGTCAACGATACCTACGGCCATGATGCGGGCGACGCCGTGCTGCGCGAATTCGCCAACCGCGTGCGCTCGGCCGTGCGCGGCGCCGACCTTGCCTGCCGCTACGGCGGGGAGGAATTCGTTCTGGTCATGCCGGATACGTCGGCCGAGATGGCGGCGGGCGTGGCGGAGCGCCTTCGCGCGATCGTCGAGCGGGAACCGTTCCGCGTGCCCGGCACGGATGTCTTCCTGCCCGTCACCGCCTCGCTCGGCCTTGCCAGCGCGCTGCCGGCGGGAGACAGCCCTGATGCCCTGCTGAAGCGTGCCGATGCGGCGCTCTACGAGGCGAAGCGCTCCGGCCGCAACCGGGTGGTGGCGGCAGCCGCCTGAGTCGGCCGATTCGCCTCACGTTTGTCCACAGGCAATTTAGTTGCTGGGCATTTGCCTTGAAAATCGGGCAGTTGCCCCAAAAAGCCGTTTGCCGGCGGAGATGAATCGCACGACGCCGCGGGATTGCGGCCTGTCGTGAAATCTTGTTATAAATCATACCATTCAAGTTTGGCGAATTTTATCAATGGGTTGTATTGCGCGCAATCTTTCCGTGCGCCAATGGGGCGGTTTGTCAGGGTTGCAGGCCCTTCGTGCCGTGGTTGAAGGATGCGGGCCTGTCCTTGTCGTGATCCATGACGAAACCGGTGCTCCTTGGCACACTTGTCCCCACCGCGATTAACTATGAGACAACGAGGCGTCGGGGGAGCGTTAAGAATTCGTTGATTTTTTTTCTTTTTCGCGCGATGCTCAACTCATGGGTGGCAAACAAGCCCACACAACCGGTTACCCCATGATGCTAGGTCCGCCGCATCTCCTGGGTCGTGGGGTCGGTCGACCGGTTATGACAAATACGGAATCCTCGTGCCGTTGTCATAATTGGTCGACCCCCGTTCAACGCCGCTCCCTTCACGGGAGCGGCGTTTTTGATTCGGAGACCAGAACGGGGCGCCGGCCCGCAGCCAAAAGAAAAGGCGCCGGACGTTTCCGTCCAGCGCCTTTGCGAACCGCAATGGCTCCCAAGATTACTTGATCTTGGTTTCCTTGAATTCGACGTGCTTCTTGACGACCGGGTCGTACTTCGTCTTGGTCATCTTTTCCGTCATCGTACGGCTGTTCTTCGTGGTTACGTAGAAGAAACCGGTGTCGGCCGTCGACAGCAGCTTGATCTTGATGGTGGTAGCCTTGGCCATGGTCGTCCTGCCTTTATGAAAAACGAAGCCGCGGACAGCCAGTCTGCTCCACGGCTTAAATCTGGGCGGAAACTACAAATCGCGCCCGAAAAGTCAAGCCTGTTTCGGCCGGAAAACCATCCGGGCGAGCGAAAGTACGAGGTAAAACCCGAAGAAGGCGACGATCGCCCAGGCAAAACCGTCATTGCCGGAAACGTCCATCGCCGCGCCGATCGCCTGCGGACCGACGACGGTGCCCACCGCATAGCAGAAGATGAAGGCGGCATTGGCGGCTGCAAGGTCCGCCCCGTGCAGGCGCGAGCCGAGGTGGCTGAGGCCCACCGTGTAGAGGCCGGCGACGCAGCCGCCCCACAGCAGCAGCACGGCGGCCATCAGCACCCAGCTGTGCGCGATGAGGGGCAGGCAGAGGGCGCCGACAAGGCCGATGACCGCCATGATGGTCAGCAGGCGCCTGCGGTCCTTCATGCGGTCGGAGAGCATGCCGAGCGGGATCTGGAACGCCATGTTGCCGATGCCCATGACGGTGAGCAGCAGGGCCGCCTGGGGCTCGCTGAAGCCGGCGCGCGTCGCATAGATGGGCAGGAGCGAGAGCCCGCCCACTTCCACCGCGCCGAAGATGAAGACTGCCGCCGTCGCCGTCGGCACGAGAAGGATGTAGCGCATGAAATGCAGCTCCGGCTTCTCGTCGATGATCGGGCTTTCGCCGCGCGCAATGAAGATGGGGGCGGCGGCAAGCAGGATGATGCCCGCGCCCACCGCGAAGGGCAGCACGCCGTCGCTGCCGAGGAGCGAGAAGAGCAGGGGCCCCGTGGCGAAGCCGAGCGAGAGAACCGTGGCGTAGATGCCGAGCACCAGGCCGCGCCGCCGGGGCGGGGCGGCGGCGTTGATCCAGAACTCCGAGAGGATGAAGAGCGTGGTGATCGCGCCGTGGAAGACAAGGCGGAGCGGAAACCACAGCCAGAAATTCTGGATGTAGTAGAAGCCGAGGCCGCTGACGGCCGCAAGCAGGATGGCGCCCAGCATGGTGGTCGAGGTGCCGCAGGCATGCGCAAGGCGCGTGGTGAAAGGCGCGGCGACCATGGCGGCGATACCGGCCATGGCGGAATTGATGCCGATGAGCGTGGAGGAGATGCCACGCTTTTCCATGATGATCGAGAGCAGCGGAAGGCCGAGGCCGATCGCGATGCCGACGGCGGAAATGGCGGCGACGGCTGCAATGAGAGACCGCCAGTGGATGCTGTCCACCGGGCCGGAGGTGCCGGATTGCGGCTGCGTCATATGCGGTCGATCCTCAAAGAAGGTCCCGAAGGAGGCGCCCGCGCTGGGTGTGGTACAGCGGCACGGCTCTTCCGAAGGGCAGAGACTTGTCTTCCTGAAGGCTTTTTCGAAGCTCTTCAAGGATCAATACGGTTATGTCGGGCATCTCGATGCCCTTGTGGTCAAAAATATCGACCCAGCGCAGGTCTTCCAGCTCGTGGCTCGCCGTCGCGCCGGCCGGATCGACGCCCGCCTCGTCGGTGAAGAGCGTGAAAAAGCGCGTGTCGAACCGCCGCACCATGCCGGCCGGCGTGATGGCGCGGGCGAGGAACCTGAGGCCGGAGAGGTCGGGACGGAAGGGCAGGGCGCTCGGCGCCGGTTCGGCAAGCGGCGTACCGACGGAAATGCCGGCTTCCTCGTAGAGTTCGCGCAGCGCCGCCACGCCGAGGGCGCGCAGGCGCGAATCGGAACAGCGCGTGCCGCTGCGCAGCGCCAGCCGCTCGCAGGCCTGCGGGTTCAGCGGATTGGCGACGGGAACGAGGCGGTCGCCCGCATCGCGCCGTCCGCCGGGAAAGACATAGACGTCCGGCATGAAGACGTGCTTGCTGCTGCGCCGGCCGACGAGCACGCGCATGCCCTCGCCAGACCGGTCGAGGAGCAGGATCGAGGCTGCATCGACGGGCCGGACGGGCGTCATGCCGTCCGGTCGCCGTAGGCGGACGTGGTTTCCGCTTCGGTTTCTTCCGGCTTGGCGCCGAAGCCGTGCATCTTCAGCGCCCATTGCAGGCCGATGGCGCCGCCCTTGATCGGCTGGAGCAAAAGAAGCGAGAGGATGACGGTGATCGGCGCCCAGATGGCCAGATGCTGCCAGGTGGTGAGCGGCCAGACGAGGTCCGTCGCCATGTAGCCGCCGAGCACGACATGACCGACGATGGTGATGACGAGATAGGGCGGCAGGTCGTCGGCGCGCTGGTGCGTATAGTCCTCGCCGCAGGCCGCGCAGTGATCGACGGGCTTGACGAAGGACTTGAACAGGCGGCCGGAACCGCAGGCCGGGCAGCGGTTCAGCATGCCGCGCTTGATGGCACGGCCGAGCGGGCGTTCCGCAGGCGTGTCGGCCGGGTTGTCGCCGAAATGCTGCATGCCGCCGTTGGTGTCGTTCGCCTGCATGTCCATGTCCTTCCCGCCGGCGCCTTCTCCGGCTGTTTTCTTCCTGCTGCGGCGCTCAGCGTCTTCCGCGCGGCGGGCGCGTGCCCGGCTGGCGGCGCGAGGCGCCATCCTTGCGCCGGCCCGACTTGTGGAAGGAGCGCACCGCCGTCGGCATCTTGCGTCCCTCGCTGATCATGTCGAACCGGAGAGAGCCGGCCAGCGGCACCGCTTCCGCGAGCTTGACGCGCACCGTGTCGCCGAGGCGATAGCCGAGCCCGGTCTTCTCGCCGGAAAGCGCCTGATGCGCCTCGTCATAGATGTAATAGTCGCGTCCGAGCATAGATATAGGCACGAAACCGTCGGCACCATACTCCGGCAGGGTGACAAAAAGTCCCGCCTTGGTGACGCCCGAGACGCGGCCGTCGAACTCTTCGCCGATGCGCCCGGCAAGGTGATGGGCGATCAGCCGGTCGACCGTATCGCGCTCGGCCGCCATGGCACGGCGCTCGAAGGTCGAGATTTCCGCGGAAATGTCGTCCAGCGCGGCCTCCTCGTCCGGCGTGATGCCGCCTTCGCCGAGCCCGAGCGAGCCCACCAGCGCCCGGTGCACGATGAGGTCCGCGTAGCGGCGGATCGGCGAGGTGAAATGGGCGTACCGCATCAGGTTGAGCCCGAAATGGCCGATGTTTTCCGGGCTGTAGATCGCCTGGCTCTGCGAGCGCAGCACCATCTCGTTCACCATCTGCTCGAAGGGCTTGTCCTTGGCTTTCGAAAGCACGCCATTGAAATGGTTGGAGCGCATGCTGCCGCCCTTCACCAGCGTGATGTCGAGCGTCTGCAGGAACTCGCGCAGCACCTCCTGCTTGGCGAGCGAGGGCGCGTCGTGCACACGGTAGACGAGGACCTGCCTCTTCTTCTCCAGCGTCTCGGCGGCCGAGACGTTCGCCTGGATCATCATCTCCTCGATGAGCTTGTGCGCATCGAGCCGCGGCGGCACGAAGACCCGGTCGACGGTGCCGTCCTCCTTCAGGAGGATCTTGCGCTCGGGCATGTCGAGCTCGAGCGGCTGGCGGCGGTTCAGGCCGACCGTCATGATCCGGTAGGCGTCCCACAGCGGCTTCAGGATCGTCTCGAGGATCGTACCGGTCTTGTCGTCGGCCGCGCCGTCGATGGCAGCCTGCGCCTGCTGGTAGGAGAGCTTTGCCGCGCTCTTCATCATGATGCGATGGAAGGTGTGGCTTGCCTTGCGGCCTTCATGCGAGAAGACCATGCGCACGGCGAGCGCCGGGCGGTCGACGCCTTCCTTCAGCGAGCAGAGGTCGTTGGAAATGCGCTCCGGCAGCATGGGCACCACGCGGTCCGGGAAATAGACCGAGTTGCCGCGCTTCAGCGCCTCGCGGTCGAGCGCCGATTTCGGCCGCACATAGTAGCTGACATCGGCGATGGCGACGGTGACGATCACGCCGCCCGGATTGTCCGGGGAGGGATCCGGCTCGGCGAAGACGGCGTCGTCGTGGTCCTTGGCGTCGGCCGGGTCGATGGTGATGAGCGGCAGGCTGCGCCAGTCCTCGCGGTGCGCCATGGTCGCGGGCCCTGCGGCCTCCGCCTCGCGGATCACCGCGTCGGAGAAGATATAGGGGATGCCGTGGGAATGGATGGCGATCATCGAGATCGCCTTTTCCGAGGCGACGGAGCCGATCACGCCCTTGATCTGCGCGCGCGGCAGGCCGTAGCGGCCCATGCGCACGACATCGATCTCCACGAGGTCGCCGTCCCTGGCGCCTGCCGTGAACTCCGCGTCGACGTCCATCTCCTCGCCGCGCCGGTCGATCGGCATGATGCGCCCGCCGCCGCCCGCCATGGCGCGGAAGACGCCCATGCCGGAATTCTTCTTCTTGTCGAGAACCTTGATGACCCGCGCCGTATAGGCCGGACCGCCGCGCTCCTTCGCCGGGAAGATCTTCGCCAGAACGCGGTCGCCGAGACCGGCGACGGGCGCCTTGTCCCTGCGCACGCCGCCCGACTGGCGGATCAGCACGGCAGGCGCGACGCCCGCATCGTCAAGCCATTCCGCCGGGCGGCCGATCAGCTCGCCGTCGATATCGCGCGTCGTGATGTCGAGAACGGTGACGGGCGGCAAGGCGCCGGGGCGGACGAGCGACTTGCGCCGCTTCTCCAGGAGCCCGTCCTCCTCGAAGGATTTCAGGAGCGCCTTCAGTTCCACGCGCGCCTCGCCCTTCAGGCCGAAGGCCTTGGCGATCTCGCGTTTCGATGCCTGCTCCGGATGCTCGGCGATGAAGCGCAGCAGCACGTCGCGCGGCGGGATGACGCCATGGATGATCGGGATGTTGTCTGCCGGCGGCACGTCACGGCCCGCGCGGCCGGGCCGCTTGGATTGTCCTGCCCGGCTGCGTGGTTCTCTCGTCATGCCGTCAGGCCTTCTTTGCCTTGGATGCGGCCTTGGCCTTGGGCGCCGCCTTCGGCTTTGCGGCCTTGGCATCGTCGGATTTTGCCGCCTTGGTGGTCTTCGTCGCCTTGGCCTTGCCCTTGATGGGCGTCTTGCCGGCCTTGTCGGCGATCAGCACGAGCGCCTCCTCCAGCGTGACGCTGTCGGCGGCCTTGCCCTTCGGCAGCGTCGCGTTGACCTTGCCCCAGTTCACATAGGGGCCGTACTTGCCGTCCCGCACGGTGACGGGGCCGCCGTCGGGATGGTCGCCGAGCGTCTTCAGCGCAGCGGGTGTGCCGCGCGAGCGGCCGCCGGGACCCTTGGACTGCTTGTCGGCGATCACCGAGACGGCGCGGTTGAGGCCGATCGAGAAGACGTCCTCGACGCTTTCGAGGTTGGCATAGCCGCCGTCGTGCAGCAGGAACGGGCCGTAGCGGCCGATGCCGGCGGAGATCATCTTGCCGGTTTCCGGATGCTGGCCGATATCGCGCGGCAGCGAGAGCAGGGCAAGCGCCTTCTCGTGGTCGATGCTCGCCGGCGTCCAGCCCTTCGGCAGGCTGGCGCGCTTGGCCTCCTTGCCGTCGCCGCGCTGCACATAGGGGCCGAAGCGGCCGGTGCGCAGCGTGATGTCCTCGCCGGTATGCGGGTCCTTGCCGAGGTTCTGCGGCTCGTTGGAGGCGGCGGCGTCCGCATCCGAGCCGTTGTCGGCGGAAAGCTGGCGGGTATAGTTGCATTCCGGATAGTTCGAGCAGCCGACGAAGGCGCCGAACTTGCCGAGCTTCAGCGAGAGCTTGCCGGTGCCGCAGACCTGGCAGATGCGCGGATCGCTGCCGTCCTCGCGCTTGGGGAAGACGAGCGGCGCCAGCTCTTCGTTGAGCGCGTCGAGCACATTGGTGACGCGCAGCTCCTTGGTATCCTCGATCTGCGCGAAGAAATCCTTCCAGAAATCGCGCAGGACCTGCTTCCAGTCGAGCTCGCCGGCCGAGATCTTGTCGAGCTTTTCCTCGAGGTCCGCCGTGAAGTCATATTCGACATAGCGCGTGAAGAAGCTTTCCAGGAAGGCGGTGACGAGACGGCCCTTGGCTTCCGGGATCAGCTTGCGCTTGTCGATGACGATGTATTCGCGGTCGCGCAGCGTGGCGAGCGTCGCGGCATAGGTCGACGGGCGGCCGATGCCGAGCTCCTCCATCTTCTTGATGAGCGAGGCTTCCGAATAGCGCGGCGGCGGCTCGGTGAAATGCTGGGTGGCGTTCACCTTCTGCTTGGTGACCGTTTCCTTCGCATTGATCTCCGGCAGGCGGCCGCCATCCTCGCCGTCGTCCGATTGCTCGCCGTCTTCCTTCTGGTCGGTATAGGCGGCGATGAAGCCATCGAAGCGGATGACCGAGCCGGTGGCGCGCAGGCCCGCCTTGCGCCCGCCATTGTCCGCCTCGATCTCGACCGTCGTGCGCTCGATCTCGGCGGAGGCCATCTGGCTGGCGATGCCGCGCTTCCAGACGAGGTCGTAGAGCCTCAGCTGGTCGGGATCGAGATAGCGTTTCACCTGGTCGGGCGTGCGGTCGAAGGAGGTCGGGCGGATCGCCTCGTGCGCTTCCTGGGCGTTCTTCGCCTTGGTGGAATAGAAGCGGGGCTTTTCCGGCACGTAGCGCTCGCCGAACTGGCTGGCGACGGCACGCCGGGCGGCGTCGATCGCCTCCGGCGCCATCTGCACGCCATCGGTACGCATATAGGTGATGAGACCGACCGTCTCGCCGCCGATGTCGATGCCCTCATACAGCTTCTGCGCGACCTGCATGGTGCGCGATGCCGAGAAGCCGAGCTTGGAGGAGGCGGCCTGCTGCAGCGTCGAGGTGGTGAAGGGCGGTGCGGGATTGCGCTTGGTGGGCTTGGCCTCGACGCTTTCGACGCGGTAGGCCGCGCCGTCGAGCAGCGCCTTGAGGCGGTTCGCCTCCTCGCCATTGCCGATCGACCGCGCCTGGAGGCGTTTGCCCTCCGCCGAAACGAGGCGGGCCTCGAACTCGTCGCCGCGCGGGGTCTTCAAGAGGGCGGAGAGGTTCCAGTATTCTTCCGAGACGAAACGCTCGATTTCGGCTTCGCGGTCGCAGACGAGGCGCAGCGCCACCGATTGCACGCGGCCGGCCGAGCGGGCGCCCGGCAGCTTGCGCCACAGCACGGGCGAAAGGTTGAAGCCGACGAGATAGTCGAGCGCGCGGCGGGCGAGATAGGCGTCGACCAGCGAGATGTCGATGTCGCGCGGGTTGCGCATGGCGTCGAGCACGGCCGACTTGGTGATGGCGTTAAAGACGACGCGCTTGACCGGCTTGTCGCCGATCACGCGCTTCTTCTTCAAGACATCGAGCACGTGCCAGGAGATGGCCTCGCCTTCGCGATCCGGGTCGGTCGCGAGAATGAGGCCATCGGAGGACTTCATCGCGTCGGCAATGTCCTTGATGCGCTTGGCCGAGGCGCTGTCCACTTCCCAGGACATCTCGAAATCCTCGTCCGGGCGCACGGAGCCGTCCTTGGCGGGCAGATCGCGCACATGGCCGAAGGAGGCAAGCACCTTGTAGCCGGGGCCGAGATACTTGTTGATCGTCTTGGCCTTGGCGGGCGATTCCACAACTACAACATTCATCGTCATTTCTCTGATACCGGGAGCGCGCGCGGGAATGCGCGGCGAAAGGGCGCTCTTGCGCCGGAAAGTCGTGTCTCGACATGAACAGACAAAGCGTCCGGGTCAAGAGGTAGGGGTGAAATTAGTGGGATACAACGAGTTGCAACCAAAACGAGATAATTTAGATGTTGCACTTATAGATGCAAGTCATATACGCTGAAATGCAACCTATGCGATATAATTCAGGTGTTGCAATTATGGATAATCATTGTATCGTCTTCTGGGCGTAGGAATTGCAACCTAACGGTGATTCTGAAATCCCTGGGACAACGGAAAAGCTATGAACTCGAAACCTTCCAAGCCCGCGCTTCCGCCGCATACCGCAGAGGAGAACATCGCCTACACACGTCAGATGTTGGGCGAGTTGCGCACGGTCGCGCACAACGAGGGCGCCGACATGCTGCGCTATTTCATCGAGATGGCCTATGTGGAGGCGGGGGATATCCTGGCCGGCCTGCGGCCGCTTTCAGTCCGGGCTCATCGAGACCCGGCCGTCGGCATGCCGCTGAAGCCGGCCGGCAAGATCAAGTTCTAGGAGGACGAGGTAGACGCTCGCCGCCGCGATGCCGGTATGGCGGATGATCTCGTCGATCTCGGCCGGCACCTGGCTCAGCGCCTCCGCGATGCGCTCCCGTTCGCCGTCGCTCGGCGGCAGCCTGAGGGTCGGCGGCACGTCCTCCGCGGGTTCGCCGGCCCCCGGGCGCGGGGTGAAGAGGTCGGGTTCGCAGAGCGGCCGCAGCCCCTCCAGCACATCCTCCGGTGCCGTCACGATCGTCGCGCCGTCCTTGAGCAGGCCGTTCGTGCCCTCGCAGCGCGGATCGAGCGGCGAGCCGGGCACGGCGAAGACCAGCCGGCCGAAATCCGCCGCGTTGCGCGCGGTGATCAGCGAGCCGGAGCGCACCGCCGCCTCCACCACCACCAGGCCCAGCGACATGCCGGCGATCAGCCGGTTGCGGCGGGGAAAGTCCCGGGCGCGGGGCTCCCAGCCGAACGGCATCTCGCTGACGGCAAGGCCCTGTCCCTCGGTGAGTTCCGCCAGCAGGCCGATGTTTTCCGGCGGATAGGGCTTGTCGAGGCCGCCGGCCATGGCCGCGATCGTGCCGGTATCGAGGCTGGCGCGGTGGGCGGCCGTGTCGATGCCGCGGGCAAGGCCGGAAACGATGGAATAGCCCGAGCGGCCGATCTCGCGCGCCAGCAGGCCGGCGAATTTCACGCCGGAAATCGAGGCGTTGCGCGCGCCGACGATGCCGACGCCCGGTGCCGCGGCAGCGGTCCGGTTTCCCTTGACGGCGAGAAGCGGCGGCGCGCCGTCGATCTGGCGCAGCAGCGGCGGATAGTCCGGCTCGCCGATGCCGACGAAGGCCGCGCCGTGCCGTTCGGCGATTTCCAGCTCGCGTTCGGCCTCGGCCCTGCTGGCGACGCGGATGCTGCGCGACGCGCCGCCACGGCGGGAAAGTTCCGGCACCATGTCCAGCGCCGCTTCGGCGCTGCCGAAATGGTTGATGAGCTCGCGAAAGGTGACCGGCCCGACATTGTCGCTGCGGATGAGCCGCAGCCAGGCGATCCTCTGTCGGTCCGTCAGCGCAATTCCCCTCGTCGTTGCGCTGCGCTCGTCCATCTCTATCCCTTGCTGCCGATCTTGCTTTCCGTGCCGCCGAGCAGGCGGCTGATATTGGCGCTGTGCTTCCACCAGGTGATCACCGTGAGGAGGGCGAACAGCAGCGCCACCTTCTCGTGGCCGAGAAACCACAATACAACCGGAGATACGATGGTTGCAACCAGGGCGGAGAGGGACGAATAGCGCGTCAGATAGGCGACGCCGACCCACACGGCGGCGAAGACGGCGAGCATGACAGGCACGAGGCCGAGCAGCAGGCCGACATAGGTCGCGACCCCCTTGCCGCCCTTGAAGCCGAGCCAGACGGGAAAGAGATGGCCGAGGAAGGCGGCAAGGCCCGCCGTAAGGCCGGCATCGAGCCCCCAGCGCGAGGCGATGGCGGTGGCGGCCGTGCCCTTTAGGGCGTCGAGCAGCAGGGTCGCCGCGGCGAGTTTCCTGTTGCCGGTGCGCAGCACGTTCGTCGCGCCGATATTGCCGGAGCCGATCTGGCGCACGTCGCCGAGCCCGGCCATGCGGGTGAGGATCAGGCCGAAGGGGATGGAGCCGAGGAGATAGCCGAAGGCGAGGGCGGCGAGCGTCGGCAGGACGCCGAGCTGCCAGGTGAAGATGTCGGACACGTCAGTTCCCCCGTTCCAATGTCTGCATGCGGGGCGTGGATCCTCGGGTCGAGCCCGAGGATGACGGAGAGGGGAGGTGCTACCGACCCCATCAAACGGTCCGGCAGGGGCAACGTTTCTCAACGTCTTCCGATCTTCCTTCTTCCGTCATCCTCGGGCTCGACCCGAGGATCCACGCTCTCCGCCGGACCGATGTCCCTTTCAGTCCAGCGAATACACCCGTTCGCCGGCAACATAGGTGCTAATCGCGCGTCCCGTAAAGCGGGCATCTTCGAAGGGCGTGTTCTTCGAGCGCGAGACGAAGCGGTCCTTGGTGGCGAGCCAGGGCTCGTCGGGATCGATCAGCACGATGTCGGCGCGCGCGCCGGGCGAAAGCGTGCCGGCGTCAAGGCCGAAGATCTGCGCCGGCCGTGTCGAGAGCGCATCGAGGAGCCGCATCAGCGGAACCTCGCCGCTGTGATGCAGCCTGAGCGCCGCCGCCAGCATGGTCTCGAGGCCGATCGCGCCATCGGCCGCGTCCGCGAAGGGCAGGCGCTTGGTGTCGACGTCCTGCGGGTCGTGCGAGGAAACGATGATGTCGATCTCGCCGCGGGCGAGTGCGTCGACCATGGCCTTGCGGTCGTCCTCGCCGCGCAGCGGCGGGGAGAGCTTGAAGAAGGTGCGGTATTCGCCGATGTCGTTCTCGTTCAGCGTCAGGTGGTTGATCGAGATGCCGCAGGTGACGTCCGCGCCGCGCTCCTTCGCGCGCTTCACCGCTTCGGCCGATTCCGGCACGGAGATCTGCGCCGCATGGTATTTGCCGCGCGTCAGGCCGGCGATGCGCAGGTCCCGTTCGAGCGGGATCAGTTCGGCCTCGCGCGGGCTGCCGGAAAGGCCGAGCCAGCTTGCGAGCAGCCCCTCGTTCATCACGCCGCCGGCGCCGAGATACTTGTCGCGGGTTTCGAGCGCGATGACGCTGCCGAATTCGCGGGCATAGGTCATGGCCCGGCGCAGCACCTGCGCATTGTGCATCGGGTTGCGGCCGTTGGTGAAGGCGACGGCGCCGGCGTCCTTCAGGAGGCCGAATTCGGTCATCTCCTCGCCGGCAAGCCCCTTGGTGAGGGCCGCGGCGGGGTGGATGTTGACGATGGCCTTGTCGCGGGCGTTCTTCAGCACGAATTCGACGAGCGCGATGTCGTCGATGACGGGATCGGTGTCCGGCATGGTGATGAAGGTGGTGACGCCGCCGGCGGCCGCCGCACGGGAGGCCGATTCGATCGTCTCGCGGTGTTCGGCGCCGGGTTCGCCGACAAAGACGCGGGCATCGACGAGGCCGGGGGCGGCGATGAGGCCGCGACCGTCGACGATCTCGGCGCCTTCCGGTGCGCCCTGGTTCTGCGCGCCGCTGCCGATGGCGGCGATCCTGCCGTTCTCGATGACGATGGAGCCCTTTTCGTCCAGGTTGCGCGAGGGGTCGAGGATGCGGAGGTTTTTCAGGACGGTGGTGCGGGTCATGCGCGGACACCCTGGTTCTGCGAAACGAGAAGCGTTTCCATCACGGCCATGCGGACGGCGACGCCCATCTCGACCTGCTGCTCGATGACGCTCTGCGGCCCGTCGGCGATCTCGGAGGCGATCTCCACGCCGCGGTTCATCGGCCCGGGATGCATGACGAGCGCATCCTCCTTCGCCGCCTTGAGCTTTTCCGCGTCGAGCCCGTAATAGTGGAAATATTCGCGCACCGAGGGCACGAAGGCGCCGGACATGCGCTCGCGCTGCAGGCGCAGCATCATCACGACGTCGGCATCCTTCAGGCCTTCCTCCATGGAGTGGTAGACCTCCGCGCCCATGTCGGCGATGCCGGAAGGAAGAAGCGTCGCAGGCGCGACGACGCGCACGCGCGCGCCCATGGCGTTGAGCAGCAGGATGTTCGAGCGGGCGACGCGCGAATGCAGCACATCGCCGCAGATCGCGACGATGATGCGCGAGAGCTTGCCCTTGGCGCGGCGGATGGTCAGCGCGTCGAGCAGGGCCTGGGTCGGATGCTCGTGCTGGCCGTCGCCGGCATTGACCACCGAGCAGGAGACTTTCTGCGCCAGCAGCGCGGCGGCACCGGCGGAGGAGTGGCGCACGACCAGCACGTCCGGGTGCATGGCGTTCAGCGTCATCGCCGTATCGATCAGCGTCTCGCCCTTCTTCACCGAGGAATTGCCGACCGACATGTTCATCACGTCGGCGCCGAGGCGTTTTCCGGCAAGCTCGAAGGAGGATTGCGTGCGGGTGGAGGCTTCGAAGAACAGGTTGATCTGCGTCAGGCCCCGGAGGGTCGACGTTTTCTTCTCCCGCTGCCGGGAGATTTTCACCGCCTCGTCGGCGCGGTCGAGCAGGTGCGTGATCTCCTGCTCCGTCAGGCCCTTAATGCCGAGAAGGTGGCGATGCGGAAAGAAGTCCATGAAACTCCGCCTCAACTGTCGTGGATACGCGGGGTCTATAGAGGGTCGGTTCCCCCGCGGCAAGGCGAAGCGGCGGCAAGGCCGCGCATTCCCACGCTTTTGTGAAGCCCGGGGCGCCGGCGGCCGCAAGGCCCCGTTTCGCCCCGCCGCGACTTGGGCTAGAACCCGCTCATGACTCGCGACAAGACGACCGAACAGAAACTCGCCGATCTCAACCAGCCGCCGCTCTGGTCGGGCATCAACGCCTATCGCTCCGACCCACTGCTGGTCGATGCCACCGACGCCATGCCGAAGGGCCTGCGCGACGAGTTCGACGCGATCGGCCGTTCCGTGACCTCGCCGGAAGCGCAGGAACTCGCCCGTATGGCGAACGAGGGCGTGCCGCAGCTGCGCACCCACGGCCCGCGCGGCGAGCGCCTCGACGTCGTCGACTACCACCCCGCCTGGCACGCGCTGATGCGCCGCTCCATGGCGAGCGGCCTGCATTCCTCGCTGTGGGAGAATGTGCCGGACGAGAAGGGCAGGGCGCACAAGGCGCGCGCGGTGCGCTTCTACCTGACCGCCCAGCTCGAATGCGGCCATCTCTGCCCGCTGACCATGACGAGCGCCTCGGTCGCGGCCCTTTCCGTCTCGCCGCAGGTGCAGCGCGAATGGGGCCGGAAGATCCTGTCGCGCAAGTATGACAGCACCAACAAGCCCGCCATGCAGAAGAGCGCCGTCACCATCGGCATGGGCATGACGGAAAAGCAGGGCGGCACGGATGTGCGCGCCAACACCTCCACCGCCGAGCGCGTCGGGGAGGGCATCTACCGGCTTTCCGGCCACAAATGGTTCATGTCGGCGCCGATGAGCGACGGTTTCGTCATGCTCGCCCAGACGCGCGAGGGCGTCGGCTGCTTCCTCGTGCCGCGCCTCCTGGAGGACGGCTCCAGCAACGGCCTGCGCTTCCAGCGCCTGAAGGACAAGGTCGGCAACCGCTCCAACGCCTCCTCGGAGGTCGAGTTCTCCGAAACCTTCGGCTTCCTGCTCGGCACGCCCGATGCCGGCATCCGCACCATCCTCGACATGGTGACGCTGACGCGGCTCGACTGCGCGCTGGCCTCCTCCGGCATCATGCGCGCCTCGCTCGCAGAAGCCGTGCACCATACGCGTGGCCGCACCGTCTTCGGCAAGCCGCTGGTCGCCCAGCCGATCATGACGCGCGTGCTTGCCGACATGGCGCTCGACGTCGCAGCCGCGACCGCGCTCTCCCTGCGCCTGGCGGAGGCCTTCGACAAGGCGCGCGACAGCGCCGAGGATGCCGCCTATGCCCGCATCATGACGCCGGTGACGAAATACTGGTGCTGCAAGATCGCGCCCGCTCTCATCTACGAGGCGATGGAGTGCATCGGCGGCAGCGGCTATGTCGAGGAGCGGCCGATCGCCCGGCATTACCGGGAGGCGCCGGTCAACGCGATCTGGGAAGGCTCGGGCAATGTCATGGCGCTCGACCTGATGCGCGTCATCGGCCGGGGCAGGGACCTGTTCGAGATGCTGTTCGCCGGGCTTGCCCGCGATCTCGGCCCGGCCGGCAAGAAGACGGCCGACGTGCTGCGCGCGGCGCTGTCGCTCTGCGAGCGCGACGAGGGGGCGGCCCGCATGCTGGTCGAGCAGCTGGCGCTTGCCGCCGCCGCGGCCGAGCTCTACCGCGCCGGTGCCGGCCGCATCGCCGATGCCTTCCTCGAGACGCGCCTCGCCTCGGGCTGGCGTTCGACCTACGGCATGCTCGATTCGCGCTTCGATTCGGCCTATATCGTCGACCTGCTCTATCCGCCGGCAAGGTAGGCGGTCGCGGCCAGCACGACCGGGATCGTGAAGAACGAGGCGATCGTCTGCAGCGTGGCGACGGCGGCATAAAGCGGCGCGTCGCCGCCCATCTGCTTGGCCAGCACATAGCCGTTCATCGCCGTCGGCACGCTCGCCCCCATGGCGATCGTCAGCAGCGGCTCGCCGCGCATGCCGAGGACATAGGCGGCCGCCGTCATGACCAGCGGCATGAACACGAGCTTCAAGGCGACCGGCAGCAGCGCCAGCGGCCGGGGTTTCAGCGCATCGGCAAGCTTCAGCCCGGCACCGACCATGATCAGGCCGAGGCTGAGCGAGGTGCCGGCGACGAGTTCCGCCGCCTGCATCAGCGGCGCGTAGACCGGGATTTCCAGAAGGTTGATGGTGACGCCGAGCACCGAGCCGATGATCATCGGATTGGTGACGATTTTCTGCGCGAATGTCCTGAGGCTGCGCGTGCCGCCGCCGAACCAGACGAGAATGCCGATATTGTAGAGGTTGATCGGGATGATGATCAGCGTGGCGACCAGCGCGACCAGCGCAAGGCTTTCCGGCCCGTAGAGCTTTTCGGCGATGGCAAGCGCGATGAAGGCGTTCCAGCGCGTCGAGGTCTGGTAGACCGAGGTATAGGCGGCACCCGAGACGCCGGCGGCGCGAAAGAGCGGCCAGGCGAGCGCCAGCAGCAGCGCGATGAAGCTCAGCGAGCCGATGGAGCCGAGCGCCACGCTGCCGGCGGCGATGCCGGAAAACTCGGCCTTGGCGAGCGTCGTGAAGAGCAGGCATGGAAAGAGCACGAAGAAACCGAGCTGCTCGAGCCCGTTCCACATGTCGCGGTCGATCAGCCGCCAGCGCTTGAGAAAAACCCCCAGCACGACGAGCAGGAAGACGGGAAGGATGCTTTCGAAGATGGCGAGCATGGGAACCGGGGCGGGCGAGGAAATGGTCGCTGCTCATTCCACGCCTTGGGCGGGCTTGCAAGGCTTGCCCGCGGCGGGACCCGTGTGGAAATTAACCTTAATGAAGGGTTTGCGTTGCGCGGACAGGGTTAACGGGTGAAGGTGCCGTTTACCTGGTGTTAACCATGTGAGCGAGTGCAGCCTATGGCCAGAACGGCCCGGATTTCGGTCATGACGACCCTGTTTTGTTTTGCGGCGGTGGATATCGTCGTTCCGCTTCTCGTCATCGCCGCGGGCGTGGCGGTCAGCGAGATCGTCTTTGCGGCCGGCGACCTTCTCGCACCGAAGAGGAGGGCGGCATGAAGTGGTTCCTGATTCTCTGGGCCGGCCCCATCGCGCTGCTCGGCAGCTGGTACGGGCTTTCCTATTACGACATGAGCTTCGGCTTCTTCATGCTGACGCGCGATGCGCATGACCTGGTGTTCCAGATCTACGGCCATATCCTCGGTATCCCGCCGGAGGACCTGCCGCCGCTGGTGCTGCGCGCCATCATCGTCGACAGCTTCCTCGTGCTCGGCATCATCGCCTTCCGGCGCCGCGGGAAGATTGCCGCCTGGTGGCAGGCCCGCCGTCAGTCCGCGCCCGCCGCCCTTGCCAGCGACGAGAGCCTGTCCAGCGCGCCCTGAAGGATGAAGGAGGCGGCGGCCGAATCGATGCGTTCGGCCCGCTTCCTGCGCGACACGTCCATCTCGATCAGCGTGCGCTCCGCCGCCACCGTCGACAGCCGCTCGTCCCAGAAGACGAAGGGAATGTCGGTCTTCTCGGCCATGGAGCGCACGAAGGCGCGTGTCGCCTGGACGCGCGGCCCGGCGCTGCCGTCCATGTTCATCGGCAGGCCGATGACGAAGGCGGCGACCTTCTCCTGGGCCGCGAAGGCCAGCAGCACCTCGGCGTCCCGGGTGAACTTCACGCGTTTCAGCACCGGACGCGGCGTCGCCAGCCGCCGGCCGAGATCGGAGACCGAAAGCCCGATGGTCTTCGTGCCGAGGTCGAGGCCGGCGATCGGCTGGCCGGGCGCGAGCGTTGCGGCCAGTTCTTCCAGTGTCAGCGTTGCCATGAAGGCCCCTCTCAGCGCTTGCGTACGAATTCCGTGCGCAGGACCAGGCCCTTGATGGCTTCATGCCGGCAGTCGATCTCCTCCGGATTGTCGGTGAGGCGGATCGACTTGATCACCGTGCCCTGCTTCAGCGTCTGGCCGGCGCCCTTCACCTTCAGGTCCTTGATGAGCACGACCGAATCGCCATCGGCAAGCACGGTGCCGCTGGCATCGCGCACCTGGTTCTGCGCCGCCTTCTCCGCGGCGATTTCGGATGCCGGCCGCCATTCGCCGGTCGCTTCGTCATAGATATAGTCGTCGTCGCTCATGGCGGCTCCTTGCATGTTGCTCCATCTTCAAGGCCACGCTTATAACGATCCGGCGATGGATGGAAACGGCCTTCTCCGGTTCTATATTGCGCCAAGGACCCCAACGGGAGAACAAGCATGAAAATCACCTGGCTCGGCCACTCCGCCTTCCGGATCGAAACGGCGAAAGCCAGGATCCTGATAGACCCGTTCTTCACCGGCAATCCCGCCTTCGACGAGGCGACCCGCAAGGACGCGGTGGCGGGCCTTACCCATATCCTGCTGACCCACGGTCACGGCGACCATGTCGGCGATACGATCAAGATCGCGAAGGAGACCGGCGCGACCGTGCTCGCCAATGCGGACCTTGCCGCCTGGCTCGGCGCCAAGGGCGTGGAAAAGGTCGACATGGGCAATACCGGCGGCACCGTGCAGTTCGATGGTTTCTCGACCACCTTCGTCAATGCGCTGCATTCCTCCGCGCAGATCACCGAGGACGGCGTCTCCCATTCGCTCGGCAATGCCAACGGCCTCGTCCTGCATTTCGAGGACGAGCCGACGCTCTATCACATGGGCGACACCGACATCTTCTCCGACATGGCGCTGATCAACGAGCTGCACCAGCCGGAAATCGGCCTCGTGCCGATCGGCGACCGCTTCACCATGGGCGGTGCCGTCGCGGCGCTCGCCTGCCAGCGCTTCTTCACGTTCGACACGGTCATCCCCTGCCACTACGGTTCCTTCGGCCTGCTGGCGCCGACGGCCGATCTTTTCGTCAAGGCTATGGACGGTGCTTCGGCGAAGATCGAGGTGCCGGGCGTCGGCAGCGTGGTCTCGCGCTGAGGGGCGGCCGCTCATCCGGCCTGCCGACCACCTTCTCCCCGCAAGCGGGGCGAAGGAGACCTGTAGCGCGCTCTTTCCGACCAATGCCCGTTCGCATGGGCCGTTCCCTTTCCCCGCTTGGCGGGAAGAGGGCTAGGGTGAGGGGCAGGATGCCCGTCTGATTCCATGCTTTGCGACGCGCATGCCGGCAGGCAGGCGGGGGACTTGTCGGCAAATGCGGCCATTCCCCCGTTGCGCCCCTTGGGCTTGGTCAGTATAGCGGGTAGAAATTTCTGAGCGGAGACCACCCATGTCCGTAGATCTAGCCACCGTGAAGCGCGTCGCGCGCCTTGCCCGCATCGCCGTCAGCGAGGAAGAGGCAAACCGCATGACCGGCGAGCTGAACGGCATCCTCGGCTTTGTCGAGCAACTGTCCGAAGTCGATGTCGACGGCGTCGAGCCGATGACCTCCGTCACGCCGATGGAAATGAAGAAGCGCCAGGACATCGTCAACGACGGCAACAAGGCGGATGCCATCGTCGCCAATGCGCCGGCCTCCGAGCGCAACTTCTTCCAGGTTCCGAAGGTGGTGGAGTAGTCCTTGGCCGTCACCCTCGCCATCGAGAGCCCGCTTGACGAAGAGGTTCGCGCGCTGGTCGCGGAGCTGAACACCGTCCTGCTCGCGCTCTCGCCGCCGGAGGCCTGCTACCACCTGACCGTCGAGCAGATGGCCGAGCCGACCGTGACGGTCTGGATCGCCCGCGACGAGGGGACCGTCGTCGGCTGCGGCGCGCTGAAGCGCCATTCCGCGACGGTGGGCGAGGTGAAGCGCATGTTCACCCGGCCGGACTGGCAGGGGCAGGGCATCGGCCGGCGCATCCTTGGTGAGATCCAGGCCGCCGCCGAACGGGAAGGGCTGGAAACGCTCGTGCTCGAAACCGGCGACCGCCATCCGGCCGCCTGGGCGATTTACGAGAAGGCGGGCTTTACCCGCTGCGGCCCCGTGCTCGACTACCCGGATTCACCCTATTCCATATTCTATCAAAAGCAGCTTCGCGCTGCCTGACCCGAAGTGACCGCACCCATGACCGATCTGACCCGCCTGACCATTGCCGAAGCCCGCGAAAAGCTCGGCGCCAAGGAGATCACCGCCGTCGAGCTGACGGATGCCTATCTCGGCGCGATCGAGGCGGCGAACCCGACGATCAACGCCTATGTCGCCGTGACGCCGGAAAAGGCGCGCGACATGGCGAAGGCCTCCGACACCCGCATCGCCGCCGGCAAGGCCGGCGCGCTGGAGGGCATCCCGCTCGGCATCAAGGACCTGTTCGCCACCGAGGGCGTGCACACCCAGGCCTGCAGCCACATCCTCGACGGCTTCAAGCCCAGATACGAATCGACCGTCACCCAGAACCTCTGGAACGACGGCGCCGTCATGCTCGGCAAATTGAACATGGACGAGTTCGCCATGGGCTCCTCCAACGAGAGCTCCTATTACGGCGCGGTCAAGAACCCGTGGCGGGCGAAGGACTCCAATGCCGACCTGGTGCCGGGCGGCTCGTCCGGTGGCTCGGCGGCGGCCGTCGCCGCGTTCCTGTGCGCCGGCGCGACGGCGACGGATACCGGCGGCTCCATCCGCCAGCCCGCCGCCTTCACCGGCACCGTCGGCATCAAGCCGACCTATGGCCGCTGCTCGCGCTGGGGCATCGTCGCCTTCGCCTCCTCGCTCGACCAGGCCGGCCCCATCGCCCGCGACGTGCGCGATGCGGCGATCCTGCTGACGTCCATGGCGAGCGTCGATGCCAAGGACACCACCTCGGTCGACCTGCCGGTGCCGGATTACGAAGCCGCGCTCGGCCAGTCGCTGAAGGGCATGCGCATCGGCATTCCGCGCGAATACCGCGTCGAAGGCATGCCGGAGGAGATCGAGGCGCTCTGGCAGCAGGGCATCGCCTGGCTGAAGGAGGCCGGCGCCGAGGTCGTCGACATTTCCCTGCCGCACACGAAATACGCGCTGCCGGCCTATTACATCGTGGCGCCCGCCGAGGCCTCGTCGAACCTTGCCCGCTATGACGGCGTGCGCTACGGCCTGCGCGTCGACGGCAAGGACATCGTCGACATGTACGAGAAGACCCGCGCGGCCGGCTTCGGCCAGGAGGTCAAGCGCCGTATCATGATCGGCACCTACGTGCTGTCGGCCGGCTACTACGACGCCTACTACCTCCAGGCGCAGAAGGTCCGCACGCTGATCAAGCGCGACTTCGAGCTCGCCTTCAATGCCGGCGTCGATGCGATCCTGACCCCCGCGACGCCGTCCTCCGCCTTCGGCATCGCCGACGAGGAGCTCGCATCCGATCCCGTCAAGATGTACCTGCAGGACATCTTCACCGTCACGGTGAACATGGCGGGCCTGCCGGGCCTTTCCGTGCCCGCCGGTCTCGACCACAAGGGCCTGCCCCTCAGCCTCCAGCTCATCGGCAAGCCCTTCGAGGAGGACGTCCTCTTCAAGACCGCGCATGTCATCGAAAAGGCAGCCGGCCGCTTCACGCCGGCCAGGTGGTGGTAAGGGGCTTTCAGCTCCCTCATCCGCAGCCGCGGGCTCACGGTTTCGATCGCCCGATCGTGTCGTAACGGCAACACCTGCCGTTACGACAGGCGCGCCTGCGCCTTTTTCGCTTGATCCTTCCCGAAGTCGAGAATAAACGCGCCCTCCCGGTCGTTCAGCCGGTGCGGATGTCAACGGATGGAGTTTTTCCGCTCCTCCCGCGCGCGGCGGCCCTGCCGTCGTCGTGTACGGATGCCGCACCGAGAAGACTGGTATTGCGGACCTAGCTCAGTGGCAGAGCACCGGACATTCCTCCGGAGGTCGCGGGTTCGATTCCCGTTGTCTGCTCCATTGGATAGCTCAGTGGTAGAGCATCAGACTGTTACTCTGACTGTGGAAGGTTCGAATCCTTCTCCAAACAGCCTTCCAAGCTGTCTTACATCCGGTCCGGGGACCGGACTGCGGACGGCGGACCGCAAGCGGGCCGAAAGGCGCACGTGCGGAAAGCCCGACGCCGGACGTCTGCGGTCCGGTTCGCGGTGATGGTCAAGCCGCCTTCCGGCCGGCAAGGGCGCTGTGGCGCCCGCGCCCGCCGAAGGGCCGCGCGATCCTCTCCCGAAAACCCGCCGCCGGTGGCCGTCAGCCGGTTCCCGGATCATGCCTGTTGAAAGATACCCCGCCCGCAGGTTCCCCGGGCGATCCGGGTTTCCTCGGGAACTGGCAAGGGAAGCGAAGCCTGCTTTGGTTCGCGGCATCCCGCCGCCGATGCCAATCGAAACCAACGACGAAAGGACGATCGGTTCATGACGTAGCGTATGACCGAAGGAGCAGAACGATGACGATATTTCTCGATAGGATCCGGGGGCGCAAGCGCGTCCTCGTGAAGGCAAACGAACGGGTGCTCGCCCTCTACAGGGGAGAGATCCTCGGCATTTTCGGCGCGGGCGAACACATCCTGCCGAACCGCCGCGGCATGCTGGAGCTGGAGCGTCACGACGTGAACCGGCCGGCCTTCGTCTCGGCCTACGAGAAGCCGCTGTTCGACAGGCTCCCGGAGGTCGCGCAGCGCGAGCTGACGGTCTTTCGCACGAACGCCCGCGAGGTGGCCGTCGTCGAGCGCGACGGCGAGCTCCACGCGGTTCTTGCGCCGAACCAGAAGCTTACGGTCTGGAACGCGGCAGGCCCGTGGACCGAAACGCGCGTCGATCTTGCCGGCGGGCTCGATGTCGATCCGGAGCTGATGCGCCGGCTGACGCGGGCGCGCCGCCTGGAACTCGTCACGGCCTTCATGGTCAATGACGGGCAGGTCGGCCTGCTGACCGTCGACGGGACGCACCAGCGCATGCTGGAGCCGGGTCTCCACGCCTTCTGGAACGTCGGCCGGACGATCCAGGTGCGCGTGGTCGACCTCAAGCGCCAGTCGCTCGACGTCACCGGTCAGGAGCTGCTCACCCGCGACAAGGTCACGATCCGGGTAAACATCGCTGCCGAATACCGCGTCGTCGAGCCGCTGAAGGCCGTGTCGGAGGTCAAGGACTTCGCGGATGCCCTCTACCGGGCGCTGCAGTTCGCCTTCCGCCAGACGCTCGGCACGCTGACGCTCGACCAGATCCTCGAACGCAAGGTGACGGTCCATGCGGAGGCGGCCGAGAAGGTCCGCGCCGACATGGCGGCGATCGGGGTCGAGGTCTCGGCCATCGAGCTCAAGGACGTGATCCTGCCGGGCGAGATGCGCGACATCCTCAACCAGGTCGTCGCTGCGGAAAAGCAGGCCGAGGCCAACGTCATCCGCCGCCGCGAGGAAACGAACGCCACCCGTTCGCTCCTCAACACGGCGAAGGTGATGGCGGAGAACCCGGTCATGCTGCGGCTGAAGGAGCTGGAGGCGCTGGAGGCCATCGCCGGCAAGGTCGAGCGCCTGACCATCCACAACGGGACGGCGGGCCTGATGAACGACCTCGTGCAGCTCCGCGACAAGTAGGGGATCGCCCGGCCGGAAGGCCGGGCGGTTCCGTTTGTGCCGGCATTCGCCCCTTTCTCCCCATCATCTCCGTGGATAGCCGTGCGCCTCCCTCGCCAAGTCTTTCCGGCAGTGCTTTCATGGCAGCGGAAAGGACTGCCCGCATGATCGCCGTTCGCAATGCCCGTGAGGACGATGTTCCGGCTCTCGTCGAAATCGGCGTCCGGGCCTGGGAACAGGCCGTCGTCGGGGTCGCCGACCTCCAGGTGCGGCGCGACTATGCCCGCAATGCCTTCCAGCAGTTCCTCGCCCGCCACTGGCTGCGGGTGAGCGTCGCCGAAGTCGAGGGCTGGCCGGCGGGATGGGCGTCGCGCGAGGCGCTGGACGACGAGATCAGCGACCTCTGGATCGACCCGCCGCAGCAGAAGAAGGGGCTCGGCGCTGCCTTGCTCGCCGCCATGGAGGCGGAGATCGTCGCGGCGGGCTTCGAGGCGGCGCGCCTGCAGACGCATGCCCGCAACACGGTGGCCGTCGGCTTCTTCCAGAAGCACGGCTATAGCGTGAACTGGCTGTCCATCGACTATTCGGAACGGCTCGACCGCGACGTCGAATCAGTCGGCCTGCGCCGGCAGCTCGTCGCGGACGCGCCGGTCGGCTACGGGCCGGGCGGGTTCTGAGGGGAGGCGGGCTTTCGCCGCGCCTCCCGCCGGTTCACTGGTTGTCCTGCTGGGAACGTACCAGCTCCAGGCCGCGCTGCGTGATGCGGTACGGCCTGCCGCCGGAGGAGGCGATGCACCGCCGGCGTTTCAGCTTGCGGAAGAGGTCGATGTCGAGGCCGTTTGCCCGCCAGCCGTCCCGCGTGATGCAGACGACCGTCATGATCTTCCGGTTGTCGTCTTTTTCGATGTCGATCCTGCCGCCCTGGGCGAGCAGGTGGAGAATGCGCTGTTCGGCGCGCGAAATGTCCATTGTCTTGAGAATCCGTCCGGCGTTCGGATGAACGCGAAAAAACGTTCCGCCACCCGGGAGTGGCGGGGTTCATCGTTTTTCCAGACCCTGCGCGCAAGCTTAGCGGGCAGGGTCCTCAGCGGGTCTCAGACGAGTTGGACATCAAAACTCCATTTGCGGATGCCCCGGAATAGCCGGGGCATCCGCAAAGGTCAATGTGCCGGCCAGATCAGGGAATGATGCAGGAAGACGGCGGTCTTCACTCCGTTGGCCGCGGCAAGCGAGATGTTCGCCGGCCCGAGCGCGATGTCGCCGGCCGCATAGAGGCCGGGCAGCGAGGTCTGGCCGGTGTCGTCGGTGTGGAGGATGTTGCCGATCGGCGTTTCCTTCAGCGTCAGGCCGCGCTCGGCCGGAATGGCGCTCCGCACCCGTGCCTCCGGCATCACGAAGAGCGCCTTGACCAGGGTCGGGATGCCCGGCCCCGTCTCGACGGACAGCATGCCGTCCGGCCCGTCGGCGATGGCGGTGACGCGGCCCGGCCGGAGCTTCACATTGCGTTCGGCAAGCACCGCAAGGGCCGCATCGTCCGGTTCCGGCGCCATGTTGGTGAAGAGCGTGACATTGCCCCAGTCGGCGACCACCGCCGCAAAGCGCGCCGCCTCGGCCGTGCGCGCCAGGACGCCGACCGGGCCGCCGCCAACCTCGTAGCCATGGCAATAGGGGCAATGCAGCACCGTCTTGCCCCACCGTTCGGCAAGGCCGGGGATCGCCGGCAACTGGTCCTCGAAGCCGGTGGCAAGCAGCACGCGGCGCGCCTCGATCCGCCCGCCGTCGCCGGCGACGACGGAGAAGGCGTCCTTCTCGCCCTCCAGCCGCTCGGCCGGCACGTCGCGGAAGGTGACGGTCCCGTAGGCGGCAAGCTGCCGGCGGGCATCGGCGAGGATGTCGCGGCCCGGCCGGCCGTCCTGGGCGAGGAAGCCGTGCGAATGGGCGGCGAAGCGGTTGCGCGGCTCGCCGGTGTCGAGAATGGTGATGCGGCGGCGGGCGCGGGCGAGCTGCAGGGCGGCGGAGAGGCCGGCAAAGCCCCCGCCGATGATGATGGCATCTTCGGTCATGGTTCATCCTTTCTTTGGAACGTGCGGCATCGCGCACCCGAGAGGTCTCGGTCGTTCGATGCAGGGTATCGGGAGGGCGTTCCCGCTTAGCCGGTATCGGCCCGGCAGCGTTTCGCCGCCACCCGGAAATCGGCGGCGAGGTCTGCCAGCGTCGTGCCGGCGAAGCGCGCCATCAGGATCGCCTCGGCATCCTTCAGCGCCTCGCCGATCACCCGGTTGACGGATTGCTCGACAACGCAGCCCGGCATCTCCGTCGCCGGGCCGATCTGGAAGACGATCGGCTCGCCGAGCGCGTTGTAGATGTCGAGCAGCGAGATGTCGGCGAGCGGCCGGGCAAAATGCCAGCCGCCGCCATGGCCGCGGCCGGACTGCACGATGCCGGCCTCGCGAAGGCCGGCCATGGTGCGCCGGACGACGACGGCGTTGGTGTCGAGGCAGAGCGCAAGGTCGTCCGAGGTCATCGGCGCCTCGCGCTCGGCCATGTGCATGAGGGCGTGAAGCACGGCGGAAAGGCGGCTGTTTCTTTTCATGTAACAATAATAGTTACGAATCGTCCTGCCTGTCAACCGGCGCCCGGGGGAAGAGGGGCCGGATATGCGGCAAAGCCTTGCACCGGCCGGCCATATGTTCTACCGAGGCAGGCAAATCCGAGGCTTTCGCAAAGAGCATCCCATGACCATCGTCGACGTCCGTACCCCCGATCCGAAACGCTTGATCCCCGGCGCCACCGGCGACTGGGAGGTCATCATCGGCATGGAGGTGCACGCCCAGGTCCTCTCCAATTCCAAGCTGTTCTCCGGCGCCTCCACCGAATTCGGCAAGGCGCCGAACGCCAACGTCTCGCTCGTCGATGCCGCCATGCCGGGCATGCTGCCGGTCATCAACGAGGAATGCGTCAAGCAGGCCGTGCGCACCGGCCTCGGCCTGAAGGCCGAGATCAACCACCGCTCGATCTTCGACCGCAAGAACTACTTCTATCCGGACCTGCCGCAGGGCTACCAGATCTCCCAGTTCAAGGACCCGATCGTCGGCGAGGGCAAGATCACGATCTCGCTCGGGCCCGACCGCCAGGGCAATTTCGAGGATATCGAGATCGGCATCGAGCGCCTGCACCTGGAGCAGGATGCCGGCAAATCGATGCACGACCAGCATCCGACCATGTCCTATGTCGACCTCAACCGTTCGGGCGTCGCGCTGATGGAGATCGTCTCCAAGCCGGACATGCGCTCGTCGGACGAGGCCAAGGCTTACATGACGAAGCTGCGTTCCATCGTGCGCTATCTCGGCACCTGCGACGGCAACATGGACGAAGGCTCCATGCGCGCCGACGTCAACGTCTCCGTGCGCCGTCCGGGCGAGCCTTTCGGCACGCGCTGCGAGATCAAGAACGTCAACTCCATCCGCTTCATCGGCCAGGCGATCGAATATGAAGCCCGCCGCCAGATCGGCATTCTGGAGGACGGCGGCACCATCGACCAGGAAACCCGTCTGTTCGACCCGGGCAAGGGCGAGACGCGCTCCATGCGCTCGAAGGAAGACGCGCACGACTACCGCTATTTCCCCGATCCGGACCTCCTGCCGCTGGAATTCGACAACGAGTTCGTCGGCAAGCTGCTCGCCGGCCTGCCGGAACTGCCCGACGACAAGAAGATCCGCTTCGTCAAGGATCTCGGCCTGTCCGTCTACGACGCCTCGGTGCTCGTCTCGGAAAAGGCGATCGCCGATTATTACGAGGCCGTGGCCGCCGGCCGCGACGGCAAGATCGCCGCCAACTGGGTCATCAACGACCTGCTGGGCGCCTTGAACAAAGCCGGCAAAGCCATTGAAGAGACTCCGGTTTCACCCGCCCAGCTTGGGCAGATCATCGATCTCATCAAGGACGGCACGATTTCCGGCAAGATCGCCAAGGACCTCTTCGAGATCGTCTGGAACGAGGGCGGCAACCCGGCCGAGATCGTCGAGACGCGTGGCCTGAAGCAGGTGACGGATACCGGCGCCATCGAGAAGGCCGTCGACGAGATCATCGCCGCCAACCCGGACCAGGTCGAGAAGGTGAAGGCCAAGCCCACGCTTGCCGGCTGGTTCGTCGGCCAGGTGATGAAGGCGACGGGCGGCAAGGCCAACCCGCAGGCGGTGCAGGCCCTCGTCAAGGCCAAGCTCGGCATCGAGGACTGAAGCGATTCCAGGAAAAGTGTGAAGCGGTTTTCCGTCCGGAATCGCTTCAAAACAAAGGAATTTTCCATGTTCTTCGTCCGCACGGCCTCCGAGCGCGATCTGGCGAAGGTCAGCGCGCTTCTGGCCGAGACGTGGCATGCCACCTATGACGCGCTTTACGGCGCCGACAAGGTGAGCGAGATCACTGCGCGCTGGCATGCCGTGCCGGCGCTGAAGGCCCGGCTGGAGCGCAAGGACAGCGAGTTCGTCGTCGCCGACAACGGTAGGGAGCTTGCCGGCATGGGGTATGCGGCCATGACGAAGGATCGGCCGAAGGCGGCGTTCCTGCACCAGCTCTACGTGCTGCCGCGCTACCAGCGCCAGGGTATCGGCCGCGACATGTTCGCCGAGCTCGAGACCTGCTTTCCCGATGCCAGCACCATGCTCCTGGAGGTCGATCCGCGCAACGAGGCGGCGGTCGCCTTCTACCAGGCGCACGGCTTTGCCAAGGTGGGCGAGGCGCGGCATACGGCGGACGCGATCTCCGGCATGCCATTGGATGTCTACGAGAAGCCGCTCGGTGGCTGACCCGCGGCGAAAAGCCGTGGGCGAAGGGGCGGGAATCGCTGGACATTCCGGTGCTCTCGCGCCATAAGCGGAGGAAAGATCGCCCGCTTTCCGCGGGCGGCCCAACAGTCTCGGGCCGCGCTTCCGGCACGGCCCTGCCAAGGACGCCAGCCCATGAACCTTCTCAAGCAGATCTTCACCTGGTGGAACGGTCAGACGATCGGCACCCGCTTCCACACCTGGCGCTTCGGCACCCGGGTCGGCCAGGACGAATTCGGCAATGTCTATTACCAGGGCGGCAAGGATTCCGAAGGCCGCACGCGCCGCTGGGTGATCTATAACGGTTACGCCGAGGCCTCGGCCATTCCCGCGGGCTGGCATGGCTGGATGCATCACCGCACCGACGTTTCCCCGGCCGACGAGACGTACCAGGCCCGCGAGTGGGAAAAGCCGCACCGCCAGAACCCGACCGGCACCGCCCAGGCCTACCGTCCGCCGGGCTCGCTCGCCGCCGCCGGCGAACGTCCGCGCGTGACGGGCGATTACGATGCCTGGACGCCGGGCAACTGATACCGATTTGGCCACATTTCGCCGCTAGAGCAATTCCAGCAGAAGTCGCGAAGCGGTTTTGCGCCCGGAATTGCGTTAAAACAAAGAGTTAGAGTGCTTTGGTTTTTCGAGGAGAAGCCAAGGCACTCTAACTCCAAGCGACCGGCGCGGGCCGGAGCGGTTCGCAGGAGACGGCATTCATGACATCAGGGTTTTTCTCGGCAAACGCCGGACGGCGGTTCCTTGTCGCCGCGCTTGCCGTGGCCGCTGGGCTGATGCCGGTGGCCGCCGAGGCCGCCCGCATCGAGAACCCGGTCGCCGTTTTCTCCGGCATTGACAAGATCACCGGCCGCATCACCAATTTCGACGTCTATCTCGGCGAGACCGTGCAGTTCGGCGCGCTCCAGGTGACCCCGAAGGTCTGCTACAGCCGCGACGACACCGAGGCGCAGAAGGTGACCTCCTTCGTCGAGGTCGACGAGATCACGCTCGACCGCAAGATCCGCCGCATCTTCACCGGCTGGATGTTCGCCGACAGCCCCGGCCTCAACGCCGTCGAGCACCCCGTCTATGACGTGTGGCTGACCGAGTGCAAGGCAAAGTCCGACGTGCCGCCGCCGGAAGACTCCGAAGCGAAGGCGCAGTAAGGCGCTTTCCACGAACGTTGCGTCTGCGGCTGTGGATCCTCGGGTCAAGCCCGAGGATGACGGAGGGAAGGAGACGGCTTCCTCCCATCGAACGGTTCGGGATGCAGTACCGCAACGATGCGGCATCGAGCGGTGCGGCATACGGGGGACTGCTTTGTCGCTGACTTTCCTTCTTGCGTCATCCTCGGGCTTGACCCGAGGATCCACGATCCGCAGCGCCACCTCTCCGTTCAAAACGGCAGATGCGGCGAGGCCAAGGCGTTCGCCAGCATGTCCTCGTACTCGATCTTCGGCACGTCGATCGCGCCGAACGTCTTCAGGTGCTCCGTGGTGAACTGCGTGTCGAGCAGCCGGAAGCCGCGCGCCTTCAACCGTTCGACGAGGTGGACGAGACAGACCTTCGACGCATCCGTGCGCCGCGAGAACATGCTCTCACCGAAGAAGGCGGCACCGAGCGAGACGCCGTAGAGGCCGCCGACGAGGTTTTCCCCCTCCCACGCTTCGACCGAATGGGCGTGGCCCATGCGGTGCAGGGTGCCGTAGAGCGACTTGATCTTGGCGTTGATCCAGGTGGAAGGTCGATCGGGCGCGGCCGCCGCGCATGACGCGAGCACGGCGTCGAAGGCGGTGTCGAAGCGGATGTCGAAGGGCTTCTTGCGGATCGTCTTGGCGAGGCTGCGCGAGACGTGGAACTCATCGAGCGGGATGACCCCCCGCATGTCCGGCTCGACCCAGAACAGTTCCGGGTCGTCGGCCGAATCGGCCATCGGGAAGAGCCCGATGGAATAGGCGCGCAGAAGCAGGTCCGGGGTGATTTCCGGGTGCCGGCTGCGTCGCCCTGCCATGACCGACGCCCCTCAGGCGTCGGTTTTGCTGGCCAGATAATTTTCCAGCCAGTGGATGTCGTAGTCGCCGTTGGCGATGTCCTGGTTACCGATCAGGTCCTGGAAGAGCGGCAGCGTCGTCTTGATGCCGTCGATGACGAACTCGTCCAGCACGCGGCGCAGGCGCATCATGCATTCGACGCGGGTGCGGCCGTGCACGATGAGCTTGCCGATCAGGCTGTCGTAGTAGGGCGGGATTTTATAGCCCTGATAGGCGCCCGAATCGACGCGCACGCCAAGGCCGCCCGGCGCGTGGAAATGCGTGATCGTGCCCGGGGAGGGAACGAAGGTGCGCGGGTCCTCCGCATTGATGCGGCACTCGATGGCATGGCCGGAAAAGACGATGTCTTCCTGGGTCACCGACAGGCCGGTGCCGGAGGCGACGCGGATCTGCTCGTGCACGAGGTCGATGCCGGTGATGGCCTCGGTGATCGGATGCTCCACCTGCAGGCGGGTGTTCATCTCGATGAAATAGAACTCGCCGTTCTCGTAGAGGAACTCGATCGTGCCGGCGCCGCGGTATTTCAGCTTCTTCATGGCGTCGGCGCAGACCTGACCGATCTTCATGCGCTGCTCGACATTGAGGGCGGGGGAGTTGGCCTCTTCCCAGACCTTCTGGTGGCGGCGCTGCAGCGAGCAGTCGCGCTCGCCGAGATGCACGGCATTGCCCATGCCGTCGCCGACGACCTGGATTTCGATATGGCGCGGCTTGCCGAGATACTTTTCCATGTAGACGGCGTCGTTGCCGAAGGCGGCGAGCGCTTCGGAGCGGGCCGTGGAGACGGCTTCGTCAAGATCCGCCTCGGATCTGGCGACCTTCATGCCGCGGCCGCCGCCGCCGGCGGTGGCCTTGATGAGCACGGGAAAGCCGATCTTGCGGGCGACTTCCAGCGCGTTCTCCGGCTTGACCTCGCCGTCGGAGCCGGGAACGACCGGGATGCCGAGTTCCTGCGCCGTCTGCTTGGCGGTGATCTTGTCGCCCATGATGCGGATGTGCTCCGCCGTCGGGCCGATGAAGGTGATGCCGTGCGCGTCGAGGATTTCCGCGAACTTGGCGTTTTCCGACAGGAAGCCGTAGCCCGGATGCACGGCGTCGGCGCCGGTGATCTCGCAGGCCGCGACGATCTGGTGGATGTTCAGGTAGCTCTCGCGCGACGGGGGCGGGCCGATGCACACGCTCTCGTCGGCGAGGCGCACATGCATGGCGTCGGCATCCGCCGTCGAATGCACGGCGACCGTGGCGATGCCAAGCTCCTTGCAGGCCCGAAGGACCCGAAGGGCGATTTCGCCGCGGTTGGCAATGAGGACTTTGGAGATCATGGGGGCCGCCTTATTCGATGACGATCAGCGGTTCGCCGTATTCGACCGGGCTTGCATCCGAGACGAGGATTTCGGTGACCTTGCCGGAGCGCGGCGCCGGGATCTGGTTCATCGTCTTCATGGCTTCGATGATGAGGATGGTCTGGCCTTCCTTGACGCTCGCGCCGACCTCGATGAAGGGACGGGCGCCCGGGGCGGGCGAGAGATAGGCCGTGCCGACCATCGGGGCCGTGACGGCGTTCTTGTTGCTGCGCGCATCGGCGATCGGAGCGGCGGCGACCGCGGCGACGGCAGGCGCGGCGAAGGCAGGGGCCGGGGCGGCGATGGGCGCCTGGACGAATTGCGGCGTGCCGGCGCGCGAGACGCGGATGCGCAGATCGTCCTGCTCCACTTCGATTTCGGTGAGATCCGTCTCGTTGAGGATGTTGGCGAGATCGCGGATCAGCGCCTGATCGATGCCGTTTTTCTTGTCAGACATGGAAGAGCCTCTTGTTTTTCTTATTTCGTGATGGACGAAAGCGCGTGAAGCGCGAGGACGTAGCTGTGCGCGCCGAAACCGCAGATGACGCCCTTGACGGCGGGCGCGATCATCGACGTGTGGCGGAATTCTTCGCGGGCATGCACATTGGAAAGGTGCAGTTCGACCACCGGGATGCTGACGGCGCGGATGGCGTCGTGCAGGGCGATCGAGGTGTGGGTGTAGGCACCGGCATTGATGGCGACGCCGGCGGCGGTATCGCCGGCCTCGTGGATCCAGTCGACCAGGTCGCCTTCATGGTTGGACTGGCGGAAGTCGACGGCAAAGCCCAGCTTCTCGCCCTCGGCCTGGCAGAGCGCCGCGATATCCGCAAGCGTGTGCCCGCCATAGATGCCGGGTTCACGTTTGCCGAGGGCGTTCAGGTTGGGGCCGTTGAGCACGAAAAGAGTGGATGCCATTCGCAATTCCGCATGCTGGATAGACAATTACCTATAGACCGGCGGTTTCCACAGGGAAAGCCCCAAGGGCAGGGGCTTTGCCGGTCGAACGGGGCGATGTCCACAAGCAGCGCCGGCTGAACACGAGCGGCATGGCAGGAAGATGGCGGTCAGCAGGTCGCCTTGCCGCAGGCCCGGACATTGGCGATCTTTTCACGCAGGTCGCCCGCACCGACCGCACCGAACACCATCTCCTGCCCGAGCACGTAGGAGGGCGTGCCGGTGATGCCGAGCTCGTTGGCCAGCGAATAGGCTTCGCGCACGGCGTCGTCATGCGGCTTGTCGGCCATTGTCTTGCGGACATCAGCCTCGGCAAGGCCCATCGTCGCGGCAAGAGCGATCGCGCTTTCTTCCGTTGCACGGCCCTCGTTGCCCAGCAGCGCGCGGTGGAATTCGCCGTATTTTTCCGGCGCGAGGTCGCGCACGGCGGCACTGACCTTATGGGCGGCAAGCGAATCGGGGCCGAGGATCGGCAGCTCCTTCAGCACGAAGCGGACGTTCTTGTCCTCCTCCAGGATCTCGTCCATGTCGGAGAGGGCGCGCTTGCAGTAGCCGCAATTGTAATCGAAGAACTCGACGATGGTGACGTCGCCCTTCGGGTTGCCGAGCGCGATGTCGTAGGGGGAGGAGAAGATCGCCTTTTCGTTGTCGGTGATGGCGCCCTGGGCCTTCGCCTGCTGCTGCGCCTCCTGCTTCTTCTGCAGGGCTTCCTGTACGTCGAGCAGGATCTCCGGGTTCTCGACGAGGTATTCCTTGATGAAGTCGCCGATTTCCTTCTTCTGTGCATCGTCGAGGGCAAGGGCGGGCAGGGGGGCTGCGACCGAAAGGGCAAGGGCTACGGTGGCCGCGAGCTTCGTCTTGAATGTCATGTCTTTCCTGTCCTCGTCATGATGCGCCGGAGAAGTGCCATTGGCGGCCCTGCACGTCAATGCGGGCCGCGGCGCTTTCAACGACCTTATGGTCGAGCAGGGGCAAACGATAGGGTAAAAGCGGCGGATTTTCGGCCTTCGCGGGATTGTGAAGACGGGCATCTTGCGGCAGGAAGACGCGACCCGAAGAACCGGAAGGCAGTCCCATGAAACTCTCCCGCCGCGGCGCCGTCGAACCCTTTCATGCCATGGATGTGCTGGCCGAGGCGACGAAGCGCCGTGCCGCCGGCCGTCCGGTGATTTCCATGGCCGTCGGCCAGCCCGTGCATCCCGCCCCGGAGGCGGCGCGAGACGCAGCCCGCCGCGCGCTCGATGTCGGCCGGATCGGCTATACGGATGCGCTCGGCCTGCTTTCGCTGCGCCGCGCCATCTCCGGTTTTTACCGGCGCCATCACGGCGTTTCCGTCGATCCGGGCCGAATCGCCGTCACGACGGGCTCGTCGGCCGGCTTCAACCTCGCCTTCCTGGCGCTGTTCGATGCCGGCGACCGCGTCGCCATCGCACGGCCCGGCTACCCCGCCTATCGCAATATCCTCGCCGCGCTCGGCATCGAGACGGTGGAGATCGAGGTGAACGCGGAGAACGGTTTCACGCTGACGCCGGCAGCGCTGGAAGCGGCCGCTGCCGCCCATGGACGCATCGACGGCGTGCTGCTTGCCAGCCCCGCCAATCCGACCGGCACGGTGACCGGCCGCGCCAACCTTACCGCGCTTTCCGCCTATTGCCGGGACAACGGCATCGCCTTCATCTCGGATGAGATCTATCACGGCCTCACCTTCGTCGGCGAGGAGGCGACGGCGCTGGAATTCGGCGAGGAGGCGATAATCATCAACTCCTTCTCGAAATACTATTGCATGACCGGCTGGCGCATCGGCTGGATGGTGCTGCCGGAGGCGCTGGTGCGCCCGGTCGAGCGCATCGCGCAGAGCCTCTACATCTCCGCGCCGGAGCTTTCGCAGATCGCGGCGGAAGCCGCGCTCGGGGCGGAGGCGGAACTCAACGTCTACCGCGACGCCTACAGGGCGAACCGCGATTTCCTGGTGAAACGCCTGCCGGAGATCGGCTTTGCCGTCGCCTCGCCGATGGACGGCGCCTTCTACGCCTATGTGGATGTCAGCCGCTTCACCAATGACAGCATGGCCTTCGCCCGGCGCATGCTCGCCGAAACCGACGTCGCGGCGACGCCCGGCGCCGATTTCGATCCGCAGGACGGGCATCATACGATGCGCTTCTCCTATGCCGGCTCCTTCGAGGAGATGAGCGAGGCGGTCGACCGCCTCGCGCGCTGGCTCGCCTGAAACGGGGAAAATGATACCGTTTCAGGCACTTGTGGCGGGAAGCGGATTCAATCCCGCAAGGTCCTGATTCTCCTTGTGAGCCTCAGACCCGGTTGATCGACACGCCGCCGTCGACGAGCATCGCCGTGCCGGTTGTGAAGCTGGAGGCATCCGAGCACAGGAAGAGCGCGGCCGCGGCGACCTCCTCCGGCGCGGCGATGCGCTTGAAGGCATTGAGGCCGGCGATGAAGTCGCGGGCTTCCGGCGTGTTTGCAACCGTCCGCCCCATCGGCGTGTCCGTCGCGCCCGGCAGCAGCGCATTCACGCGGATGCCCTTCGGCCCATATTCCGAGGCGAGCACCTGCACCAGGCCGACAAGGCCGGATTTCGAGGCGGCATAGGCGGCAAGCCCCGGAAAACCCGCCGTGTAGCCGACGAAGGTCGAGGTGAAGACGAGGCTGCCGCCGCCCCGCGCCTCCAGCGCCGGCAGCTGGTACCTGGCGGCAAGGAAGCCGCTGGTCAGGTTGACGGCGACGACATCCTGCCATTCGGCAAGCGAAAGGGCGGTGAGGGGACCGACCGGGCCTGTCGTGCCGGCATTGTTGAAGGCGATGTCGAGGCCGCCGAATTCGGCCTGCGCCGCTTCGACCAGCGCCTGGTGATGGGCCTCCTCGCTCACATCGCCCGGCACCGCGATGGCGGCGCCACCCGCGGCACGGATCTCGCCGGCGATTTCCTCAAGCTGTGCGCGTCTGCGGGCGGAGAGCACGAGCCTGGCGCCCTGCCGGGCGAAGAGAAGCGCGGCGGCGCGGCCGATGCCGGAACTGGCGCCGGTGACGATGGCGGTCTTGTTGTCGAGACGGGGCATGGATTTCTCCCTTGCTGGTTTCATGCGGAGCTGCATGTCGCAGAAGGCAGTGGCGGGAACCACCCGATTCCCGCGCGCAAGAATAAGGCCCGGACGATGCCGGGCCTTTCCAGTCTTGAAAGAGGGTGGTTTCCCAAGCAATTCCGGCAAAGCGCGAAGCCGCCTTGCGTCGGGAATTGCAGTGAAGCGACTAGAAGAAGCCGCGGCGCTGCCACCAGCCGCCCTTCTTGGGCTTTTCCGGCTCTTCTTCCGGTGCCGCTTCCTTCTTCGTCGAAGATTTCACCACCGGCTCGGAGGCGATCTTGGAAAGGTCGCGATTGGCGCGGGCGGGTTTCGCCGGCTCTTCGAGGTCGGCAGAGGCGGTCTCGACCTCCGGTTCCACCGGTGCGGCGTCCTCGGCAACCGTCGTGGCGGCCGGCTGGGCCTCCACCTCGCTGCGGGCGGCCTCGTCGGTCGCCGCCTCTTCTACGGCCTTGGCGCGGCTGCGGCGGGCGCGCTTCGGCTTGGCCGGCGCCTCTTCGGCAACGGCTTCGACCGGCGCTTCCTCGGCGGGGGCAGCCGTCCCGGCGACCTCCACCTCAGCGACCTCGACCTCGGTGGTCGTCACCTCTTCGGCGTCGTCCGCATCGCCATCGGCCTCTTCCGCGTCTTCGGCGCCGGCTTCGAGCGAGCCGTCCTCGGGACGGTTGCGGCGGCCGCCGCGCTTGCCGCGGCGGCGGCGCTTGCGGCGCTGGTCGGAGGCATCGTCGGCCTGCGCCTGGGGCGCGTCGGCAGCCTCTTCGCCCTCGGCATCGTCGTCGTCGAGCACATCTTCATCGCCGGCCTGCTCGCCGCCGAAGGAGGCGGTGTCCGTGCCGTCGCCATTCTCGCGGCCCCGGCCCCGCCGGCGGCGGCGGCGCTTGCGCTTGTTGCGGCCGTTCTCGTCGGAGGCGGACGAAGCCTGCGCGGCCCCGGCGGGACGCGCTTCTTCCTCTTCCTCGTCGATCTCCTCATCGATCACGACGTCGTCGTCGTCTTCCGGCTCGGGTTCGAAATGCAGGATCTGGTCGATCTTGACCGGGTTCTCGACCGGCTCGCCACGATCGATCGCAAAGTGCTGCGCGCCGACATGGGCATCGGCCTCGATGATGATGACGACGCCGAAGCGGCCTTCATAGTCGATGATCGTGCCGCGCTTGTGGTTGAGCAGGTAGAGCGCGATGTCGGGCGTGGTGCGCACGGTGATGTTGTGCGTCGTGTTCTTGAGCAGATATTCCTCGATGCCGCGCAGGACGTGCAACGCGACCGACGACTGCGAGCGCACATGGCCCGTGCCGTTGCAGTGCGGGCAGGTCTGCATGGTGGATTCGAGAACCGAGGCGCGGATGCGCTGGCGCGACATTTCCAGAAGGCCGAAATGCGAGATGCGGCCGACCTGGATGCGCGCGCGGTCGTTCTTGAGATGATCCTTCAGGCGCTTCTCGACGGCGCGGTTATTGCGCTTCTCCTCCATGTCGATGAAGTCGATGACGACGAGGCCGGCAAGGTCGCGCAGGCGCAGCTGGCGTGCCACTTCCTCGGCAGCTTCGAGGTTCGTCTGGAGCGCGGTCTCCTCGATGGAATGCTCGCGCGTCGAACGGCCGGAGTTGACGTCGATCGAGACAAGCGCCTCGGTCTGGTTGATGATGATGTAGCCGCCGGACTTCAGCGTCACCTGCGGCTGCAGCATGCGGTCGAGCTGGGCCTCGATGCCCGAGCGCGAGAAGATCGGATGCACGTCGCGATAGGGCTGCACGACCTTCGCATGGCTCGGCATCAGCATCTTCATGAAGGCCTTCGCCTCGCGATAGCCTTCCTCGCCGGCGACGATGATCTCGCTGATGTCCTTGTTGTAGAGGTCGCGGATCGAGCGCTTGATGAGCGAGCCTTCCTCGTAGACGAGGCACGGCGCCGTCGAGGCGAGCGTCAGCGTGCGCACGTTCTCCCACAGGCGCATCAGGTATTCGAAGTCGCGCTTGACCTCGACGCGGGTGCGGTTCGCGCCGGCGGTGCGCAGGATGACGCCCATGCCCTGCGGAACCTCGAGGTCGCGGGCGATCTCCTTCAGGCGCTTGCGGTCCTGCAGGTTGGTGATCTTGCGGGAAATGCCGCCGCCGCGCGCCGTGTTCGGCATCAGGACGGAGTAGCGGCCAGCGAGCGAGAGATAGGTGGTCAGCGCCGCGCCCTTGTTGCCGCGCTCTTCCTTGGCGACCTGCACGAGCAGGATCTGGCGGCGCTTGATGACTTCCTGGATGCGGTACTGCTTGCGCGGCTTGCGCACGACGCGGTCCGGAACCTCTTCCATCGCGTCTTCCGCGCCGACGGATTCGATGACTTCCTTCTCCTCGCCGTGATGATCGTCGTCATCGTCGTCGTCATCGCGGCGACGGCGGCCGCGCGAACGCTCGGCGGGCTCGGAGATCTCGTCGGTATCGACGGCCATGGCCATCGCGCCGCCGGGCGTCTCGTCGTCGCTGCTTTCGGTGGGGGCGGCGGTCTCTTCGGCAACCGGCGCGTCCTCGGCCTTCGCCTTGGCCTTGCGCGGGCGGCGCGGCTTCTTCGGCTTTTCGGCCGGCGCCTCTTCCGCAAGGGCGGCAGCGGCTTCGGCAACTTCCGGCTCGGCCTCCGTGGCGGCGACGGGCACCTCTTCGTCGGCAGCCGGGGTTTCGACGGCCTCGATTTCGGTAGCGTCCGTGTTGTCGGAAAGGTCGGATGCGGTCTCGACCGGCTCGATATCGTCGTCGCGGCGGTGCTCTTCGGCCTCGGCCCTCAGCAGCGCCTGGCGGTCGGCCAGCGGGATCTGGTAATAATCCGGGTGGATTTCGGCGAAGGCCAGGAAGCCGTGGCGGTTGCCGCCATAATCGACGAAGGCCGCCTGGAGCGACGGTTCGACGCGTGTGACCTTGGCGAGGTAGATATTGCCGCGGATCTGTTTCTTGTATTGGGACTCGAAGTCGAATTCTTCTATGCGGTTTCCGCGGACGACAACGACGCGCGTCTCTTCAGCGTGAGACGCATCGATAAGCATTTTCTCTGCCATGTAGATTGAGCTCCTCGGCGCAGCCGCAATCCTGACGGCGACCTGATCCCTTCAGGGGAAGTGCCGTAGGAGGAGAGGGATGCGCCGGATATGTAAGTTCTCGTCGGGCCCCGGTGCGGGGTTGGCGGACGGAGGGCGGTCGGTACGCGAGCGTCCCGGTGCCAGTTACCCTCTGATAAAATCCGCTGTGACAACATCAACGTCCAACGAGAATGCCTGTGCCATAGACCTGATCGGTCCGATGAAATTGCCCTTGGGTAAGGGCGGTTGGTGGAAAATCCACCTTGACTGTTCCGGCCACCGCCGGTTTACGCGATCTTATCGGCCGGGAAAAAGCGGTGCGACGGCGGATGAAGGCCCGGTTCGGCGCCAAGCCCCGAAGGAGTGGCTGCCTGCTCTAAGCGATTCTATCCCGTCTATTCTTTTTCCCTGATTTTGCTTTTATGGCGGATATGTCACAATGGCAAGGGAAAAGCCAAAAGCGTCATAATCTTGATGGATTTGCCCCTATGGCTGGCCGAGTGCTGCGACATCGCCTCCCGGCAAGCTTTGGTTAACCATATGGGGGCATCTATGGGCCTTGTCCCGTGCCGCATCGCGCGGTTTCCACGCGTTTGAACGGACTGCCAGTGGTGATGCTACGCCTTCTGACCGAAACCCTTTTCCGCGTCGCGGCCGGTGCGATCGTCGTGATGCTCAGCCTGTCGCCCGTCACGCCGGCCCTTGCCGTTTCCGCCTCGGCCGCCCCGCTGCTCGCCTTTTCCGCACGCATTGCCGGCGACGATGCCCGCACCCGCCTCATCATCGATTTCGACCGCAAGCCGGATTTCGAGGTCCATTATGTCGCCAATCCCTACCGCGTGCTGATCGATCTGCCGGAGACCGACTTCGGCGTGAAGGCGGAGGAGCTGGAGGCGCGCGGCATCTTCTCCGACATCCGCTACGGCACCATGGCGGCCGGCCGCTCGCGCATCGTCCTGACCGCCTCGCGCCCCGTCGGCGTCGTGCTGGCCGAGGTGCAGGAAGAAGAGGGGGCGGCGAGCTACCGGCTGGTCGTCGATACGGCGATCGTCACCGACCAGGCCTTCCAGGCCCTCATGGAAAAGCAGAGCTGGCAGGAGGCCGCCGTCCCGGCAAGCGCCGAGCAGGCGCCGGTCATGCTGCCCGGCAGCCGGGCGGGCGGCCCCTTCGTCATCGCGGTCGATGCCGGCCACGGCGGCATCGACAACGGCGCGCGCGGCGGCGTCACCAAGACGGAGGAAAAGCATGTCACGCTCGCCTTCGCCCGCCAGCTGACCGAGGCGCTGAACGCGCTGCCCGGCACGCGCGCCATCCTCACCCGCGACAAGGACGAGTTCCTCTCCCTGTCGCAGCGCGTGCAGCTTGCCCGCAACGAGGGGGCGAACCTGCTCATCTCGATCCATGCCGACACGCTGAAGCAGAAGGACATCCGCGGCGCGACCGTCTACACGATCTCCGACAAGGCCTCCGACAGCCTCGCGGCAAGCCTTGCCGAGCGCGAGAATCTGTCCGACCAGATCGCCGGCATCTCCTTCGTCGACGAGCCGGCCGAGGTTGCCGACATCCTGCTCGACCTGACGCGCCGCGAGACCCAGGCCTTCTCGATCAATCTCGCCCAGAGCGTCGTCAGCAATTTCAAGGACCAGGTGCTGCTGATCAACAACCCGCATCGTCATGCCGGCTTCCGCGTGCTGACCGCGCCGGACGTACCCTCGATCCTGCTCGAACTCGGCTTCATGTCGAACAAGGACGACGAGCAGCTGCTGATCGATCCCGCCTGGCAGAAGAAGGTGGCGGGCCTTGTCGCCAAGGCGGTGGAACAGTACCGCGCGACGGTCGTCGCCAACGGCGGCTGAGCTTTTTCGGCGCGCGGGCGCGGAACGTGCTAGGCTCGCCTGTGCCGGAAAAGTGACAGCGGCCGCCATTGTGCGGTGGCGTAGCCGGGATGCATGCTGTAAGCCCTATTTTCCTCACATTCCGATCGCTAGACGGGAGCGAGAAAATGGGACGACTCGTCCTCGCCGGAAGAGGCGCAACGGCCGGACGTGCCGGGGCGGCGCAAGGCCGGGCGGCAGGTCCGCCCGATGATATTATAAGCATAAGGCATCGGTAACTGGCTCATGATCAGACTGATTGGATATTTCTTCGGGATTGGCGCCGTCTTCTTCCTTGCCGTGGCAGGGGCGGTCGCGCTCTATCTCGGAAGTGTCACCAAGGATCTTCCCGATTATGAGGTCTTGAACAGCTATGCGCCGCCGGTGACGACGCGCGTGCACGCCGGCAACGGCGCGCTGATGGCCGAATATGCCCGCGAACGCCGCCTCTACCTGCCGATCCAGGCGATCCCGGACCGCGTGAAGGCCGCCTTCCTCTCCGCCGAGGACAAGAACTTCTACCAGCATCCCGGCGTCGACGTGACCGGCCTCTTCCGCGCCATCGTCGTCAACATCCAGAACATGGGCTCCGGCCGCCGCCCGGTGGGCGCCTCGACGATCACCCAGCAGGTCGCCAAGAACTTCCTGCTCTCCTCCGACCAGACGATCGACCGCAAGGTCAAGGAAGCGATCCTCTCCTTCCGCATCGAGCAGGCCTATTCCAAGGACCGCATCCTCGAGCTCTATCTCAACGAGATCTTCTTCGGTCTGAATTCCTACGGCATCGCCGGTGCGGCGCTGACCTATTTCGACAAGTCCGTCACCGAGCTGACGATCGCCGAGACCGCCTATCTCGCCGCCCTGCCGAAGGGGCCGTCGAACTACCATCCCTTCCGCCGCACCGAGGCCGCCATCGAGCGCCGCAACTGGGTCATCGACCGCATGGTCGAGAACGGCTACGTCACCCAGAGCGACGGCGCGGAAGCCAAGGCCCAGCCGCTCGGCGTGACGCCGCGCCACCGCGGCTCCTATCTCTTCGCCTCGGAGTTCTTCTCCGAGGAGGTCCGCCGCCAGATCATCGAGCGCTATGGCGACAACGCGCTCTACGAGGGCGGTCTTTCGGTGCGCACCTCGCTCGACCCGCGCATCCAGGTCGCCGCCCGCAGGGCCCTGCAGAAGGGCCTTCTCAATTATGACGAGCGCCGCGGCTTCCATGGCCCGATCAAGACCATCGAGATCGGCGGCGACTGGGGCGTGGAGCTCGCCAAGGTCGACTCGCTCTCCGACGTGCCGGAATGGAAGCTCGCCGTCGTGCTCGCCGTCGACGACGGCGGCGCCGATATCGGCCTTCAGCCGAGCAAGGAAGCCTCCGGCAAGGTGGTCGAGGAGCGCGTGACCGGCCGTATCGAGGCCAAGGCCATGACCTGGGCCTATCGTTCGGCCAAGGGCGACCGCAAGACGGCGAAATCGCCGGCCGGTGTCTTCACCGTGGGCGACGTCGTCTATGTCGAACCGCTGGAGGACGGCACCTATCGCCTGCGCCAGCCGCCGAAGGTGCAGGGCGGCCTCGTCGCCATGGACCCGCATACCGGCCGCGTGCTCGCGATGGTCGGCGGCTTTTCCTATGCGCAATCGGAATTCAACCGCGCCTCGCAGGCGATGCGCCAGCCGGGCTCCTCCTTCAAGCCCTTCGTCTACGCCGCCGCGCTCGACAACGGCTATACGCCGGCCTCCGTGATCATGGACGCGCCGATCGAGATCGTCGCCGGCGGCCAGGTCTGGCGCCCGCAGAACTATGGCGGGGGCGCTGCCGGCCCCTCGACGCTGCGCCTCGGCATCGAGCGCTCGCGCAACCTGATGACCGTGCGCCTTGCCAACGACATGGGCATGAACCTCGTTGCCGAATATGCCGAGCGTTTCGGCATCTACGACAAGATGTATCCGGTGCTCGCCATGTCGCTCGGCTCGGGCGAGACGACCGTGCTGCGCATGGTCTCGGCCTATTCGGTGCTCGCCAACGGCGGCAAGCAGATCAAGCCGTCGCTGATCGACCGCATCCAGGACCGCTACGGCAAGACGATCTTCCGCCATGAGGAGCGCACCTGCGAGAACTGCAACGCCAACGATTGGGAAAACCAGGAAGAGCCTGTCCTGACCGACAACCGCGAGCAGGTGCTCGACCCGATGACCGCCTACCAGATCACCTCGATGATGGAAGGCGTCGTCACGCGCGGCACGGCCGCCGGCAAGATCAAGCTCGACCGCCCGACCGCCGGCAAGACCGGCACGACGAACGACGAGAAGGACGCCTGGTTCGTCGGCTACACGCCGGACCTCGTCGCCGGCCTCTATATCGGCTTCGACAACCCGGCCCCGCTCGGCCGCGGCGCGACCGGCGGCTCGCTCTCCGCGCCGATCTTCAACGAGTTCATGCAGGCCGCGCTCGAGGGCACGCGCCCGACGAAGTTCATCGTGCCGGAGGGCATGCAGTTCATCGCCGTCAACCGCAAGACCGGCATGCAGGCCTCCGAAGGCCAGCCCGACACGATCATGGAAGCCTTCAAGCCCGGCACCGGCCCGGCCTCCGTCTTCTCGGTCATCGGCGGCGAGGACTATGCCAGCCCGGAGGAGATCCTGAGGAGCTCGCCGCAGGCCAACCAGGCGGTGACGGGCGGCAGCGGCGGCCTGTTCTGATCAAGGGATGATCGGGTTCTAGGGCGGGCGCGGGGCTTTACATCCGCGCCCGCCCTCTCTATTTCACGGCCACCGGAATAGCATCGAAGAAGAAGGCGGACATGCGCGCGGAAATCGAGAACGTCGTCGACGAAATCAAGCAGGCCATAAGCCTGCTGAGGAGGCATCTTTGACTGGGATCAGGCGCTGAGACGACTGGACTGGTTGAACAACAAGGCAGAGGATCCGACCCTCTGGAACGATGCCCAGGAAGCCCAGAAGCTGATGCGCGAGCGCCAGCAGCTGGACGAGGGCATCAATGGCGTCAAGGCCATCGAGCAGCAGCTCAAGGACAATGTCGAACTCATCGAGCTTGGTGAGGAAGAGGGCGACGCGGCGATCGTCAAGGAGGCCGAGGACGCCCTGAAGGCCGTCAAGGTCGAGGCCGCGCGCAAGCAGGTCGAGGCCATGCTGTCCGGCGAGGCGGACGCCAACGACACCTATCTCGAAGTGCATTCCGGCGCCGGCGGCACGGAAAGCCAGGACTGGGCGAACATGCTTCTGCGCATGTACACCCGCTGGGCGGAGCGCTCGGGCTACAAGGTGGAGCTGCTGGAAGTCCATGACGGCGAAGAGGCCGGCATCAAGTCCGCGACGATGCTCGTCAAGGGCCACAACGCCTATGGCTGGCTGAAGACCGAATCGGGCGTGCACCGCCTGGTGCGCATCTCGCCCTATGACAGCAATGCGCGCCGCCACACCTCGTTCTCGTCGATCTGGGTCTATCCGGTCGTCGACGAATCGATCGATATCGAGGTCAACGAAAGCGACTGCCGCATCGACACCTACCGCTCGTCGGGCGCCGGCGGCCAGCACGTCAACACGACCGATTCGGCCGTGCGCATCACGCATATCCCGACCGGCATCGTGGTCGCCTGCCAGCAGGAGCGTTCGCAGCACAAGAACCGCGCCAAGGCCTGGGACATGCTGCGCGCGCGCCTCTACGAAGCCGAGCTGAAGAAGCGCGAGGAAGCCGCCAACGCCGAAGCCGCCTCCAAGACGGATATCGGCTGGGGCCACCAGATCCGCTCCTACGTCCTCCAGCCCTACCAGCTGGTCAAGGACCTGCGGACAGGCGTCGAAAGCACGGCCCCCTCTGACGTGCTCGACGGCGAGCTCGACGAATTCATGGAAGCCGCACTCGCCCACCGCGTCAACGGCGGTGCCGATGCGGTCGTGGACGACCTGAACTGACGTCGGACGGCATTGAAACGGGAAACGGGCGCTTCGGCGCCCGTTGTCGTTCGATAGCCCCACAACCTCTCCTCGGGTCAAGCCCGAGGATGACGGAGGAGAGTGTGACGGGCGGTCGTTCTCAGTTCGTCGCCCGCTCGATCTTGATCTCGCCGAGATCGTCGATCAGCACCGTCCAGCCTTCCGGCTCGGCGGCCTTGGGATCGGTCTTCAGGTAGACCGTCGCGAACAGTCCCGGCTGCGTGGTGATGCCGGAGGAGTTTTCCGGCCTTATGTCCGTGACATAGGGCTTCATCGCCGAGAATTCGTCCAGCACCGTCGAGGAGGCGATCTTCGGGCCGTCGGCGGTCGCCTCGATCTGCTGGAGATGGACCTGTGCCGTGCCATCCGCCTGGCGCACGGCGATCAGCTTGTAGTAGCCGCGGCGGAGGGCGGCCGCCTCCTTCGTCTCGGCCGTATCCGGCTTGGCGGCGGCGTCTTCCTCCTCCGCCTCGACCGGTTCTTCCCAGAAGCCGGTGCTGACGACGAAGGTGATGGTTTCCGCAACCGGCGATTCGTCCGCGAGGGCGGGCTGCCCGGCGAGGAAAAGCAGGGTGAGGGCGGTGCCAAGGGCTGCATACCGCGTCATGGCGAAACTCCTGTCCCGAAGCCTGGGTAACAGTGTCAGTAATCGAATTGTTCGGCAAGAATCCGGTCGGACCAGGAATGGTCGGGATCGGAGAGGATGCGCGCCGAAAGCCCGGCCGATTCGGCAATGCGCACGGATGTCACCGATTTGACCTCGGTGTTGTCGGCCACCGCGTTGACCGGCCGCTTTTCCGCCTCCAGCACCTCGATCTCCACCGTCACCTTGTTCGGCAGCAGCGCGCCGCGCCAGCGCCGCGGCCGGAAGGCGCTGACGGGGGTGAGGGCGAGCAGCGGCGCCTCGAGCGGCAGGATCGGCCCGTGTGCGGAAAGATTGTAGGCCGTCGAGCCCGCCGGCGTCGCCAGCAGCAGGCCGTCGCAGATCAGCTCTTCCAGCCGAACCCGCCCGTCGACGCTGACGCGCAGCTTGGCCGCCTGGTAGGACTGGCGGAAGAGATAGACCTCGTTGATGGCGAGCGCCCGGCGCTCCTGGCCGCTGGCGTCGCCGGTGATCATCTCCAGCGGGCGGAAGGCGTTCTCAATCGCCCCGTCAATGCGGCCCGCCAGGTCCTTCGTGTCGTAGCGGTTCATCAGGAAGCCGATGGAGCCGCGGTTCATGCCGTAGACGCGCTTGCCGGTGTTCATCGTCGTGTGCAGCGTCTGCAGCATGAAGCCGTCGCCGCCGAGCGCGACGATGACGTCGGCCTCTTCCGGATCGGCATTGCCATAGATCGAAACCAGCTCGTTGCGCGCTTCCTGCGCTTCGGGCGCCTGTGAGGCGACGAAGGAAAGGGAATTGAAGGTACGCGCCATGCCGTCGATCCGCATCCTCTAAGCAAGCCCCGGACATCCTGCATCCAGGGCCGGTCTTTGTCGCACGCCTTTACGGCATGCGCATCTGAAAAATATGACAAGGACGGTGTGAGGGCATACGCCGCTCAGGCTTTCGCCGGCCCGGCGCGTTCTTCCAGTATCTTCAGCACGGCCTGTCCGCTGGCGGCCGCCTCCATCGGATTGGCGAACGGACCCTTCACCGGATAGGTGACGCCGCGGAAGGTGAGTGCGTAGAAGTATTTTCCGTCGATCCGCTTTTCGACCGTCACTTTCGAAACCGGTCCCTTGTCTTCCGCCACGTTCGTTCCTCCGCCATGGTTTTCGCATGATGGCCGGTCTTGCCCGGCGCCGCGAAACGGGAATGGGGGTGCCGGAGGCACCCCGTCGATCAACGCCTATAGGCCAGTCGGCCGGGAACGGCAATGTACCTCGCCGGTCGGCTCGCTTCGACGGCGGGAAGAAGGAAGGCGCATCGGCGATCCGGGCCGCGCCACAGCCGCCACGATGCCATCGGGCTGTAAGACAGCGGGGCGAAGACTCGATCAATGCGTTGGAAAGGAGATGGTGCCCCCACCAGGACTCGAACCCGGGACCCCCTGATTACAAATCAGGTGCTCTACCAACTGAGCTATAAGGGCACTCAGCGAGGGAGTTAGCACATTCTCCGCCGCTGTAAAGCGAAAAGGGCCTGTTCAGATCGACCAGTTGCTGTCGAGCGCGGTCCTGGGGGCGATTTCCTGGCAGCGCAGCATGGAGCGGGGAAGGTTTTCGGCGAGGTGGTCGATGAGGGCGCGGACGGCGGGCAGCATGCCGTGGCGCGAGGTGAAGACCGCATGCACGGTAGAGGTGGCTCGGTTTGTCTGAACAGCTTCGGGCGTTTCGCTAAGTGGATTTCCGCCTCGATTATGCCGCCACCATCATTGGTGTCAGCGCGTTGAAGTAGGCCTGATCCGGCGTCCGCCGGTCAAGGGATGAATGTGGGCGTCTGGTGTTGTAGAAGTTCAGATATCGGGCGATGCCAGCGCGTGCCTCGGACACAGTCTTGTAGGCATGGAGGTAGACTTCCTCGTATTTGATCGAACGCCAGAGCCGCTCGACGAAGACATTGTCTCGCCACGCACCCTTGCCATCCATCGAGATGGCAATCTGTGACCTCTTCAGCACGGCGGTGAAGTCGATGGAGGTGAACTGCGATCCCTGGTCGGTATTGAAGATTTCCGGCCTGCCATGACGGGCAAGTGCCTCCTCCACCGCCTCGATGCAGAAGGCTGCTTCCATCGTGATCGACAACCGCCATGACAAGACCTTCCGGCTGAACCAGTCCACGACGGCGCACAGATAGACAAATCCCCGCGCCATGGGGATGTAGGTCAGGTCCATTGCCCACACCTGATTGGGCCGGGTGACTGCCAGCTTTCGTAGGAGGTAGGGATAAATTTTGTGCCCTGGCGCTGGTTTCGAGGTGTTCGGGCGGCGGTAGATCGCCTCGATGCCCATCTTCTTCATCAGCGTGGCGACGTGTCGCCGCCCGGTCTCCAGACCTTCTCCTCTCAAGAGCCCTTGCAACATCCGACTTCCGGCAAAGGGGTAGTCGAGATGCAATTCGTCAATCCGGCGCATAAGGGCCAGATCGCCGTCAGACACCGGACGAGGCAGATAGTAGACGCTGCCACGGCTGAAGCCGAGAAGCTTCGCCTGGCGCACGACGGATAGCTTGTGCTCGCGGTCGATCATTTCTTTCCGCCCAGCAATCCCGCCTTGCCGAGCGCACCGGATAAAAAATCGTTCTCCAGTGTCAGTTCGCCGATTTTCGCGTGCAGCGTTTTGACATCGATGGTCGGACCCGACGGCTCCGCTTTCGTTTCATCGCCGAACACACCTGTCGCCCCCTCAAGGAGCTGGTCTTTCCATTGCTTGATCTGGTTGGCGTGCACATCGAACTGCTGGGACAACTCCACCAGCGTCTGCTCACCTCGGATGGCGGCAAGTGCCACCTTCGCCTTGAAAGCCGGGCTATGGTTCCGGCGCGGTCGTCTCGTCATGGTCTCTCCTGTTCCCGGCATCTAAGCCGAAGTCAGGCAGAAACTCCACTTATCCCCGCTGTGCAGATTTCCCGAGCCAGCTCTGGTCGATTCCGCGCTGGACCACTCCGGCAGGACCGGCGTCAGGTAGCCGCTGCGAAAGCCGCGCTCCACGATCATGTCCGGCAGCAGGGCGAGCCCGATGCCCTCGATCGTTGCGCGCTCCAGGACGCTGAAATCAGAACACAGCAACACCGGGGAGTGGGAGACGTCGTGCACGGCGCCGTTCTGGTGGAAGAGTGTCCAGATCACGCGCGGATTGTTCTCCTGCATGGAGAGCGTGGGCAGGCGGCCGATCGTCTCGAGATCGACCGGGCCGTACCGTTCGAGAAAACGCGGGCTTGCCGCGAGATAGCGCCGCGTGCCGGCGAAGCGGCGCACGACCAGCGACTGGTCCGTGTCGTAGCCGTCGCGCACGCGCAGCGCGATGTCGATCCGCTCCTCGATGAGGTCGACCGGGCGGCCGGTGGTGAGGATGGAGAGGCGGACGTCGGGATAACGTTTCATGAAGCCCGGCAGCACGTCTGCGATCATCGGCGCAAAGCCCGGCGGCATCGACAGCCGCACGGTGCCTGCCGGCTCCGCCTTGGCGACCGCCACGACGGCCTCCGCCGCCTCGACGCCGGAGAGCACCGCCTCGCAGCGCTCGTAGAAGGACTGGCCGATGTCGGTGACGGCGAGCTTGCGGGTGGAGCGCTCGATGAGGCGCACGCCGAGCTGCTCCTCCAGCGCGGCGACGCGCTTGCTGATCTTCGATTTCGGCACGGACAGCGCATTCGCCGCCGCGGTAAAACCCTTGTGCCGCACCACGGCGGCGTAAAGCGCGAGATCGTTCAGGTCCTGCATGGGATGTCTCCGGGTATTTTGCGAATTATTGTTTCTCTCCGGAAACAGTCAATTGGATTTTTGCCGTCTAATCGCGTGATTGTTTTCACAGCATATGTGTTGCACCCAACCGAAACAAAGGTGCAGCCCCATGAACATCCTCCATGTCGATTCCGGCATTCTCGGCGATCACTCCGTCTCCCGTCGCCTGACGGCCGCCGTCGCCGCCCAGATCAAGGCCGAGCAGCCGGCCGCCACCATCACCTATCGCGACCTCGTCGCCAACCCGCTGCCGCATCTGTCCGGCGCCCATCTGATGGCGGCCAATGCGAAGCCGGAAGAGGTGCATGCCCAGATCGCCGCGGAGGTCGCCGAAAGCAAGGTCGTGCTCGACGAGTTCCTGGCCGCCGATACGATCATTCTCGGCGTGCCGATGTACAATTTCTCCCTGCCGAGCCAGCTCAAGGCCTGGATCGACCGCGTCGCCGTCGCCGGCAAGACCTTCCGCTACACCGCCGAAGGCCCCGAGGGCCTCGCCAAGGGCAAGAAGGTCATCATCGTCTCCACCCGCGGCGGCCATTATTCCGCCGGTCCGGCGTCCGCCATGGACCATCAGGAAAGCTACCTGAAGGTCGTGCTCGGTTTCTTCGGCATCACGGATGTGGAGCTGGTGCGCGCCGAGGGCCTGAACCTCAGCCCCGATTCGAAGATCGAGGCGATTTCCGAGGCCGAGCGCACCATTTCCGATCGCGGAGCGCTGAAGCGCGCCAGCTGAGGCCGTCCGCCGACATGCAAAGGCCCGCCGGTTCCGCATCGGCGGGCCTTTCGTTTGCGAGGTGTAATTTCAGCGCGAGAGATGCCGCTGCGTGGCGTAGAGCGCGATCGCGGCGGCGTTCGAGACGTTGAGCGACTTGATCGTGCCGGGCATGTCGAGCCGGGCGAGCGACTTGCAGGTGGCGCGTGTCTTCTGTCGCAGGCCCTTGCCCTCCGCTCCCATGACGAGCGCGATGCGTTCGCCGGACAGGGTGCCCTCCAGCGGCTCCGGGCCTTCCGAATCAAGGCCGATCGTCAGGAAGCCAAGCTTGTGCAGCTCGTCCAGCGCATCGGCGAGGTTGGTCACCTGGATATAGGGAATGAGCTCCAGCGCCCCGGAGGCGGTTTTGGCGAGCACGCCCGATTCGGTCGGCGAATGGCGCTGCGTGGTGATGACGGCACCGGCATTGAAGGCGACGGCCGAGCGCATGATGGCGCCGACATTGTGCGGGTCCGTCACCTGGTCGAGCACGAGCAGCAGCGGGCTGTCCTTCAGCGCCTCCAGGCGGCGCATCGGCAGGGGGCGCGTTTCCAGCATCACGCCCTGGTGGATCGCCTCGGGGCCGAGCACCTTGTCGAGGTCGGAGGGCAGCACGGTCTCGACCGGATAGGGCAGGGTCGAAAGCTCGGGCAGCTGCAGCCGCTGTGCGGCGTTCTGGCTCACCGAAAGCTTGATGATCTGCCGCTCCGGATTGTCTAGGGCCGCGCGCACCGTGTGCAGGCCATAGAGATGGACCTGGTCGGGAGCGAGAGCCGGCGCCTTCCAGCCTTCCGCCTGCCTGCGGCGGCGGTCGTCCCTGGGTGTCGGAATCTCGCCGCGTTCGCGCCGCTGGTCGCGGTGCGCCCGGCGCAGCTTGGCGTAATGGGTGTCTTTTGCGGACTTGCCGCCGGTATCGTCTTTGCTCATGCCGGCCTTATAGACCATCTGGCGCCCCAGTGTGCAGCGGTTTATGTGCGCGGCGTGCGAAAAATAGCGAACAAGGGCAGGGGGATTCCGAACGCGCGGACGGCCTCTTCCGGATGCCGGATGGGGACGATGACGTTTTTCGCAATTTTTTCCATGGCCTTGTGTTGACAGGACGATTTGTGCCCGTCATATACGCCGCCAGATCGAAGGCGCCGCCGAAAAGGCACTGCCCGCCGGTCGACACTGGTCGCTTGATCCCGACGGAATATGGAGGGATGCCCGAGTGGTTAAAGGGGACGGACTGTAAATCCGTTGGCTCAGCCTACGTTGGTTCAAATCCAACTCCCTCCACCATTCTGTCGCACGGATCATGACCCCGCGGGTATAGCTCAATGGTAGAGCAGCAGCCTTCCAAGCTGAATACGCGGGTTCGATTCCCGCTACCCGCTCCATCTTGGCTTCCGCTGAATTCCAGTGAGTTCTGCAAGCCGTTGAAACTGGAAGGATAATCGCTTTTCGCTAATCCAGCATCATCCACCGAAAACCACCCACAGCCACCCCAAAATGGTACATTAAACGGTACATCAAAGCGGGCGCTGACGGTTCCGGATTGATTCTGGCGGCATGAGGCGAGCGAGCCAAAAATCCCGGCCCTGACTAAACATCAGGAGCAGGAACATGGCACTTACCGATCTGAAGATCCGACAGGCGAAGACCCTTGGCAAGGACTACACGCTCAACGATTCGGACGGTCTTTCGCTGTTCGTCGCGACGAACGGCGTGAAATCTTGGCACTACCGCTATGTCTGGGCGGAGCGGCGCCGCCGCATTTCGTTTGGAACTTATCCCGAACTCAGCCTTCAGCAGGCGCGCGCTCTTCGCGATGGAGCCAATGCGGTGCTTGCCGCAGGAACCGATCCACAGGCTTACCGAGAGCAGAAGAAGCGAGCACGCGCTGACGCCGACGAAAACACCTTCCGCGTGGTCTACAAAAAGTGGTTCCAGCGACGGGCGCTTTCCCTCAAGGAGGGGCGTCAGACGACACTGACACAGATCAGGCGCGTCTTCGCCAAGGATGTCCTGCCGAAGCTTGGCAAGCGGCCGATCCTCGAGATCAGGCGGCATGATCTGCTCGCCGTTGTCGACCGCATCGAGCGGCGGGGAGCCTTCTCGGTGGCGGACAAGGTGCGGACCTGGCTGCGCCAGATGTTCCGCTTCGCGCTTGTCGTGGTGCCGGACATGGAAAATAATCCGGCATCCGACCTGGATGCGATTGCGGCTCCGCTGCCACCGGTGCGGCACAATCCCTATCTCTTGATGGATGAATTGCCTTCCTTCCTTCGGCTGCTGCGAAACTATCCCGGCGTGCTACAAACCCAGTTGGGCCTCCGGCTTCTTCTTCTGACCGGAGTACGCACTGGAGAGGTTCGGCTTGCGACGCCTGATCAGTTCCATCTCGACAAGGGGCTGTGGATCATCCCGCCGGAGATCGTCAAGCAGTTGCAGCTTGAAATGCGTAAGCGTCGGAAGCGTCCGCGCGACGTTCCGCCCTACATCGTGCCATTGTCGGTTCAGGCCGTCGAAGTCGTCCGCCATATGCTCACGCTTGTCGCTCCCACACAGCGCTTCCTGTTTCCACACGCTTACGATCCGAAAAAACAGATGAGCGAGAATACGCTCAACGCAGCGCTCAAGCGCCTTGGCTACAAAGATCGGCTCACCGGACACGGTATCCGGGCAACGATTTCAACCGCGCTCAACGAAATCGGATATCCGAAAATCTGGGTCGATGCGCAATTGTCGCATGCCGATCCGGACAAGGTCAGTTCTGCTTACAATCACGCCGAATATGTCGAGCCGCGTCGGCGTATGATGCAGGACTGGGCGGATCGGCTGGATCTGTTTGAGCATGGTAAGGTGGAGAAGGGCAGCCTGCGGTTGCCGGGTGCGGCAGTGGGGCTTCCCTTTGCATTCGCAGAGCAGTCCGGGGGCGTTTTATCTCACTCGGCAACGGAACCCGCGGCTTGGGCGGGAGAGACCGGAGATGACGGGTTCGCAATCGTGAAGGCCCGGATAACGCGCCTGCCTGCGGTGACCGCCCGCCCCAGTATCGCGGACGCTGTCACGGACGCTCAGCGTGAACGGCTGGAGATGCTGGAATTATTCAACTCGCCTTGCAATCTGTCGGTGGTAGATTTCGCGAAAGCCGTCGGCAAGTCGAGGCAGTCGGTCAATTACGACGTTCGCACTGGCAAGCTACTGGCCCTGACTGTTGGAAATCTCGGCCGCCGAATTCCCGATTGGCATCTTGATCCGCTCAAGGACAGGTTCATCCGTGCGGTTTTGATGCATGGTTGGGACAAGGACGGCTGGCAGATCTATCGCTTGCTGAAGCATCCCTATGGCCGACTGAAAGGACGCTCGCCGATCGATGCGGTAGTCGGAGAGAATTTTCATGACATTCTCATGGCCGTTTGCCTTGCCATGAAAGAGAAAGGCGGGCGTGCGTTGCGTCGAAGCGCCTGATCGCTGTCGGATGATGCGCGGGGGCTTTGGCTCTCTCTACGAGTTGCATTATATGAACCGCGAAATAGCGCCGAGGTGTACCGTCTCGGGGTGGCCAGACCCGGTAGTATCTATGTTGGAAGGTTTGGGTGTGGTGACGGTCGGTGGCAACGCTGCCATTATAAGAGTAGCAGCGGATCATCGATGCGGGTGGCATCGATTTCCATGCGCATCTGTCTGAGATCCGTCCCGCCGGGGATCGCGGTGACGGCCGCGCCGATGATTGCCCACGAGATCGAATGCGAGAAATGCCGCTAGATCGGCACCTTGGCCGATTGGCTATTGGAAGATGGACGGCCGACAATCACGGCAGCAAATCTGAAAGTGCTTAAGACCGCGCTCGAAAAGGCCGGCGTCGAATTCATTCCCTAGAGTAGCGGCGGTGTGGCCGTTCGTTAAGAAGCCTGCCGAGTGACGCAGAAGAGCCTTTGCTCTCCTTTTCCGTTTCTGGATAGGACCATTTCCCTTGATGCCCTTCCTTTAGCCCTTCGCTTTCAAACCCTTCTCCGCCTTCTTGGCATGGCCCAGTTCGCCAGCAACATGCTTCGACTGCCGCAGGCGCGAACGTTACGGTTCAGGGCTATTTGAATGCTGTGACAGCTTACGCACGATCCGGAACCTCTGCCCGACCTCAATGAAGGCTGGCGCAGTGCTGCCCGCTTATTCCGGCGCAGACTTAACAGATTCAGATGGGGATTTATCCCGCCGGCGGACTCGCGTTGTCCATTCCGCTTTCGCTGCTCGATCAGCTTTCCTAGCCGGGCGAGCTTCCGTCCCAGATCATTGTCGCCGACAACGAACAAGGCCAGTTCCTCGAGGGTGACCGAAAACCTCTTCTCGTTGGCGCGAGGAGAGGTTTTTCGTTATGCCCTTATGTCTGAGCGTTTCCTCGATTTCCTTGCTTGAGTGGCCAGCCTGGCGAGGCCGGCCTATTCTCTGCAGCCATCATCGTCCGAGATAGACGAACGTGATCTGGATGCGCTCGTGGCCCAGCTCCCGGCTGATCTGTTGGCGGGCCTCATAATCGACGAGGCGCTGCTCCGGTGTCAGTTGCCGGATGGCCGGGCCACCGGCTGCCGGCGGCTTCCATCCGGTCAAGACTTCGTAGCGCTGCTGGGCGTAGCGATGGCGCAGCCCATGCATGTGGCTGAGGCCGGCTGCCTTGCATTGTCCGTCATAGACATGGCGCTGCTGGATGTAGGTCAGGTGCGCCGGGATCAGTGAGCCGGCCCCGACAAGAACATGGGCATGGTCCAGTATCACCCGCTGCTCGACTGTGGTGATCGGAACCGTCCGCTCCCGTCCGCCCTTGGTCCATGAACCCTTCAGCGCGATATGATCGCCGCGATCGGCATAACGCGGCTGGAACTTGATGCTTTCCTCCCGGCGCAGGCCAAACGCCTGCTGCAATTGAAGGCTCATGCGGACATGGGCATCGGTGACGCGCTCCAGCCGGGTGCCGAGCTCGGCCGCCTTGTTCTCGTTCGTCGCGTACCTACGCTGCGGAATACCGAGCTTTGCATTGTCGGCGGGAATGAGACCGGGCTTGCCGATCTTCTCCGCCCACCAGCGCAGGTGCGAAACCCGGTTTTTCATGGTGCCGGCTGAAAGCCCTTCCTCCTGCCAGCGGCCCACAAGCGCGTCGACATGCCGGCCTTTGAGGGAGGTGGCGCGCATCTGCCGGAAACCAGCTTCGCTCAACTGGCGGGCGGCCAGCGTCAGCGAGTGCATCCGGTCGGCCTGCGTCGCATGGCTGCCGTCGCGATTGCGCCGGCACAGTTGCTTCAGGGTAAAGGTGAGATTGTCCATCTGCTTCAGCCAAAAAGTTCGAATTGCGTGAAGGATCGTCGTTCCGGGTGGAGTCTTGGGTCAGTGTTGATGCCAACCCGCGTGGAAGCGGGATGCCCGCAAGGGCCAGGGGCAGGTGCCCGGATCACCGGTAGTGCCTCGTTCGCGTGAGGCTTCCGCGCTGCTTCCTGTGGGAAGGTCAGCGGCGGGCGATGCATTAGGATCAGGATGTGTCGGACATGGATGAAGCTCCTGTGGTTGGACAAGACGACTGCTGCAGGCGAAAGGCCCGCTGCGGAGGGATGACGGAACGGTGGATGGTTGAAGGACGCGCGCTATCGCACGGCCGTGGAACGACCGACAGGCGAAGCCGGTGATGAGCAAGGCTCTCCCCGCTGGAGCAGGGACGACGCGCGAGATGAGCCTGGGCGCGTCTGGGAATGCCGGCTGGGTACGGCTAGTGCAGTGGGACTAACCGGCGCGGGATCGCTGCGCCAGGCTCCGGTGTTCGACACCCGCCGGAAGGTGACTGCGCCAACACCATGACGGATCATCGTCACGGCTGCTGCAAACAATGCGGTCGTCATCCGTACCTTATTCTGCGGCAGGTCACTCTGTCGTCACTGCGGTAATTCCGCTGTGACGCCAGCAATTTCTTCTTCGGAGGCCGTTGTCACCCTGCCGCAGATACCTGGCTGGGCCTTGCCGCGAGCCAAGCGAGCTGGATGCTGCCTTCGCAGCCGGCATTGCTTTGAAATAGATGGATGATCTCGATTCCGCCGAAACTGTGTGGGCCGGTTGTTGGCGATCGCGCCAAGCCCTGAAATGTGCCACCACTGCCGTTCGGCTGTTGGTCTGCAACGAGGAAGAAGCGGGACTGCGCGACGCCGTTCTGCTGACCGCTGTTGGCGACGATCCTGGCCCGGCGGGCGGGGTGTTTTTGGCCTACAAAAGGCTCGCCACGCGAAAACCTGCGTTTTCCTCGAAAGCGGTGGCCGAACTTGCCGATCTTCTGGGGCTTCACTTGGGACGGCCGGCTTGCCTTGGCGGTCGCTCACGTCGACGATGCGCTCCAGTCCGCCCGCTCACCCCGTTCGCCGCCGCGCTGGTGACGGTGATCCATGCCGGCCGGCCGGATGCCGAACCGCTCGCCTGGATGCCCGCCGACATGTTGGTCGCGGTTAGGCTGAAATGGACCCATCTCGTACCGCTGCCGATGGCCGAGCGGCCCGGCCTTCCGCCCGCTCGGCGGTCGCGGCCGTGTGCGCCCAGGCGCCCCCGTCTTCCCGCGCGCCGTCTGCCTCGCGCTGGTCGAGGGGGGCGGGTACGGCGCTGCGCGCCGCCGGAAGATCGCCCGGCGCGCTGACATGCTGCCTGCCGCGGCGTCGAAGGTGCGCACCAAGGGGGCAGGGGCCGCCACCCGCCTGTTCGAGCGGCTGGAGGGGTTTGGCGCCGTGCGGGAACTCTTTGGCCGGCCGTCTTTTCGGATTTACGGGGTGTGACGATGAGCGGATCGGATACAGCCAAAGCGCCACGCAGCAAAGCACAGGCGCCTCGGACGAATGACGCGAGCGAACGCTTGGTTGATCGGGAATTGGCGGATCTGCCGCCGGCGCTGCGCGAATGGAAGGGCGTGACAAATTACGTGTGGCGAAGCTACGTCTTCTCCCACCTGAAAACCAAGCCATAAGTTAGGATATTCAGTAACATAAACTGTATTGCCAGCGGATATACGGGTTCGATTTCCTTCAACGCCTTTACAAGTTCTCTCCGGTTGAAATCCTTTTCGGCGGCTCCAAACATCAGGCTTCTCATGGAGAATTCGCTGGTGGCGCTGGAACACTATTCCCAGCTGAAGACGGCCTATGTGCCGATGGACAAGTCGAGGCGCCGTATTGAACAAACGGGGGGAGGAGACGCAGCGTCCTTCTTTGCGCAGAACGCCACAGCATCCAGTCCATTTTGACCATTGTGACGCAGTCCGAACTTTACTCGGCCTTGGTCAAGGCCGCGTATTCGGCTGCAAGATAATCCATGAGCGTGCGCACCGAGGGCAGCAGCCCGCGGCGGGAAGGGAAGGCGGCATGGATAATGCCGTTGCGCGGCGCCCATTGCGGCAGGATGTCGACGAGCCGCCCGGCCGCCAGGTCCTCCTGCACGACCATGGTCGGAAACTGGCAGACGCCGATGCCGGAAAGCGCGGCCTGGCGGAGCGCCACCATGTCCTCCGTCACCAGCCGGGGATCGTGCGGCACGGTTGCCGTCGCGCCCTGCGGCCCTTCCAGCCGCCATTCGTGCCTGCCGGCAGGCGGCCCCCAGGAAAGGCTCGGCATGGCCGTCAGGTCTGCCGGAACGAGCGGCCGGGAGAAGCATCCCTCCACCAGGCCGGGGCTAGCGACCAGTCTCTGGGTGCTCTCGGCGAATTTGCGCACCACGAGGTCGCTGTCGACGAGCGGGGGAAAGCGCACGCGGATGGCGACGTCGAACCCCTCCTTGATGACATCGACACGCCGGTTCGTGCTCTCGAGGTGGATATGGACCTGGGGGTGCCTGGCCATGAAGCGCGCGATCATCTCGCCCACCTGGAAATAGATGACGGAGGACGGGCAGCTGACCTTCACGGTGCCGCGCGGCTCCGCGCGCATGCGCTCGATCACCTCCTGCGCGGCCTCCGCCTCCACGACCATCGCGAGGCAATGGCGATAGAATTCCTGGCCAATCTCGGTCACCGTGAACTGCCGCGTGGAGCGCTGCACGAGGCGGACGCCGAGGCTTTTCTCCAGAAGGCCGATGCGGCGGCTGAGCCGCGAACGCGGCATGCCGAGCTTGCGAGCGGCAGCGGAAAAGCCGTTCTGCTCGATCACGTCGACGAAGAAACGGAAGTCATTGAGATCCTGCATCGGGGCTCCATTGTCCTGAATTCAGGACATTCTAGCACGATATTGCCGTCTACTGCCAGATTTGGTGCAGCCGTATATTGATCTCAACAGATTGCCCAACGCAAAGCCCCAAGGAGCACACCCCATGAGAAAGATTCTCGGCATCTACAGCAGCCCCGCGCAGCACTGGGTCGGTAATGGTTTTCCGGTTCGTTCGATGCTGTCCTATGAAACGTTCGGCGAACATGTCAGCCCGTTCCTGCATCTCGACCATGCCGGTCCAGCGGCCTTTTCGCCGACCAACGAGCCGCGCGGCGTCGGCGCCCATCCGCACCGCGGTTTCGAGACCGTGACTCTCGTCTATGAGGGCGAGGTCGAGCACCGCGACTCGACCGGAGCGGGCGGCGTCATCGGCCCGGGCGACGTGCAGTGGATGACGGCCGCCGCCGGCATCCTGCACGAGGAGTTCCATTCGCCGGCCTTCACCCGCCGGGGCGGTACGCTCGACATGGTCCAGCTCTGGGTCAACCTGCCGGCAAAGGACAAGAACGCGGCACCCGGCTACCAGTCGCTGTCCGACCGCGACATCCCGGCCGTCGCGCTTGCCGGCGAGGCCGGCCGCCTGCGGGTGATCGCCGGCGACTATAAAGGCCACAAGGGCCCGGCCCGCACCTTCTCGCCGATCGACCTCTGGGACCTCAGGCTGAACCAGGGCAAGGACGTTTCGCTCGATCTGCCCGAAGGGCACACGGCCGGGTTCGTCGTCCTGCGCGGCTCCGTTCTGGTGAACGGCACGTCCTCGGCCCGCGGCGGCCAGTTCGTATTGCTCGACCGTACAGGCGGCGCCTTCAGCCTTGAGGCCGAGAGCGACGCGACGGTTCTGGTGCTGAGCGGTACGCCGCTCGGCGAGCCGGTCGCCATGCGCGGCCCCTTCGTCATGACCACGCCGGAAGAATTGCAGCAGGCCTTTGCAGACTTTCGCGCCGGCAGGTTCGGCACGATCGCCGCCTGACCTTCAAGCTTGTCCTCGGCGGCTCTCCTCCGAGGCAGACCGGGCCGGAAATGCTTCCGGCCCCTCCCTTCAACCTGCAACTGCAACTAAGGAAAATTGACATGAGCACTCCCGCAAACTTCAACGGCCAGCGTCCTGTCATCGATGCCGATGACGCCGTCATGCTGCTGATCGACCATCAGAGCGGCCTCTTCCAGACCGTCGGCGACATGCCGATGCCGGTGCTGCGCAACCATGCCGCAGCGCTTGCCAAGATGGCGACGCTGTCCAAGATGCCCGTCATCACCACCGCCTCCGTGCCGCAGGGCCCGAACGGCCCGCTGATCCCGGAAATCCACGAGAATGCACCGCATGCGCAGTATATCGCACGCAAGGGCGAGATCAACGCGTGGGACAATCCGGACTTCGTCGCCGCCGTCAAGGCGACCGGTCGCAAGACCCTGATCATTGCCGGCACCATCACCAGCGTCTGCATGGCCTTCCCGTCGATCGCGGCCGTACAGGACGGCTACAAGGTCTTTGCCGTCATCGATGCTTCTGGCACCTATTCCAAGATGGCCGAGGAGATCACGCTCACCCGCGTCGTGCAGGCCGGCGTCGTGCCGATGGATACCGCCGCCGTCGCCTCCGAGCTGCAGAAGACCTGGCACCGTGACGACGCCCAGGAATGGGCGAATATCTACACCAAGATCTTCCCGGCCTACCAGCTGCTGATCGAAAGCTACCTGAAGGCGCAGGACGTCGAGAAGAACCACGAGCAGCTCGACTCGCAGCGCGGTTGACGTGCGGCAGGCAGGGGCCGCGGACCACTCCGCGGCCCTTGTTCCTTGCAACTGCTCTCGGGCAGCACCCGATGGATTCCACACAGGATTTGAAGACGATGAGATATCTGTTCGAGAAGACGATCCTTGCTTCGGTCGGCTCGCTCCTGATTGCCGGCGCGGCTTTGGCCGGCGGGCCGGACCTAATCCTTCACAACGCCGTCATCGTGACCATGGATACGGACAAACCCCGGGCCAGCGCTTTGGCGATTGCGGGCGAGCGCATCACCGCAATCGGTGATGACGAGGCGATCACGTCGCTGAAGACCGATCGGACGCGCGTCATCGACCTGAAGGGAAAAACCGTCATTCCCGGCCTGGTCGATACGCATAGTCATGCCATTCGAGGCGGCCAGACCTTCACCTTCGAAACGTACTGGTACGGTGAGACAAACCTTTCCGACGCCCTTCAAGCGTTGCAGGATGCGGCGCGCGACCGCGCCGAAACTGAATGGGTTGCCGTCGTCGGATCATGGCTTCCCGAACAGTTCGCGGAAAAACGACCTCCAACCTTTGCCGAGCTCACGCAGGCCGTTCCGGATCGCCCGGCCTATATCCAGTATCTCTATGACTACGCGCTCGTGAACGCCAAAGGCGTGGAAGCGCTGAGGCTCGACGATGCGGAGCCTGCAGTTTCTGCGGGCATCACCATCGAGCGCGGCCCGGATGGAAAGGCGACGGGCAAACTGCTCGGCACCATCGCATCCTACAATGCGCTCTTCGCACAGATCGCGCCGCAGGAGGAAGCGCGCAGGAAGGAAAGCCTGCAGGCGTTCTTCACCGCGCTGAACAGTGGCGGGATGACGGGCTTCATCGATCCGTCGGCAGGCCCGGCGTCGAGCTACGACAGGCTCTTTGCCCTGCACCGCGAGGGCAAGCTCACCATCCGCGCCGGATATCGTATCCCGGCCATGAAGTCGGGCGTGGAGGCGCAATGGTTCCGCGATGTCATGGCGTTTCGTCAGCCAGACGCTCGTTTACGTTGAAGGCCATCGTCAGGCGATCGAAGGCAGCTTCGAGACCGCCAAGAAGGAGCTCGGACTCGATCACAACGAAGCCTGGTCAGGGGCATGGCTGGCATCGCCACGTCTCCCTCGCCTTCGCATGATGACGTTGATCCGGTACCGCGCTAGCGACGAGACATCCAAAAAAGACTGCGGATGCTGACCATCAGGATTTGATCCAATGGTCTGTCCGGAGGTTCGCCGCATTGCCGTCAAGCTCGCAGTGTCGCATAGGGGCCTGCCTACGTCATCGCATGGTCACGCTGGAGACGCGCTGGTCAGGCGGCCGCTTGACGAGCTCATCTGAAAACCAAAACGCACCTGTAATGCTAGCTCGCTGACCAGTCTTCCACATGAAGGCCCTCGACCCGGTTGAACTCGCCCATATTGTTGGTGACGAGCATCAGGCCGCGAGCTTTGGCTTGCCCTGCTATCAAGACGTCATAGGGACCTATGGGCGTGCCTTTGGCGGCCAGAGCAGCCCGAATCTCGCCGGCGGCAAAAGCATCGCGCTGGTCGAAATCGAGGATCGGAAAATCTGCGAACAACAAGCGCAAGGTCTCGAGGTTGTGCTGAACCTTCGCACTCTTCTGTGCCCCGAAATAGAGTTCATGCGCGACGATCGACGGCAGGCCGATTGTCCCTTCGGCGTTCTGGAGCACTCGATTGACCAATTCTTCCGATCTGCGGCCGATCAAGGCGATGACCGCGTTGGTGTCGAGGAGATGCGAAATCACGGAAACACCGCATCAAACTCCGGCCGGTCCTGTGGGTCTGGCTGTTCGCGCCCGCTTTCCAAGAAATCCTCGCTTAGGCCGCGCGCCAGCGCAGCCTTCAGCGACGACCACGATTCACCACGCTCGACATGCGGACGCAAAATGAGCGCATCGCCCTCCTGGGTGATTTCCACACGATCGACGTTGAGACGGAATTCCTTCGGCAGGCGAACTGCTTGAGAGTTTCCGGATTGGAATACGCGTGCGACATGTGGCATACGTGCCTCCTTATTGTATATACTTTCTAGTATATACATTGCTTCGATCTCGGATTCAAGCGCCGACATCACGAAGAGCGTCGGCTTGCGCCCACATATTCCGCCCTCCCGAAACGATTGCCGTAGATCGGAGCGCTTATTCTAGGAGATGGGCCGCTGATGCGATTTTTTCAATTTAGCACAGTTCTCGATCTCGCGCTTCAAATGACCCGCTAGGCAGCGTGGGTGATTTCTTCCGTTACGACTTCGAAACGCGAGAGGATTGCCGGCCCGAAGGCGGTCGTCATCGCCACGTCGGTGGCGTCGCGGCCGGTCGCCATCAGGATGCGGCCGATGCGTGGCGTGTTGTGCCGCGCGTCGACGGTATGCCAGTGGCCACCGAGATAGACTTCGAACCAGGCGCTGAAATCCATCGGGTTCGGGTCCTTCGGTACGCCGATATCGCCGAGATAGCCCGTGCAATACCGCGCGGGAATGTTCATGCACCGGCAAAGCGTGATGGCGAGATGCGCGAAGTCGCGGCACACGCCTGTCCGGTCTTTGTATCCGCCATAGGCTGTCCTGAGAGGATCGGCCTTCTGGTAGTCGAATGCGATGTGGTTGTGAACGAAGTCGAGGATCGCCTGGACCCTCGGCCAGCCGAGAGGCGTCGATGAAAACGTCTTCCAGGCGAAGTCTGCAAGGTGGTCGGTATCGCAGTAGCGGCTGCCGAGCAGGTACACCAGCACGTCGTCCGGCAGATCCTTGATATCGTGCTGGAAGGCATTTTCCGGCGTGGGATCTGGCAGGCCACCATCATAAATCTCGAACTCCGTGGAGATCGTGGTAAGCCCCGGCGGCGCGACGATCCGGCTGCAGGCATTGCCGAAGCCATCGATATACCCCCAGCTTTCGATCGGCCGGTCGAAACTCAGCACCTGTTCGGTGAGAAGATCCGCGCGGCGTGACGGATGGATGTTGAGGACCAGCAGCATCGGCGTCGCCTGCTTGCATTCGTAGCCCAGGTGAAACCCAGCGCGTATTTTCATTGTTGCATCCTTATGAGGAGGAACCCCTGCCAAAACGGCTGTTCAGCGGCAACGTCCAGGCGAGGCGGGTGTTCCGCTCATCCATGGAGCCTGGCGCCGAGATCGTCGGTTGTAACGTTCACTTGTACGGACATGCTGTCGAAATCGGAGGCGCTGCCATCGTAGCTACCCCAAAGCGGAACCGCCTGTTTCGGATCGCGGGCCACACCGACGCGGATCAGGTCGCGGTTGCCGACAATGCCGTTGGTGGGGTCGAACTCCACCCAGCCGGCGCCGGGCAGATAAACCTGGCACCAGGCGTGGGTCGACCCACCACCGAGCGTGGTTGAACCATCGCGATCCGGAACGTAGATGTAACCGGTGACGAAGCGTGCAGCGAGCCCGAGCGATCTAGCCGCCTCCATCATCAACAGCGCGAAATCGCGGCAGGTGCCACGCCGGAGCTTGAGGGTTTCGACCGGAGCCTGCGTCCCGTGCTCCAACCGGCGGGCATAAACGAAACCCTCATGGATCGCGTAGCACATCGTCATCAGCAGGTGCCCGGTTTCGGTGGGCTGCCCGATCCGCACGAATTGCTGCGCCCATTTGGCGACCTCACCCTCCGGGTCGGGGTATTGACGCCTGATGGTTCCTTCCAGGTCCGGTGCTTCTTCGGGATCGTATGCAAACGGATAGGTCAAAGCCTCCTCGTCGATCTGCAGATCCATTGCGGCCAGTGGTGTGTGCTCAAGGCGAATGACGGTTTCGAAGCGAAGGTCACGTGAGGCCTTGGCAAAGCCTATGAGGGCGACGCAATTACCGAAGACGTCATGGATCCACCGGACATGGTCCGGTTGCGGCTTCACCATCAGGCGAGAATTCAAAAGCGTCTGATCGAAACTGTCCCTTGGCCGGAACAGCAGCCGATGCTCGCCGAATGCCACGCGTCTCCTGTAGCGATAGGCGGTGACATGCCGGACGGAGAAAATGGTCATCCAATCACCGATGCGTGTTGCGGGGCGGCGCTGACTTCGAAACCTCGATATCGCGTTGTTCGAAAGCAATGCGTGGGCCATTCATAACAGACCGTCCCGGGTAAACACAGGTAATAGTGAAGACGTGGCGGATTGCGTCCGTCGCGACGGTTGCCGAATGAGCAGCACGAGTTGTGTGAAAAACGGGGGATGAGACAGGCCCATGCAGCGGTTCAGCCACTTTGTTTCGACGATGCGTTCCGGGCGAGGATGTTATTGGTTCGACCCCCCCAGCTTCACACGCCTTGTTTTCCACGCAATCGAGGCGCATGAATAGGCTTCCTGGTGGCTGGCCTGGCCTCGCGGTGCAGAGACGCACCCTCTTTCTTGAATACTCGATAGCGAATCTATGCGCCAATGGTGCGGTATGCCGTTCCAGTCGATGCATTGAAACGGGCGGATGCGGGTGTGCGCCGGCTCGGGAGAGCGGCGGGCCACCTCGGGACACGGCCCACCCTAACCAGACGCACGGCGTAGACCATCGTGCATTTCTCCAAGACACTTCTGCTACCCGGCTTGCGTGGCAAGGGATCGCTTGCCTCATTCATTTGCCGGAGCCGGCGTGCAAAGCGCGACACAGGACAACCAGACATGACCGACAACCAGACTATTTCCCGAAACCTCTTACGACAGGTCCGCCCGGATACAACGCGGCATCTCTACGCCGTGGGGCAGGCTGTCCGGCTGAAGGGCGGCTTCCAATCGCGACCTTCGATCGCCGGCATCTATCGCATTACCGGCACCCTCCCGTCGGCCGGTGCGTTTCCGCAGTATCGCATTCGTAATGACGACGAACGTCACGAACGGGTGACAACACAGGACAAGCTCACGCCGGTAAATACTTCATCAGGCGAGGGAGCCACTCTTATCGAAAGGACCTTCGGCCATGGCTAAGGGACAGAAACGTAGCAATCGCGAGACCAGGAAGCCTAAGCAGGACAAGGCCGCACCCAAGCCCGACGCATCATCGTTCGCCAGCCATCTGAAACTTGCTGCAAACAGCAATGCGCCGCGTTCCAAGGGTAAAGCGTGACGACGGTGATTGTCCGAGAGGGGAGGGAAGGTAATGAAGTTCGTAATTGCGTTTTACCGGACTCGAAAAACGGACGATGCCTATGCTGTTATCGGTCGTGAAACCTTGGATGCCATCGATCTCGTCAGCGCAATCGAAATTACCCATCAGCTTTCGAAAACTCTCAACATGCCGCAGAAACCCGACGCGCTGTCCCTTGGTGATCCAGACGGAAACAGGCTCTACACGGGCGAAATCCGCGCGGGAACTCCGGATGAAAGGTTAAAACCCATGAATATTCATGCTGAACACAAGCGACAGGTGCTTAGGGTCGAGGTTTGGGAGAATGAAGGCGGGGCGTCCGCTACCGACGCACTCGACCATCAATACGGAAGGAGGATCGAGAGGGATCGAACCTGGACTGTATATCATGTCTTCACCGGCGTCCCGGCACGGATCAACGGCTGCACGCTGACTGACCTCACCATATCGGACGCGACCGACGGCATGCTGACGCTCAATCGACGCAACGCTCGGCGCAGAAACGAACGCAACAGGTGCCAGTCATGACGCTGGCATTCCCCAACCCGGCCCGCAGTTTCGACGAGGTGCGCAATGCCGTGCGTTTTTTCGGCCATGACGGCATGTTCGAGATCCGTTTTTTCGTCGAGGCCGAGGCGCTGGCCGAGGGCCGCGCACGAGCGGCGGGCATGTCGGAAGCGCAGTGCCTTTCGGCTTTCGATGCGATGCGCACGCCCATCTACGACGCTGCAAGGAGAGTGTATACAAAGCATCGGCGCAATTCGAACACGCTGACCACTTCCGACTTTGGCTAGGCGATGCCAGCTGGCGACCTCTGCCGCCATCAGAGGCATTCCCTCGACTTCGCCTTATTGAATCCTTGCTAACGAGGCGGGGGAGGCTCATGGGGTTTCTTCAGCAGCCATGGTATGGACACTGCTGTTCAAGGGTTAGTTACCCTGGCCCCAATCAAAGGAGGACGACATGTCTTCCGATGCCAGAGTTCCTGAAGTTTCATCGCGTGAAATGGAAATGATCCAGTCCGTGCTGCGCATCAGAACCCGTGACGAAAAGCGCGGCATTGCCCCCGCGCCCCATTCGTGATCCTACTCGATCGCCGCTGAGGCTTTGCCAAGCTTTACCGAAGACTCCTGTCCCCACACACGCAGCTTGCCGAGATCCGATACGAAGCGTGCAAGCTCTTCCTCAAACGGTACCCTCATCAAGAGCATAGCCGATGCCGGCCATTTACAAGCAATGGTATCGCCGACGCGTCGTAGCCGACAAACTTGCAGTGCTGAAAGGCATCGGCGGCGAGGTCGCGGGCCCTCGCGTCTTCACCGGGTCGACGATGCTTCGACGGAGATCAACAGCGCGACAGCGTCGAAGAGGCTGATAAGGTTGCAGAAGGTGTCATGGGCGGACTGGGCCTGCGGAAAGAGCCCAGTCGGGCTCAGGCTTCACGGCATGGATCACGTCCGGGAACTTGATCGCATCCTGATGAGGAAGACTGGGATATTGTTGCCGACAAGATCCCAGTTCCCTCCCTCGTATGGATTTTCACCGCGAAGCCCCGCACTTCGCGTGCAAGGTCGAAGGACCCCTTGCTGCCCGTGACCGTCGAGAAGCGAACGAAGCCGGGCGTGCATTCGCCAAGGCGCTGGAAAGGGTCGGCCCTGGTATAGGCAGCAAGCGCCTCATGGATATCAAAGAAGCGTTCCGGGCCATAGCCACGGGCATGGACGACCCGGTCGGGAATACACTCGTCGTCGAATTGGAAGGTCTTTTCGCGGAAATGAAAGTCGTCAGCAAGGGTGTGTTGCGTTCTGCGGTCTGATGAAGTTCGCCGCCCGCGCCCCGTCCTGGCTTCACATCGTGGATGGTGGCGGCGTCGGCTGCGTCGTGCGGCGATGAAGCGGTTATTTTCTTCATGGATGGCGCTGAACCCGCAGTCATTTCATTAGGCCGGCCGAACGCAGTGCCCCCTCGATGACGGACTGAATATTGTTGCCGGCGCCGCCGCTCGATGGGGGTTGCTGCGTGATCGTTCTTTCCGCAGAGGTCGACGCCTGCGGGCGCTCGCGGCGTTCGAAGGAGGCGGCAAGGCCCCAGGTTCTGGCTATCTGCACCGTCGAGGAAAGACCGACGTCGAGCATGAATGGCGCGGCCCTGCCATAGCCGGTGGATGTGTCGATCGGCGTACCATGCCCCATGCCGGAAATCCTGTAGAGCTCGAGTGCCTCAATGCCGCGATCGTCGCGCCATATGGACCGTGAATGTCGATCGATTGTATCGACCTGGGTGGGCTGGTCCGGAACCGCATGGACGCCACGCCATTGCGCGATGATCGCGGCCGCGTTTTCCGGAACCACCGTGTTGTCGCTCGTTCCCTGCCAGACGGAAACCGTCGGCCAGGCGCCTTCATGTCGCGAGGCGACGCGCAGGTTTGCCTGCAAGGCGGAAGTCTTCGGAATTCCTTCGCCGCGCATGCGGTCGAACGCTTCCGGGACGGTCGAGGCGGCGGCGTATGGGAGACCGGCGATGATGGCGCCGCCGGCAAAGACGTCCGGGTAGCAGGCCAGCATGGCGTTGGCCATTGCGCCCCCGGCAGAAAGGCCGGTGATGTAGATCCGGCGCTCATCGATGCGGTGTTCGATGACCATGCTGGCGATCATCTGCCGGATGGACATCGCTTCGCCCTGGTCCCGCTGGGTGTCGGTGGCATTGAACCAGTTGAAACAAAGGTTCGCATTGTTCTGTCTGTTCTGTTCGGGAAAGAGCGCTACGAAGCCGTAGTCCTCGGCGAGGGCCGACCAGCCGGAGCTGGCATCATAGCCGGCGGCGGTTTGTGTGCAGCCGTGTAGCACGACCACCAAAGCCGGTGCTGCCGGCAATTGCTTCGGCACATGCTGCCAGGCCGTCAGGCCGCCCGGGTTGCCTCCGAAATGATCGAGCTTCCTCAGGATGGAGCCGGCCGGTGCGGCGGGTTTGACGGAGCGCAGCCGCGCAAGCCGTTCGAGCGTATCGGACAGGGATCTCATGGGGGGCTCCGGGTTGTGCGCCGGACCGGCGCATACACTCTAACCCCTCGGCCGCAATAAGGTTGCTGCGCTGCACAATAAAATTGTTCTGCCATATGCTGGAAAAGAAGCCGCCCTCACCGTTGCCAGTGCCCAGCTCAGAAAGCCGTGCGCGGTGTCGCGAAAGAACACCTCGTCCGTGTGAACGCCAGCCCACTTCGTCCGCAGCCGCCGGCCAGATAACCGCCAAGCGCGGAGGCCAGCCACTGAACGACCACGAACCAGATGGCGGCCGTGACGCTGACTGTCGTGAAGGAAGCGCTGTTGCCTGCCCATGGTGAGAGCATCGTGAGGCCCACACTGGAACCTAGGAGAAGAAGAATGATTGTGGTGGCCGCTGCGGCCACCGAGCCGCCGATAACGGGACCCCAAGCCAAAGCCGGCGTGCTGGATTCAACGTCGACGGGCAGGTAGCAACGTGCCGGTCATCGCGACAGCGGGGCTGCTCCGTCGCGTACCAATGCCTCGTCGATCTCTGCCGGCGATACCTGAAGGAACTGGCGTCTGGCCATCGCGACCGAAATCGCGGGAATCTCAAGGTGGGTCGCCACCCTCCGATACGCGGTAAAGCTCAGGCCTTCTATCAACTCCTCGTCAACGACCAGGCGATATGTGCCCGCTTCCAGGGGCTCAGAAAGGGACTCCAGACGAAACGGATGCGTGAACGTGATTTCAGTTTGTGTGGTTCTTTCGGTCATTTCGAACACCGCTTCCCGTCGTCTTCGCCGTTGAGGATTACCACAGCCATCCCTCGATCAGGATGTAGACGATCATCGCAAGGCTCGTTGCGGATAAGACGTAACCGGCCAGGGTCGCAAAATCGTATTTCTTCGGTTGGTGAAATAGGGAAGACATGGCGTCCTCCTCGCTTGGGGCCAGGGTAATAAACCCTCAAACAGCAGCGCCCGTAAGATGGCTGCTGGAACAAGGACTGTGGACCTATTTCCCTCCTTTGGCAACACATCATTTCTGTGGCTTGAAGGCGTGAAACAAAGATTGCCCGCAGTTCGCAAGCAAGCATGTCGCATGAAGCTTGTTTTCGACAAAGTGACCGCCTATATATCATTTATCGGTATTGCTGATGAGCGCTGGAAAATCTCTGCCGCTCGCAATCGCCGCCATCGCTTCATGCTTTTGACCACGGATGTACTGGCACTGGTAGACAAGCGATGATGAGGAAGGTCGGTGCGGTTTCGCCCCGGCCTTTTTTGTTGGCTGACGAGGGCGAAGATGCCGCAATGCGGGCTTGCCTCAGCGCGTCGACTTTTCAATCGCGGATAAGTCACTTTGGAGCTGAATTTTTGCGAGCGGTAACTCGGCAAGGAGGACGAACCCCTCTTGCCTGTAGGAGACGTTCGCCTCACCGAAGGCTTGCAGGCTGGAAACGATGAGGCGCGAGCCGAACCCCTTGCGATCCGGTTCGGAATTCGCGATGCGCGGACCGCCGATCTCTCGCCAGCATGTGACGAGCGTCTCCGTGGCATCGCGACGTTCGATTGCCCATGTTATGTCGACATACCCCTCTGCATTCGACAAAGCTCCATATTTCGAGGCGTTTGTGAGGAGTTCGTGAAAAATCATTGCAAATGATAGAGCCGCTTGTGGTCCGAGGTGCACATCAGGCCCGCTTGATCTGATCCGAGAGCTCCCGTCCAACCCGATGTTCATTTTGGCGGCCGCCACGACGTCCGCGAGCGTTGCGCTTACCCAGTCCCTCTGCAACAGGATTTCATGGGCCTTGGCATAGGCTGCGATACGCAATTGAAGCTTGTCGGTCGCATCGTCCAGGGAAACCGCATTCCGCAAGGACTGTGTCACGATCGCCTGGACGACAGACAGCGTATTCTTCATCCGATGGGCGAGCTCGTGCATCAGGAGACGCTCTCGCTCCGCCCGTTCACGTTCCCCGGTTCTGTCGCGAAGGATTTTGATGAAGCCGATCGTCTTGTCGTCGGGCGCACGCAAAGCCATCATTTCGCCGGAGGCCCAGAACATCGTGCCGTCAGCGCGCAGATGCCATCGCTCGTCATTTCCCCGTCCGCGGTTGAGGGCGGCGGTCATCTCCTTCTGCGGAACGCCATTTTCCCTATCTTCCTGCGTGAAAAAAACCGTCGCCGGTTTTCCGATCATGTCCTCGGCTTCCCAGCCTAGTATTTTGACAGCGCCTTCATTCCAACTCGTCACGAGGCCGTCGAGGTCCATGGATATGATGGCGTAATCGATCGCGCTCTGCACGATCGCCTCAAGGAAGCGCTCTCGTGATGAAATCGTTTCGGCATCGCCAGCAATCTTCATGAAGTCTCTCGAATTCGGCCCCACACGTTATGCCACGGATCACATCGCTTGCGCAGTCATATATGTGCATGCGGAGTGCAGCCGAAATCTAGTGACGATTCATTGCTTTCAAGCACTCGATGATTTGGTCGAAGCGGAATGGCTTTGCGAAGAACTTTGCCCTGGGCGGTAAATCCGCGCTCGTTGGCTGTATCCGGCCGGATGCCACGATGATTCCGGCATCGGGAAAACGCTCGGCAACTCTTTGGGCGAGATCGAGGCCCGTCAGCTTGCCCGGCAGCTGGATATCCGTGAATAGAAGGTGGATCGTCTGCTCGTTTATGATCTTGACAGCATGGTCTGCCGAGCCAGTATCGACGACGTCGAAGCCCGCCTCGTGCAGCGCGTCGACCAATGTCAAGCGGATCAGCACTTCGTCTTCCACTACAAGGGCTGTGCGCACGAGGTTCTCCTGTCAATCCTCACCAACCCTTGGAACCGCGCAACGTTCCTTCTTCGATTGAAGGCGTCGTGATCTCCGTCATCGTGGGAACTGCATTTGTCCAGGAAAGCCCGACGCAGATTGTGCCGGGGGCGCGCACGGCGAGACCGGGCCTCAACTCGCGCGAACTGGAGCGTGACCTCGTGTGGGTCTCGTCATCAGCCGCATTCGGCTCTAAGCGCGGCCGAACGCAGCGACTGAGTTCGGTTCGCTGGGCGTGCCGGCAGCGCCATCGCGCATAACGCCAGACATAAACCGAACGAGTACGGCTTTGGATTGCCGCGCAAGGGGACCTGCCAGCGGCTGCATCCTGGCAGTGACATAGCCCGCCTTATGAAGCATCTGGTTGAGAATGCGGTTGCAGGCTGGGTTGAAATCTATGGCAGAGACTTTGGAAGACATACCGTCCTTCTTTCGTGTTGCGGGCGAAGGAGGTTATCCCACAAGCGGTAGCGCCCGTGTCGATGGCTACCGAAGATTGGACAATGCGCCCCACGCGCAAATTTAGCAACAATTCAATTAAGGTCATTGCGAGGCTGGTGCCAGATAATCCGACCCCAAAGGCGACAGTCCCCGGAATGCGCTTTGTTAAGCCGCCTCAGCTCCGGCATCGTCCGCCTCTCCATATATGGCACACGATATCGTTACTGTCGGAAACTTCGCGTTCATTCAGCGTTCAATTGATGACCCCTATGCTTGGGCGTCACTTGAAAGGAAGAGAACGTGAAAAAGCTATCGATAATAGCAATTGCCATTGCCACGGTATTCTCTGGTTTGTCCCCCGCGCTGGCTGCACCGATGAGCGTACCGTTTAAATCGGTCATTATTCAAAGCGACGTGCAGCAAGTTCAGGACAGGAGAGAATGGCTTCGAGGAGGGCGAGAGGTTCGACGGGACAGACGCGACAGGCGGGAGGTTCGCCGGCCGGGTCGCGACCGCCAGGGTTGGTATAACGGCCAGCGGGGTTACCGAGAACATCGCCGGGGTTATCGCCGTCACAATGACGGTTGGTGGTATCCGCTTGCGGCTTTCGGAGCCGGAGCCATCATCGGAGGCGCGATGTCACAGCCTTCGACGAGCTACGGCGGCAGTCATGTCCAGTGGTGCGCCGATCGCTACCGGACATATCGCGCTTCCGACAACACGTATGTGCCGCGGGCAGGCGTGAGGGCCTATTGCAATTCGCCGTACAACTAATCCGCTACGGCTGAGAACTTCGGCCCCGTCTCGCAAAACGAGGCGGGGTACGACTTTGGGGATAACCGTAAACCAGCAAGCGGTTGTCAAAACCTAAGCGCAATGGGCCGACGTGGCGAATCCTCTTCAAGCATGTCGCTTCGACTGATGCGGCTTGTCCTTCCCGTGAAGCCTCCCCGCGCGCTGGCGGAGCAACTCGAGCAGACTTTCGGCCGCCCGATGGAAACGATCTGCAGGAATGGAACAATGAGCGCGGGGCGCCGATGGCCGGATCGCGTCGCAGGCTAGTGATGTGCTGCCGCTGGTTCGATCAGATTCCCCATGCAATGACCGCCGAGCGGCACCTGATTGTAACTCGGCTTCCTTGGCAGTCCGGAGGCGTTATCGACCCCATGCTTTGCTATGGGACAATGCCTCTTGTGCCGCGAAGTGTATGATCAGCGAGCTACGGTTTGCCCAGCTTCGCTCGCCCCGCCCCCTTGATTGAAAGAGATGAGTCGGACGTGAGGCCAATAAGTCCAGCGCCAATCGCCGCTTCGACGGTCTCGGTGTATTCCTTTCCCGCGAGGCCATACTTCTTGGAATGGTTTTCGACGGTACCAAGCAGCACGGACGGGGACACGCCATATCTAACGCTGTGGAAAGCACTCAAAATAATGAGAAATTTTTCATTCAGGGTCTTCATTGTCTAATCTCAATCCATTTGGTGACAGGGGGCGGCCGCGGCCGCCAAATTGCAGGTATTGGATCCCCACCCATCACCCTGTGCGAATCCTTGAAGTTCATTGATGGTTGGTGCGCTGCGCGTCTTTGTCTGTGCAGCATGGTTTGCTGACGGTTGCGGTTTCACTTTGCGACTTTACGACGTGCTCCCGCGTCGCGAAACGACAGCATTTGGTGCGATGCTTCATCCCAGACGACGAGCTTCACACAGCGGAGGCTTTCCTTGATCGTGATGTGTCCCAAGTCTCGCAGTTCAGGATAGTCACGTAGAACCTCCGGAAGCCGGTAGAAAGGAACACGGCTCGACAGGTGATGGATGTGGTGCATGCCGATATTGCCGCTTATCCAACGCAGGGGGCGGGGCAAGTCGTAGTGCGAGGCGCCGTGCATGGCCGCGTATTGGAACGTCCACTCCGGAGGCCGAGACCAATAGGTGTCTTCGAACTGGTGTTGGACGAAGAACAGCCAGACGCCTGCCGCTCCGGCAAGGAGCACGATCGGCAGATGGATGACGAGAAACGGAACAGGGCCGACCGCCCAGACAAGAAGGGCGGCGAGTGCTGCGATGGCGGCATTCGTTGCCATCGTCGAAACCCATGGCAGGGCGCCGGATCGCATCATGCCGAACGGCAAACGCTGCTTGAAGAGAAAGAGCCACGCGGGACCGATGCCGAACATGACGATCGGATGCCGGTAAAGGCGGTAGCCGAGCCGCCCTCGACGCGTCAACGTTCCATATTCTGCGACAGTGAGCGTGGTGATATCACCGATACCCCGTTTGTCGAGATTGCCGGCCGAGGCATGATGTTCAGCATGGGCCCTGCGCCAGTAGTCGTAGGGTGTCAATGTCAGCACACCGATCGCCCGTCCCGTCCAATCATCCAGGCGGCGCCGGCCGAAGAAGGAGCCATGGCCGCAGTCATGTTGCAGCATGAACAAGCGCAGAAGGAACCCGGCTGCCGGCACAATGAGGATCAGGCCGAACCAGTAACCGAAGTGCATCGACGCCCAAGCGCTGGCCCACAGGAGAACAAAGGGCACAAGGGTTACGGCCAGTTCGAACGTGCTTCGGCCAATATGGGGCTTGCGATAGGCGGAGAGGATTTTCAGCCAGGCTTTTTCATGATCGGGGCTGCTGGGAGCAATTGTGTTTATCCGGGTCATCGGCAGCTGTGGCGTCCTTTCGGTTTTTTGCCGCGGGCAGTAGCTTCCTGTTCGACAATGCCTCTTGCCATGAAGCTTATGTCCGTTGCCTTCTTCTCCGCGTTTGGCTTCGTCGGCTTAGACGAATATTGTCTTGGGCGCGCCATCGGCACTCCTCCTTACCGGCTGCCTTTGACGACGGTCTTCCTTTTGGGCGAGGCGATCAGGCCTTCCCGTTGCGCCTTCTTGCGGGCGAGTTTGCGAGCCCGCCTGATGGCTTCGGCCTTTTCTCGCACTCGTTTCTGTGAGGTTTTTTCATAAGCACTGCGTGCTTTCATTTCGCGAAAAAGCCCTTCGCGTTGCATCTTCCCCTGGTCGACATTGTTGTCGCGAACGAGCACTTGCAAATCTTGTCATTTCAGAGCAGCGCCATTTGCTGTTTCTTCTAGTCGGCCGACAGGACTCCTATAATCTGGCAGGGTTGAGTTGGTTTCCGTCTGACGAAAGAGATCCGGTTTGAGCACCGTATCGCCGAGAGCGAAAATTGCTCGGCTTATAGCTAGCTCTTTTGCGCAATTCATTACGTGTGCAGGAAACAAAGAGGCCGGGCATTACCCCGGCCTCTTTGTCCCCCCGCCGTCTTTGCCGCCAGTTACATCCGTGGTCGGCAAAGAGGCGCATGAATTCTATGCGGCGCGCAGGTTGTCTGCGAAGCTCCTGCCCGACTTGTGGTCCTGAACCACGTCGTAGCTCACCTTCTGGCCCTCGACGAGCGAGTGCAAACCTGCGCGTTCAACCGCGGAAATATGCACGAACACATCGGTGGCGCCGTCATCCGGGGAAATGAAGCCAAACCCCTTGTTCGTGTTGAAAAACTTCAACATGCCTGCATTCATAGCGATATTCCTTTCGGATTCATAGTGAAATCCGCCACCGGAATGGGAATAGGCAAATCGACAATGATAGGAAAGCCAATCAAGCGAAGACAAATCTCACAAAAATTTTCTTTTTGATATCTGTTCTCTGGAAATTATACAAGAGATATAAAAGGTAAAACTGAAATTAATTGATAGAATATAGATTTTTCTTTGGAAAAAACAAATATTGGTGACTAATATTTTGCGAGAAACTCATGACGCTCGCCGCTATCGGCCTGTTCCTGATCTACCTCATTGATGCAGGTCATCGTCACCTATTGGGCCACATGCTCGGCATCCGCATCGCCGTCATTACGCTGATCGGCGCCTTCAAGGTGGAGAGCTGGCCTGTCGCGACGACGGGCGTGGAGCGCGGCGAAGTACTACAGCATTCCGGGACAGTATGATCGGTGGGTTCGTAGTGGGTGTGCCGACCGTCGTGATCATGGTCTTCGGAACGCTTTGGATCACGCGTCACGCGCCGTGAGCACTGTTCTTTCCCAAACCCTATGATTTTCCGAGGCTGTCAGCCGCTTTGCAACAACTCGTCGCATGACGGCCACGGCTGACTTCCCGATTCACCGCGGAAAGTCTCATCTTCGCGAAGGGAAAGGCAAAAGTTTAGCAATCGATCAAATCGAATTGCAAACTTTCCCCCTTAGGCTCCAAGGCATGATTGTTATCGGGGGATAATATCCTTGGCGCTGGACTTGCGGACGATCTATGTCGTTGCATCGCTGACGCTCATCGTCCTGGGCGCACTCCAACTGGCAGCCTACGCGACCGAACGGTTCCAGCGCTGGCCGCTCTGGTGGAGCGCGAGCAACATCCTCACCGGTCTCGGCTGCCTCTGCATCGCCTTGCGCGATCTCGCTCCCGATGTTCTTTCGATCGATATCGGCAATGCCGTCACTCTGGCCGGCTACGTGCTGATGTTCGTCGCGATCCGTGTCTTCGCAGGGTGCCCCGTCTATCTGCGCTACTCGCTCGGAGCGATCCTCGCAGGAAGCGTGGTGATCATCGTCTTTCTCGGCGGCAGCGCCGATACCATGGGCCGCGTCGCCTTCGGCTCGGCGGTATGCGGCCTGATCGATCTCGCGATCATCCGCGAGGGATTGCGGCTGGGCAGGCGGGAAAGGCTCTATTCGGCCTGGCTCCTAGTCGCGCTCTATATCCCGACCGCGATGATCTTTGCGATGCGCGGCACACTGGCACTGACGGGCGATCTCGGAGGAGCAGGGCTGTTCGAGAACGCCAGCAACGATGCGCATGTCTGGCTGGCGCTCACGGCCGTGATGTTCCTGCTGCTGCGCAGCATGGTCATGCTGATGATGGCGGCCGAGCGGAGCCATTGCGAGCTGGCGAGGCTCGCCCTGCACGATCCGTTGACGGGGCTGCTCAACCGCGCGGGATTGTCACGATCGTTCGAGAGGCTGGGCCGCCAGCCGGTCGCTCTTCTGTTCGACCTTGACCACTTCAAGACGTTGAACGATCGCCACGGCCATTCGGCTGGCGATGAGGCGCTTCGGCTTTTTGCAGGCGCCGCGTCCGGGCAACTGCGCTCGGGCGACCTTCTCTCCCGCCTCGGCGGTGACGAGTTCGTGGCGATCCTCGATGGCGCTTCCATCGATGAAGCCGTCCTGATCGCAGACGGGATCCAGCGCGCGTTTGCCGATGTGATCGCCCTGCGAACCGAGCTCACGGTGCATCCGACACTCAGCATCGGGGTGGGCCGGGCGCTCTCGGCGGAGACGCCGTTGGCGCTGCTGTTGCAAGAAGCCGATGCCGCCCTTTATCGCTCGAAGCAGGGTGGGCGCAACAGGGTTGCGGTGAGCGACGGCCACCTCCTCGCCGCATGAGTCGGTCGTTCTGTAATGCCGGCTGCTTTCCACGTCTGGCGCCTGCCGGCAGGGGCGATCGTCCCGTCAGGCGCTTGAATGCGGTGCTGAGATCCGACGACATCAGGATCGTCTCCAACGATGCCGATGACCGTTATTCGAAGGATATGAATGTCGCCGAGCTCTGGAGCGCCTGATCGCTCAGGCATCGAACCGTCGCTTTTGTGCCGTCAATTCCAGCGTCGGCATGCCGTCATCGACGTTGTAGGCGTTTGTAACCGTGTCCAGGCAAAGTGTGGTAAGCACATCGTCATGAACGATGTAAGCCACGTCGTTGACGACAGACAGCAAAAGAACAACCCGGATGCGCCTAACGCCAGCCTCGTCAAATGTTTCGATGACAATATGTTTCTTGTTTTTTCGGACGACCGGACATCGTTCGTTATTGGGCAAGACGCCGAAATCGGGAAAATGACCTGCCCTGGTGCCGATGGGCGGCTTCAAAAACAGCCGGGGAATTCGCTTGGTGCGCATTGTTGCGTGTTTGGGGCGGAAGCCTTGCGACCTTCAGCGATGGCGCCCTTGCCAAAAGCCACCAATGACGAACAGTACGCCTCGCTTTCTCATCCGTCGACCGCAAACTTTGGCGCGCTGCCAGCATGAAACGACTGCAATTGAGGACTTGCCAATGCGGGGCATCAAGCGCAAGGTTCTTATTCCAGCAGCCATTGACAAGGGCGCTGCTGTTTGAGGGTTGGTTACCCTGGCCCTGAAAATGAAGGAGGACTCGATGTCTTCCACTTTCTTTCACAGGCAGCAACGATACGTATGGGCTGCTGCAAGCGGTTACCTGTTTTTTGCAGCCAGCCTGGCGATGATCCTCGTCCTCCTCGCGGAGGGTTGGCTATGGTGATTCTCATCTTCAAAGGTCCCGATCCGGGAGCACGACGCCGAACCGTCCTCCGGCAGATTCTCAAAAACGCTGACTATGAGACCCGCAGCCTTTCGCCGGAGCAGGAGACCAAGAGCGAAGATGCAGCAAACCTTATCCGCTTGATCAAGTCGGCGACGATCGATGCTGGAAACTATCCTCTATCCCGCAGGACTCGCGTGCAGGAGCAGCGCATCAGCGTTGAGGTTTGGGAAAACGAGGGTGGCTCCACTACGGCGTGGCCACTATGTCCAATCGTCTGACAGCGATGATTGTCATCGTGGTTTTGGCGGTCGGCTTTGTTTGGGCCTATCGTCCGGATCAAGGCCGGTATGACCGTCTTCATCCCTCTCAATCGCGTCAGCCCGCATCGTCGCAGTAATTATCCTTCATCAGGGCAAGGATCACACATGGAAGATGCAAGAGCCGATATCGCTGAGCGTGTGAAGAGCATTATTACCGGACAGTTGGCCGTCAAGCAATCGAGGGTCGTCGATGATGCCTCAATCGTCGACGACCTGGGTGCTGATTCCCTGGAAGTGGTCCAAATCGTGATGCTTATCGAAGACGAGTTTGGCATTGCCGTTCCCGACGAGCCGGCCGCGGAGTTCTTGACGGTTCGGGACGCCATCGACTTCGTTGTCGCGTCACGGCAGTGACAGGCAAGCGCATGCCCAGGTTGCTTAGAAACCGTCGCGGACAGAGGAGTCGATGGATGACAGCGACCAGAAAACAGTTCCCCAAGCCGACAAAAGCGAGCGCCGAGAAAAAGGCGGCGGAGACCAACTCAATAGCAAGGAGGATCGTCGATCAGGAGGCGGCAGCGCGAGAAAAGAAGACCGAGAAGCTGCGCGCGCTACGCCTGGCGAAAGAGGCGGCCAATCCCGTACCGCTGCCAAAGCTGAAGCGAAAATAGCAATCGGAGATATTTGTGGTCGAAGGCGCGCGGCAGAAACGGCCAATGGAAACCAAACGCTATGCCATTCGCATACAGCCCAATCTCGAATGGACGATCTATGATGTTTTCACCGGGGCAACTGCCAAGCCCTCAAGCTGGCCGCTTGTGGACCTGCCGTTTGAGAAGGCGTTTGAATATTGCGGCTTTCTCAATTCCATTGATCGGTTTCGGCGCAGTTCCAGGTGATGGCGATAGCACTGGCTGGCGCGTCCTCATCCATTTTCGGGCAATCTGCGAACGGAACAAACCCTTCCTGGCGCAGTTGGGTTGTGTTGGAGGGCGTGATGACCCGGTACTTTTTCAACGTACGCAATGGTCAGGACTTAAAGCTTGACGAGGAAGGGGCGGACTTCGATACCCTCGACCTTGCGATCGATGAGGCCGTCGCTTCGGCACGCGAGATTGTGGCAGAACGTGTGAAGTCTGGAGAGCTGATCGATGGAAAGCGTTTCGAGATCACGACGGAAGCGGGCGAAGTCGTCCATACAATTCCGTTTCGCGCGACGTTTCACCTTGAATGAAGCTTGGATGCAGCTTTGCTCTCATCCTCAGGGGTGGGCCGTCGATCGAGGGCATTTTCGATAAACGCAGAGTCGCTTTGAGGCTTCCCGCGAGGTCCCTTGTCTGATTCACTGCTCCTGTTGGTTTTCGGGAGGTGGAGATGGCGAGGAGCCTGAGCGCCGATCTTCGTGAGTGGGTAATTGCGGCGATTGAAGATGAGATTTCAAGATCGGTGAGCGCCTTACCGCCCACGACTGTCTGGCTGTTCCTGGACCGGGGTGCGGCATCACGTTCAAACAAAGACGGCACACGCCGCCGAGCGGCAGCGCCCCGATGTTCTGCGGCGCCGCATAGCTTGGTTCGACGGCCCGCTCGATCTCGACCCCGAGAGGCTGATCCGAGACTGCCGTGTCCACGCAGAGCAAGGTCTCGCACCTGAGCTTTGCCCCGGCGACATCGTGATCATGGACAACTTGCCCGCTCACAAGATCAGCGGCATGCGCAAGGCGATCGAGAAGAACGGTACCCTGCTCTATTCCTGCCGTCATACTCGCTGGCCTTCAACCCGATCGAGATGGCCTTCTCCAAGCTCAAGGCCCTCCTGCGAAAGGCCGCTGCAAGAACCGACGCGCACTCTGGTCCGTCGTCGCCAACTGCTTCTGCGCGTTCATGTACAACGAATGCAGTAAGGCGAATCTGCTCTAGAAGAGATCTTTCATTAAACGCTCGAATTCCATTTCGGGTTTGCCGTAGGCGTCCCGCGCATATTCTTGCAGCGCGGGTCGGTCTCGGATGACGACGTTACCCCGCTCAGAGCGGATGAAGTGATGACCCTCAAGCACATGGAGGGCAGTCGTAACGCTCGGTCGCCGGACCGCCAGCATGGTAGCAATGAAGTCGTGGGTGAGATGGATCTTGTCGCCCTTGATGCGGTCATGGCACATCAGCAACCATCGGGCGAGGCGGACGTCAATATCGTGGATGGCATTGGAGGTCACCGTATAGGCCAGCTGGACGGAGAAGCTTTCGATCGAACGGATCATCACCTTGCTCATATTGCGGTTCCCGTCCATTCGGAGGCGGAAAGCATCGTACGCCATGCGATAGCCGCCACCCTCCACCATGATGACCACGTCGTGCGGACTGACTTCCACGCCGGCGATAGCGGAGGTAGGCACATAGCCATCGAAGCCGAATATCCCTGCTTCCGTCCGATATCCTTCAGGCGTCGTCACAACCACCGAACCAATGCCGTCGGTGAGAAAGTAGACGTACTCGATCGGTTTCCCAACCCCGGCAAGGGAGGTACCAAGCGGCAACGACACATATTCGAGATCGTCGGCAATCTGTTCGAGATCGGCTTTCGGCAAAGTCGCCAGGAGCCGGTTCTGATCCATATCGGGTTGCAGTGCGGCCATTTGTGCCTCCTCATTCAGAGGAATGATCTATCTTTCGCTCCGCGAACATCAAGCAGGGAGGCAGTCCTCACCGAGGGAAATAGAACAGTCGGGTAGACGCTTAGATGAGAGAACGAATGTCGGCTATTCAATGTCCCCTAACCGTGAACGGACTGGCAGCTTCCGATCCCCCAAAAGCCGTGCGTGGGTATGTCGACTCGATGGACGGATAAACGATCATACGGACTTCGACCAGGCTAAAGCGTCCGCTCCAGCGGGCAGGCGCATAGGACAGGCGTGATCGGTTGCCGCACGCCAGACCGCCTCGGCGACGTCGATGGCGCGCGTGAATTCGGTCGCGCGTTGCCGGTTGGCCACGATCTCTGCCATAACTCCGGCATAGGCTTCGGGCACCTCCATCCCCATGCGGGCACGGGCGTTCGCACCGAACGCGGTTTCAGGCGAAGCACCCGGCAGAACGAGGCGCAGGAAAATACCGAGCGGCTCCAACTCCAGCGCCAGCGATTCCGTGAAGGCATTCACCGCAGCTTTGGTCGCCGTATAGGCGGACAAGAGCGGCAGAGCGCGCAGGGTAACGCTGGACGTCACGTTGACGATCGTACCGGCGCCCCGCTTACGGAACTGCGGCAGAACGGCTTGCGTCATGGCAATGGTGCCGATCGTATTGGTCTCGAACAACTCGCGGATCTTTTCGATCGGCACGCCCTCCAGCGCATTCATGAGGCCGACGCCGGCGTTGTTGACGAGGACGTCGATCGGACCTGCAGCTTCGACGACGCGTTCGATGCTGCCTGCATCCGTCACGTCAAGCGGCAGAACGCGCAGCCGGTCGGACAGCGGCAGGATACCTTCGCGCGGCGTGCGCATCGTGGCGATGACCGTCCAGTCCCGATCAAGAAAGAAGCGCGCCGTCTCCAGGCCGAAGCCGGAAGAGCAGCCGGTGATAAGGATGGTGGTCATGAGATGATCTCCTGTTGGGAATGACAGGAGGATAGGCAAGAAATGCCGGATGTTCTATAATAGAAGGTACGAATAATTTTTGCGATCGTACGAAAATGTCGGATCCCCTCAGCCAAGTCGTCGGTCTCCTGCAACCCAAGGCCGATCTCTCTAAGCTCGTCGTCGCGGGCGGTGCATGGCGCGTGCATCGCACCGACGAAGGCCAGCCCTTCTATTGCGCGGTCCTGGAGGGACGCTGCCGCCTCGAGCTCGCCGGCCAAGCGCCCGTCATGCTCGAGGGCGGCGACTTCGTACTCGCGCCGGCTGCCTACGATTTCGTCATGTCCAGCCTGGCCCCTTGCATAGGAGGGGAGGCGGCAAGGGTCGAGACAAGCCCGGGCGTGTTCCGTCTTGGACCCGAGGGCGTGGCGCCTGATTTGCGCATGCTGGTTGGGCACTGCACCTTCGCTTCGGACGATGCCGATCTTCTCGTTTCACTTCTGCCACAGCTCGTGCATGTGCGCGGCGAGCAGCGGCTGGCCGCCCTGGTGGCTTTCGTGAACGACGAGATGCGCGCGAAGCGTCCCGGCCGCGAGGCCGTCCTGACGCGGCTCCTGGAAGTTCTCCTGATCGAGGCCCTGCGATCGGCTTCAGGCCCGGCGGCGCCATCCGGGCTCTTGCGCGGCCTTTGCGACGACCGTCTCGCCATCGCCCTCCGCTGCATTCACGACCGGCCGGCAGGGGCCTGGACAGTGGATACGCTGGCGCGCGAGGCGGCCCTGTCGCGCACCACCTTCTTCGAGCGGTTCCGGCGCGAAGTCGGGGTCGCCCCGATGGAATATGTCGCCGGTTGGCGCATGACGCTTGCCAAGGATCTTCTGCGTCGGGACAGGATCACCGTCGCAAAGGTGGCCGAACGCGTTGGCTATGGATCAGCCAGCGCATTCAGCACTGCCTTTGCCCGACGCGTCGGAATCCCGCCCGCGCTCTACGCCCGCGCAGGATGAGTAAGGATGATGATTGAGCCGAGACTACCTTTCGGATGCTCCACTCGAAAGGCTGGCAGCGGCCCTTTTGCGGAAGGTCTGCTTTGGGCGGCAGGCCGTGGTATGCTCAACGCGGATATTAGGTCGACTGCTGACCATTTGCATGGCGAGCCCGCATGAGTCAGGTCGCCGCCGCTGCCATCGACTTACGGCGGAAGCACCTTCCCACGATTTGCGTTACGAACCAAAGCACGCATGGCAATTCGATATCGTAAGCGACCACAGGCCGTTCGATGCTGCCGGTCGCGCCACCGACGAGCACAGTGCGTCGAGGTTTCGTTCATGGCCATTCTCGTTACTGCATGTCGCTATTCCTGATGAATGTTTCCCAGAACCGCGTCGCATCGGCGATCCAGCCTTCAGCGCTCGTGCCGGTGCCCGGTCCAAAACCATGGCCCAGGTTTGCATATCTCCGATACTTTACCTCGGTGCCTGCCGTGCGAAGCATCGCCACGCGCTGCTCCATCACAGAGGGCGGCGCTATTCCATCCTGTTCGCCGACGACCACAAAGGTAGGAGGCTCATCGGCAGATGTGTCGGAATGCCCGGTATAGGCCATGATGACGGCAGAGGGCTTGGGAAGGTCGTCGCCTCCGAAAGCCGCAACGCCGTGCGAGCCGATTGCCGCAGCCATTCGAGCACCTGCGGAACTACCCCACAGCGAATAGTTCCGGGTGCTGACGCCAAGCGTCCCGGCGTTTCGGAAAATATAGGAAATGGCGGCGGCCATGTCCTCGGTCGCGGGCCTGCCGCCCGAACCGACCCGGTATTTCAGCACGAAGACGTTGTAGCCTGCCTTGCTGATCTCGGCGGCATAGGGAAAGCCCTCGTGGACGGAGCCGACATAGGAAAAGCCGCCGCCGGGGGCGACGATCGCGAAAGGTGCGCCCGGATTGCCGCGGAAAAAGAAGAGGCCGGTATTCACACGGGCCGGCTCCGCATGTTTCTCCTCGGGGGTATAAACGTCATGGAAGACGGTGTTGCCGGCGCTGATATCGTCGATCATGCGATTGAGCGCGGACACCACGACATCGGGATCGACATTGGTATGATACGGCAGAAGCGAACCGATTTCGCTGAGCTGCATATTTTCATCGTAGGCGCGATCATCCCAGGGCAGAAGCATTCGCGCGTGGCCTGTGAAAGCGGGGTGTTTCAGGAGCTCGGCAAGACGGCTTTCCGGCTTCAGCCGCGCATGCCGTTCTCCCGTCTCGCCCCTTACCGCGACACGTTCACCGCTGGCTGTTGATGAAACGGCCCTGTCTTCATTGGCCGCGACAGAGGAAGCGGCCAGCAAGAGGGAGACGGCAAGACCGGCGGGACGCAGGGCGACTTTGTCCAACGATGGTCTCGACGATCGTTTCGTGGTCATTCGCTTCATCCCTGTTGCCGGAGCCCAGGATCACGGCGCGACGTTCAACGTGTCCAGCCACGCCGTGATCCGCTCTATGGTCTGCCGCTCCTGCGGAGCCTCCATGGAGAAACCCTGGACAAGGCTGGCCTGCCGCGCATGGTCGGCAACGACATCCAGGCTGTCGCCCAGCCCGTAACCGCCATGCGTGATGAGTGGGACGATGGTTTTGCCTGACAGATCGTGCCTGGCGAGAAACGAGCGGACCACGGGCGGTGCGGTCATCCCCCAGATCGGAAAGGCAAGGAATACCGTTCGGCAGGAGGCGAAATCGGGGACTGTCGCTTTCAGCGGCGGTTCGTAGCCGCGATCGGTCTCCTGTTTCGCTTGCTCGACCGTCTCGAAGTAGTCGGCCGGATAAGGATTCTCCGGCTCGATCTCGAACAGGTCGCCTTGCAATGCCCGGCTGACCTGACCGGCGACGACCCGCGTGTTTCCGCTCCGCGAAAAGTAAGCGACCAGTCTCCTTCCTTCCGGGAGTCGGGCCGCCGCGGACGGAGAGACGGACGCTGCTCCCCCGGCCATGACAGGCAAGAGCAGCGAGGTCATGAGGATTTCCCTCCGTGTCGGGTTGTCCGTAGCCATGGCTTTCTCCACTGTTTCCGATCGGGGCCGCCGACCAGTTGGAAACTCCAATCGACCGGCCGCGGCGGCTGGCGCACGCGGCAGGTCAGCTTCCAAGGATCATGTCGGTAAATGTAGCGCCTGCCGCAGCTTGCGATAAGATGCCATAATCCGCATGAGCCTTTTAGATGAGCTAATAAATCCAGATGGAAAACTTCAACGATCTCGCCGCATTCGCCATCGTCGCCAAGGAACGCAGCTTCACGAGAGCGGCTGCAAAGCTTCGCGTTTCGCCCTCGGCCCTGAGCCAGACCATCCGCAATCTCGAAGAGCGATTGGGTCTGAGGCTCCTGACCCGGACGACGCGCAGCGTTGCCTCGACCGAAGCCGGCGAACGGCTGCTGCGCACGCTCGCGCCGCGCTTCGAGGAGATCGAAACGGAGCTGGCGGCATTGAGCGAGCTTCGGGACAAACCGGCCGGAACCGTTCGGATCACGACCGGCGAACATCCCGCGATCTCCATCCTGCAACCCGCGCTCAAGCGCTTCCTGCCGGATTATCCGGACATACAGGTCGAGATCATCATCGACTATGGCCTGACCGATATCGTAGCGGAAGGGTTCGACGCCGGGGTTCGCATGGGCGAGCAGGTCGCGAAAGACATGATCGCCGTGCCCATCGGGCCGCAGATGCGCATGGCGGTCGTCGCATCGCCAGCCTATTTCGAGCGGTATCCGCTGCCGAAATCTCCCCAGGACATGACCGCACACAAATGCATCAATACGCGCCTGCCGACCTATGGCGGCGTGTTTAGCTGGGGCCTTGAGAAAAAGGGCCGAGAAGTGAAGGTGCGGGGCGAAGGACAGCTCATCTTCAACAGCCTCGCCATGCGGCTGTCCTCGGCCTTGGATGGCCTCGGAGTGGCCTACATGCCCGAAGATCAGGTTCTTCCTTATGTTGCTGATGGGCGGCTCATCCGGGTTCTGGAGGATTGGTGCCCCTGGTTCCCCGGCTATCACCTCTATTACCCGAGCCGGCGGCAGCAATCTCCGGCGCTGGCCTTATTGGTGGACATTCTCCGGTATCGCGGCGGCTGACCTGCGTTTCCTGAGCTGGAGTCCCTTCATGGCGTAGTAGGTCAGGCAGATATAGAGGCCGAGAATCGCAATGCAGTGCACGAAGAAGCCCATGACGGATTCCTCGAAGTTCCACCAGTCGAGCGTCATCTGCATGGAGAGCTTCGTGCCGACCGCAAGCGCGAACGAACTCCAGACGCCATGGATCGCGACAAGAATTGCAATCATGCGCAATACGAGCGTGCGAGCGGCGCTCGGCTGCGTGATCCTGGCGAGCTTGCGCGCCACGCCCATGAGCATCGGCCAGCGCAGGCCGAGATGAACGGCGACGATCACCAGCACCCAATAGGCCGCCAAAGTATGAATCTGCCGGACGGTGAAACCGCCAAAGGGCGACATGACGCCGGACAGCGCATGGGAAATCAGCACGCTCGTCACCAGCAAAGCCAGCATCGCAACGAGAAGCAGGAACGTCACCACGATGTTGAACAGGCCCCGCACGTCTCGCCGCGCCTTCGGGATCGCGCCATACCAGCGGCGATTGAAGACATTATGCACGATCACCAGCAGGAACATCGCCGTTCCGGCCAATTCATGGGCGACATTGCCGAGCCACCAGTAGGAGAAGGCGAACAGCAGGAGACCGGCGGCAAGAAGGTCGAGGAACAGCCGGGTGAGAAAGACAGGGCTCAAGCGTCAGGCCTCCCGTTCATTCGACCGGCGTGCCGTCGAAACGGGGGATGCGATAGGCCGTGAACAGATAGTCGCTCCCTTGCTGGCTACTGTGGCAGGACTGACAGCGTGCCGTGTTCTCGTCCATGTTGATCGACCTGTCCGGCCAGAACCATTGGAACTGCCAGTCGCCGGTGCGGCGGCTGTCGTCGTATTCGGCCCCGAAGCCTTCGCCCTTCTGCATGACGAAGTAGCGATAGAGCTCGCCGTCCCGATGATCGACCAGCACGAAATGCGTGCCCGCCGGGATCGGCTGGCCAGCCTTGACGGCCTCCATGGCCGCCGGCGTGGTCATGATGTGCTCCATGACATTGCCGCGCCGGACCGTCGTGTAGTGAACCAGCGCATCGATGTCGGGAAACTGGACGCGGTTGGGTTCCGCATGGACCTGCCAGCCGATGAGACAGGCGGCAGAGGCGGCAAGCGCGCTCAAGGCAACCGGATGTGCGAATGTTTTCATGAGCGGAGCTCGCTTTGATATCGAAAAATGCGGTGCCGGACGGCAGGCCGCCATTCCGGCGGCCCGCGCGGTTTCGTATCGATTGGCGATCAGCGTCCGTACTGATCGTCCGAGACCTTCTCCATCCAGTCGACGGACTTGCCGTCGAGCGCTTCGGAAAAGGCGATATGGCTCATGCCGACCGTGGCGCTGGCGCCGTGCCAGTGCTTGACGCCCGGCGGTATCCAGACGATGTCGCCGGGCCGGACTTCCTGAATGGAGCCGCCTTCCTGCTGCACGAGGCCGACGCCCGCCGTGACGATCAGCGTCTGGCCGAGCGGATGCGTGTGCCACGCGGTCCGCGCTCCTGGCTCGAAAGTGACGGTCGCGCCGCCGATCCGGGCCTCGCCGCTCCCCTTGAAGCGGTCGTCCACGCGGACGGAGCCGGTGAAGTTCTCGGCCGGCCCCGCCGCGGACGGCTGTGAGCCGGTGCGCGTGATCACGACCTCCGAGTTTGCAAAGGCGGGCATGGCGGAAACCAGAACGGTTGCGATCAGGAGAGAGGATTTCATGCCGGCCTCACTTCTGAAAGACCTCTTTCGCGATCGCGAGCGACGAAACCGCACTCGGCCAGCCGGAGTAGAAGGCCATGTGCGTGATGACCTCGATCAGTTCCTCTTCCGTCACGCCGTTCTGACGCGCGATATTGAGATGGGAACGAAGCTGGTCAGGCCGGTTGAGCGCGATGAGGGCCGTCACCGTCGCAAGGCTCCGGTCACGCTTGGAGAGGCCGGGGCGCTCCCAGATGTCGGCATAGAGCACGTCATCGGTCAGTTCCGCCATCTTCGGCGCGATCTCGCCGTAGAGCTGCTGGGCGCGTGACTGCTGTTTCGCCACCGGCGTTTCGGACTGAGCGTGGGCCATGGTGGAAAAACCTCCGGACAGAAGCAGGCTGGCTGCGAGGAACAGGCGTGTGGTGAGCGTCTTCAATGGATGACTCCTTGGGCGTCGGGGATGGCCTGATTTAAATGGGGCGACGCACTATGTGCGGTCGGAGACAAGGGTCCGGGCGAAGAACGGCGTCAGTTTGCCCATCGCGGCTTCGACATACTCGGGAATCCAATAGGTTTCGATATGCGTCGCGCCCTCGATCTTGAACAGCTCCTTGTCCGCCGTGCCGGTGGCCTTCGGATAGGCGTCCTCGGTCATGTAGAGGCTGTCGGCCTTGCTGCCGGCGATCATCAGTAACGGCTGGTCGATCAGGTCGATCTGGTCGGTGGCATCCCACCGCATCAGGTCCAGCAAGCTGCTCGTCGTGTACTTGAAGGTCGAGTTGGGATGCGCGTGCGTCTTCCAGTAATATTCGTAGCCCTGCCGGTACATCTCGAACGGCAGCGCGGCGATCTGCTCGTCCGTAAGATTGGCGTCGCCTGAATAGAGGATTTCTCCGCCGGACATCTCCTGGGCGCGTGCTTCGGAAACCTGCCGCAGGCGCTCCTGGATCGTGCCGAGTTGCGAATCCGCAAAGCCATTGCGGCGAACCCGGCCGGAGTTGAACATGCTCAGCGTCGCGACCGACTTGAAGCGCTTGTCCGCCTTCGCCGCGGACAGCGAGTACCCGCCGCCGCCGCAGATACCGAGCAGACCAAGCCGTTCGGCATCGACGCCCGCATAGCCGGTGATGAAGTCCGCTGCACCGTGAATGTCCTCGATGCGGAACTGGGGCTTGTCCACGCTGCGCGGCTCGCCGCCGCTCCCGCCCTGATAGGCGGCGTCCATCGCAATCGTGATGTAGCCCTGCTCCGCCAGGTGCTGCGCATAGAGGCCTGCGACCTGCTCCTTCACGCCGCCATTCGGGTGCGCCACCACGATCGCGGGGTATTTCCGGCCCGGATCGTAGTTGGCCGGGGTGTAGACGTTGGCGACGATATCGAGGCCGTGGAGCTTGTACCTGACCGGGTGGATATTGACCTTGCCCGGTTCGTTCTTCGTGATCGCCCCGTCATAGACCAGGGTGAACGGGTTCTGCTTGTAGTCGGCTGCGACAGCGGCGGAAGTGATCATTGCCGGAACTCCTATGATTGCACCTGAGAGAACAAGCGCGGAGGCTCCGAGGAACGCGCGCCTTTTCGTGTCGATGACGTCGTCGGTCATGTCGAACTCCAATCTTCGATGTGCGGGGAAGAGCGATCCCCGCGCAGGGGCATCAATTCAGTTTCTTCTCGGCGAGGAACTGCGCGACCTGATCGGCGATCTCGACATTGTTCAGGTCGGACATCGGGAAGTGCGTATTGCCGCGAATGCCGATCTCGGGAAGATGCACCAGCCGGGCATCGCCGCCGCGCTTGTTGATCGCGTCGACCCAAAGCTTAGCCATGGCGAGCCGTACCCGCCAATTGTCCTGTCCTCGTTCCGCGGTTGGTTCGGTTGGAAAGTTGTCGCCATAATAGATGACGATCGGAATCCTGGTGAGCTTCTCGAAGTCCGCGAGCGGCACAGCCTCGGGCTTCAGCGTGCCGGCTGCGCTCGGCATTTCTTCCGGAAGCTCGCCCTCCGGAAAGATGAAGCCGCTGCCCGGTTCGAACGCCACGATCGCCTTGACGTTCTCGCTCCTGATCGCCGTCAGCCAGCCCGGACCGCCGCCCTGCGAATGGGTGAAGAGGATGCCGGGACCGGTCCTGTCGAACAGCGCCGCCATCGCGTTGGAAATCACGCCGGCATCGTAAGGCCCGGTGTTCGGCGTGACGGAGCGGAAGAACTGGTCCTGCGTCTCCGGCTTGCGATCGAACTGGACATTGTCGAAGTAGTCCGGCCACTTGCCGATCCGGAACTGGTCGAAGAAAAGCTGGTCGTTGGGTGCCGGTTCGATCGTCGTCGCGACGGTGCTGTTGCCCGCCCGGCCGCGACGAGGCTGATCGACGACATAGACGGGGAAGCCGCGACGCAGGAAAAGGGTCTGGAAGCCCTCGCGCCCGTCCGGCGTCGTCTCCCAGCTACGCGCCGACTGGAACGCGCCGTGCAGCATGACGATCGGCAGTGCCTTGGGGTTTGGGGGAACCTGATAGAAGGCGTAGAGATGGTCGCCGTGGAACGTCTGTCCCTCAGCGGTGGGGACGTTGTTATTGTATGTGCCGGGGGTGTTCACCACCGTTCCGCCGACGGCGAAGCTTCCTTGATCCTGAATGGTCAGCGGCTCGAACTTCGCTATCTGGTCAGCCATGGCGGCCAAGGGGGAAAGTATTGTCACCATGGCTATTATCGGCGCGGCGAATTGACTGCGTGAACACAAAGCACCCATCCTTCTCGATATTTCGTATCGTTGGGAAAGATAGAGCCAGTCGTATTCCTTGATTAGATGCCGATATCCGGATGCGTCTTTAAGGTCAGCTTCATAATGGCGAACCATGGAAGAGAGTACATCGGGAAAGTCGAGCGCTACGGCCCAGCCCGCTCGGGGCGCACCGAAGGTCCTCCTAAGCGCCGAAAATGCCTCTTGATTTCAGGGCGGCAGGCTGACGGCGAACCCTTGGAGTAGCGCGACACACAAAATGTCTTGGACAACCCAGCTGTTCAGTTTGCAACAGTGGGCGACCGAACCCCTTCCTCCTCCCGCTGCGCGGCCCAGCACAGCAGCGCATCGAGCGCCGGGCACAATGCCTGGCCCCATTTCGTGAGGCAGTATTCCACCTTGGGCGGCACCTGATGGTGAACGATGCGGCGCACGATGCCGTCGCCTTCCATTTGCCGAAGCTGCTGGATCAGCATCTTCTGCGATACCGCCGGGATTGCCCGCTCGAGATCGGAAAACCGCATGACGTTGCCGCCGAACAGGTGGAACAGGATGATCAGCTTCCACCGGCCTTCGAGCAGCTTCAGCACGTTTTCGACGCCTTCGGCCGCCGTTTCGCGCGTATGGCCATGGGAAGACTTACCTTCCGGTGAGTACCTTACTTTTTTATCTGTTCTTGTCATTTGATGAGGTTAGGGCGATTTATCTGCGGAGACAACACAAATCGGAGAACTCTCATGCCGATCACCCTGCCGGAACCGGTCGCGGCCTATTTCGCCGCCGATCAGAACGATGGCAATGCCGTCGCCCTTTGCTTCACCGAAAACGCTATCGTCGTGGACGAGCGCCAGACCCATAGGGGCCGCGACGCCATCCGTCGATGGAAGACGGAGGCGTCCGGGAAGTTCAGCTACACCGCCGATCCCTTTGCGGTCAGCGAGGAAGGCGGTCAGACCGTGGTGACGGCCCATGTCGCGGGGAACTTCCCCGGCAGCCCGGTCGATCTGCGCTATGCGTTCGTTCTGGAAGGCGAGAAGATCGCGCGGCTGGAGATCACCCCATGAGCTTCGATCTCGGCTTGAAGGGCAAGCGCGCCCTGGTGACGGGCGGAACGAAGGGCATCGGCGCGGCCGTGGTCGAGGCTCTGCGCGAGGCCGGTGCGCGCGTGGTGACGACCGCCCGCACCGTGCCGGCCAATTCGACGGAAGATGTCCACTTCATCGTGGCTGACCTCACGACAGCCGAAGGCTGCGCCGATGTGGCCGTCGGCGTGCTCGATCGTCTCGGCGGTGTGGACATCGTCGTGCATGTGGTGGGCGGTTCGTCCGCGCCCGGCGGCGGGTTCGCGGCGCTGGATGACGCGGAATGGTTCAAGGAGCTGAACTGGAATCTCATGCCGGCCGTCCGTCTCGACCGGGCGCTTCTGCCCGGGTTGATCGCGCAAGGGGCGGGCGTGGTCGTGCATGTTACCTCGATCCAGAACCGTTTGCCGCTTCCCGAATCCACGACCGCCTATGCGGCCGCCAAGGCCGCCCTTTCGACCTACAGCAAGAGCCTGTCGAAGGAGGTGGCGCCGAAGGGGGTTCGCGTGGTGCGGGTCTCTCCCGGCTGGGTGGAGACCGAGGCCGCGGTTGCGATGGCCGAGCGCCTGGCCGAACAGGCGGGCACCGACTACGAGGGCGGCAAGCGGATCGTCATGGATTCGCTGGGCGGCATTCCGCTCGGACGCCCCGCCAGACCGGCGGAGGTTGCCGATCTCATTGCCTTCGTCGTCTCCCCGCGCGCCGGCGCGGCAACAGGCACGGAATTCGTCATCGACGGCGGCACGATACCAACCTTGTGACAGGGCTGGGCATCCTCTGCCAGCTTCCGGCTAAAGCGACACATCGCGGCTGATTGCTGGGGCGGTCATGATCTATGATGGCGGGAACTGCGGTATCTACTCTAAACGGCATCTGCTCCCGACCATTGAGATGAGGTTGGAGCGGGACGGCGGCTTATCGCGATATTATCCCGAAGTGGATCGACCGGTTCCGGCCAACCCGGCAGCCTTCTGACTGGCCGCGGCTGGTAGTTTGCAAGACGGGCTATGCGGTCGGTGTAGGGCGGGCGGATGCTGTCGCCGGCTCGGATAGTAGAGGTGATAACCCTCGAAGGTTTTGCACCAGTCGGCAAGCACCGCGACGAGTTCTCCGCTGGCGATATGCCCGGCCACGAAATCGAGCGGCAGATAAGCAAGGCCGAAGCCGGCGAGGCAGGCCTGGCGCACCTGCACGACGCTGGTGAAGACCAGCCTGCCTTCCTCCGCGACGATGACGAAGGCGTTCAGGTCACGCAGATTTCCTGTCCGACATTCTGCTCATCATGGCATCCCGATTGAACTGTCTAATTGAAAAGCGGGACCGGCACTATCTTTCAATCGATCGAATGAAGTGTTGTGCGAATGTGTAGTCACTTTAAGCGGCTTTGCGGAAAGACCTCGGATAACGTTGAAAGATCCGTCGCCGAATGTCTGCTATGCGCCTTCGTGTCGGTCGTCGAGCAGGTCGCAGGAAGATTCCGAAAGCGGTCATCAATCGTTGAGATCGAAACCAAGTCAGCGAATGGTCGAGCTTTCGGGTGATGTGTTAAACGCAGTTGAGAAATGGGCAACCTTCAGGACCCATTTTCTGCTTAGAAGCACGATAGAATCATTTGGAGCGAAGGATAGCGTGCCTCCGGCGTCGTGCCTTGTGATCTCCATGGCGCCGTGATCAGGACAATATACGTCCGCAATCGAAGGTGACCTTGCTCAGAAGGTCCGCCGGCACCTCGATATCGGCCATTGCGGCGGCGACGAGCTCGTCCCGTTTGGCACGGTTTTCATATCCCTTGACTGTCGCAAGATCAGTGCTGCTTGCAGTGGCTATCCGTCCCGCGTTGGCGGAGCATATACCCGCAAGGGTCTCTACGCGCGCAGTTTTCACGGCCTCGGCTCGTGCACTGGTGGTGGAAACCCATCCCGCGTTGAAGGCGATGATCGGCGCGGCCACGAGACCGAGAACGAAACCCACCATATAGGGTTTTGCTTTTTCGATGGTTTGACTGAATGACATGGCTTTATTCCCTCTAATCGATGATTATCGGGATCGATACGGCCCACACTCGGACCTGGAGCCAATGGCAATCCGGACAATTTCAATCTACGCCTTAAACCGCAGAAAGCAAATTAAATTATTGGCTTTTCTTCGAATTTTTACAAAAGTTTCTTTTTTAAAAATAAAAAAACAGAATTTTTTTTTTCATGATATGGTGAAGTCAATCGATAAACACATAATCTTATGGGGTGATGACGGAAATTTACATTCGTAAGTTTCATTTTTTATTTGAATGACCGGAATTTTGTGCATTCTGCAGCGAATTTCTGGATAAGTATCTGACATTTCCTTTTGAGAGTGCGCCAGCGAGAATGTTTGCGCCGCCGATGGCTACTTTTCGCATTGAAGATGCAGTCGTCCACCGCGAGGAGCTTTCCATGAGTCTCAGTTTTCCGAACCCGAGCAGAAGTTACGAAGAGGCTGGCAAGCGCGTCCGCTTCATCGGTCATAATGGTGTGTTTGAAATCCCCTTCTTCGTGGCGGCGGACCTCTTATCAGCGGCGACCTCGGAAGCAGGTTATCTAAAGGCGTTCGACGCCGCCCGAGTCGCCATCAACACGGCGGCCCTCCGCGCTTACTCCGCCGCCCGCAAACCGGTCTACGTCCTGACGCGCGCCGATTTCGCCTGAGAGCGCCGAATACCGGAGCGAAGCTTCGGCGATCTTTCACATCTCCAAAACGACTGCCGGATTTCGCCCGGCCGGCTGCCTGGCCGCATCCAGGCAAAGGAATGATTATGGCCAAAGGCCAAAAGCGTGGCGTCGAAGACATTGGCAGTTCGGAAACCGCCGTTACCGAACGGACCGTCCATCCCGAGACGGGTTCCAGGCCGCTGACGGAGCCGCAAGCGGTTGCGCGCGGGAAAGGCAAGGGCAGCATTCCGCAGTCCGGCTTCGGTTTTAACCGGGCGTCGGGCATGCCGTTGAATGATCCCACCCCGGTGCGGGAAGAACTGTTTGGGATCGAAAGGCTCGAGCAGCACGCCGCCACCCTTGCGCTTGCCCAACCGGTGACGCGGCGACCGCCATCCGTCCAGTCCCTGCACAAGCGCCTGAAGAGCAACGCGGCGGTCCTCCTCGCCGCCTACCGCGCCAGTGCCTTGGAGGTGGAGAACGAGCGCGGCGTCGTGCCGGCGGCGGAATGGCTGCTGGACAACTACCATCTGGTCGAAGAGCAGATTCGCGAGATTCATGATGACCTGCCGCCCAACTACTACAGGCAGTTGCCCAAGCTGGCCGAAGGGCCTTTCGCCGGATATCCACGCGTGTTCGGCATTGCATGGGCCTTCGTCGCGCACACCGACAGCCACTTCGATCCGGAAACGCTCGTTCGGTTCATCACGGCCTACCAAAAGGTCCAACCCCTGACGATTGGGGAATTGTGGGCCGTGGCGATCACCTTGCGCATCGTGCTTGTCGAAAATCTGCGCAGATTGGCCGACCAGATCACCGCCGGGCGCCGCATGCGTGCAGAGGCGGATGCGCTGGCCGACCGTCTTCTGGCGAACGAGGGGCGTGGCAACGAGAAGGTATCCGCCGGTCCCTTGCCCGAGCTCTTTGCGGCCCAGCTTGCCAAGCGGCTACGCGACCATGATCCCAACACGACGCCGGCCCATGGCTGGCTGGAGGCGAGGTTGGCAAAGCAGGGGACCTTTGTGGAAGCTGTGGTGCGCCATGCCCAGCAACGCCAGGGCGCCTCCAACGTCACTGTCAGGAACATCATTACCAGTATGCGGCTGATCGGCGATGTCGACTGGGCCGATCTTTTTGAGAAGGTCAGCCTGGTCGATGCCCGCCTGTCTGTCGATGGCAGCTTCGCCCGCATGGATTTCGCGACGCGCAACCTCTACCGCAGCGCCATCGAGGATCTCGCCCGCGGCTCAGACCTGTCGGAACTCGACATTGCCGGGCTGGCGGTGAAAGCGGCGCGGACAGCGCCGGTTGTCGGGAACGCCGCCTCCCAGGCCGAACGCGTGGGCGATCCCGGCTACCACCTGATCGCACAAGGGCGGCCGGCCTTCGAGCGCATGGTCGGATTCCGCCGGCCCCGGCGCCTGATGGCCGGGCGGCTGGTGGCGCACACGGGTATTGCCGGCTATGCCGGGGCGATCGGCGTGGTGACATCGATGTCTCTCGCCGTTGCGCTATGGTTGCTGTCCGCTACGGGCCTCTCCGCGCTCGGCATGATCGTCTTCGCCGTTCTGGCGCTACTGCCGGCGAGCGATATCGCAACGGCGCTCGTCAACCGTTTCGTAAGCTGGAGCCACGGCGCGACGACCCTGCCGGGGCTGGAGCTTGCGCAGGGCGTCCCGCAGTCATCGCGTACGCTTGTCGTCGTGCCGACGCTCATGACCAGTCGCGCCGACCTGCTGGAGCAGATCGAACGGCTGGAGGTCCATCATCTCTCGGGCGCGGGCGGCGACCTGAGCTTCGCCCTGCTGACCGACGGCCGGGACACCCCGCAGGAGAGTGCCGAGGGCGATGGCGAGCTTCTCGCGCTCGCCATCGAGACCATGGCCGAGCTGAACCGGCGGCACGGACCGGGCCCGGCTGGCGACCGCTTCCTGCTGCTGCATCGCAAGCGCCGGTTCAATGCCGGCGAAAACGTCTGGATGGGCTGGGAGCGAAAGCGCGGCAAGCTGCACGAGCTCAACCGCCTGCTGCGCGGGGCCACCGACACCAGCTTCATGGCGCTTGCGGGAAAGCCGCCGACGGTGCCCCCGGACGTGCGCTATGTCATCACGCTCGACGCGGACACGAAACTGCCGCGCGACACGGTCCTGCGGCTGATCGGCAAGATGGCGCATCCCCTCAACAGGCCGCGTTTCGACGCGGGGCAGCAGCGGGTGGTCGACGGCTATGCGATCATCCAGCCGCGCGTCACCCCGTCGCTTCCCATCGGGCGCGAAGGCTCGCTCTACCAGCGGGTCTTTTCCGCGCCCGGCGGCATGGATCCCTATGCGGCGGCCGTCTCGGACGTCTACCAGGACCTGTTCGGCGAAGGCTCCTATACCGGCAAGGGCATCTATGACGTCGATGCCTTCGAGGCGGCACTTGCCGGGCGCATCCCGGACAATACCCTTCTCAGCCACGATCTCTTCGAGGGCACCTTCGCGCGGGCGGGGCTCGCCTCCGACATCGAGGTGGTCGACGATTTCCCGGCGCGCTACGACGTCGCGGCCCGGCGGCAGCACCGCTGGACGCGCGGCGACTGGCAGTTGCTGCCGTGGATATTCGGACGGCGGGCGCTTCCGGCGCTCGGCCGCTGGAAGATGCTGGACAATCTGCGCCGCACCTTGATCGCACCCTCGGCCTTCGCAGCCCTCGTAGCCTGTTGCGCGATGCCGTTGCAGGCGGGAATGACGGGAGCGCTGCTGATCGCATCCTGCCTCGCCATTCCCGCGTTCCTGCCGCTGGCCTTCGCCATCCTGCCACGCCGCAGCGGCCTGCAGTTGAGCAGCCATGCCGTCAGGCTTGCCGGCGACCTGAAGCTCGCCGCGATGCAGATCGGGCTCGGCCTCGCATTCCTGCCCGACCAGGCATGGCGCAATTGCGATGCCATGCTGCGAACCGCAAGCCGCCTGCTGGTGACGCGCCGGAAACTGCTGGAATGGACGACCGCGGCGACATCGGGAAACCGGACGCGGCTGACGCTTGCCGGTTTCTACCGCGACATGGCGGGCGGCACCGTTGCGGCACTGGCCCTTCTGGCGGCCGCCGTCGCGTTCTCGCCGGCCGCTTGGGCTCTCGCATTTCTGCTGGCGCTACTCTGGCTGGCCGCGCCCGCCATCGCGCTCTGGGTCAGCCGGTCGCCGACGGCAAGGCCGGGCAAGGCGCTTTCGGATGCCGATGCGGTGGAACTCCGGCTCGTCGCGCGGCGCACATGGCGGTTCTTCGAAACCTTCGTCACCCCGCTGGAAAATATGCTGCCGCCGGACAATTTCCAGGAAACCCCGCTGCCGGCCGTCGCTCACCGTACCTCGCCGACCAATATCGGCCTCTATTTTCTCTCGACGGTCGCCGCACGCGACTTCGGCTGGGTGGGAACCCTCGAGGCGCTCGAACGGCTGGAAGCGAGCTTCACGACGCTCAAGCGGCTCGATCGCTTCAACGGGCATTTCTTCAACTGGTACGATACGCGCGATCTGAGAACCCTCGATCCGCCCTACGTCTCCTCCGTCGACAGCGGCAATCTCGCCGGCCACCTGATCGCGCTGGCGAATGCCTGCGAGGAGTGGGCCGAGATGATGCCGCCGGCGGAAAACGGCGAGGGTTTCGGCGATACGCTGGCGCTTGCCCGCATGGCCCTTGCAGACGCGCCCGGTAATCACCGTGCCGTCTTGTCGTCCATTCTCGATGAGGTCGAAATCCTTGTGCGCGGCCCGCAATCCTTCGACGCCGCAACGCCGGCACTGACGCGACTTCTGGACAAGGCGCTGAAACTGGTGGGGCCGGCCGAGGGCGGCGCGGTCGCCGATCTCGTCTTCTGGATCGCGGCGCTCAGACGATCCGCCGTCGAGTCGGCGCGCGACCGGCAGGCGCTCCGCGACGATGCCGCCGCCGTGAAAGGCCGGCTCCAGGCGCTTGCGGGCACGGCCCGCACCATGGCGCTCGACATGGATTTCGCCTTCCTGTTCGACCCCGAAAGGAAGCTGTTGTCCATCGGCTATTCGCTCGCCGACAACGGCCTCGACCCCAACTGCTACGACCTGCTGGCGTCCGAAGCGCGCCTTGCGAGCTTCTTCGCCATCGCCAAGGGCGATGTCGGCACGCGGCACTGGTTCCGCCTCGGCAGGGCGGCGACACCGCTCGGCAGCGGGTCGGCGCTGATCTCCTGGTCGGGCTCGATGTTCGAATATCTCATGCCGTCGCTGGTGATGCGCGCGCCCGCGGGAAGTCTGCTCGACGACACGAACCGGCTGATCGTGGCGCGCCAGGAGGCCTACGGGCGGTCGCGGAACGTGCCCTGGGGCGTATCGGAATCCGCCTTCAATGCGCGGGACATGGAGTTCACCTATCAGTATTCCAATTTCGGCGTGCCGGGACTGGGGCTCAAGCGCGGCCTGTCGGGCAACATGGTCGTTGCCCCTTATGCCACCGGCCTTGCCGCCATGGTCGATCCCCATGCCGCGCTCGACAACTACCGGCGTCTCGAAGCCATGGGCGCCCGCGGCGTTCACGGCTTCTACGAGGCGCTGGACTTCACCCGCGCCCGCCTGCCCGAAAATGCGCGCGTCGAGATCGTCCGCAGCTACATGGCCCACCACCAGGGCATGACCATCGTCGCCATCGCCGTTCTTCTGCAGGACGGGCGCATGCGGGCGCGGTTCCACCGCGAACCCATGATCATGGCCAGCGAACTGCTGCTGTCGGAGCGCATGCCGCGCGATGTGGCGATCGCCCGACCGCGCGCCGAGGAGGTCAAGGCATCGGCAGGCATTTCGCTGAACCCGGCACCGTCGGTCCGCCGGCTGTCGCTGCCCGCCGCCGGCGCGCCGGTCACGCACCTGCTTTCCAACGGACGTTACGCTGTCATGCTGACGGCCTCGGGCGGCGGCTACAGCCGCTGGCGCGATATCGCCGTCACGCGCTGGCGCGAGGATGCGACGCGGGACGATTGCGGCGCCTTTATCTTCCTCAAGGACATGCAGGCCGGCACGGTCTTCTCCCCCACCGTCGCGGCGATGGGCGACAAGGCCGACGCCTCGGTGGTCTTCGGCGAGGACCATGCGCAATATATCCGCCATGACGAGACGCTGACGACGGAAATGGACGTCATCGTCTCCGGCGAGGACGACGGCGAGGTGCGCCGCATCTACCTGACGAACATCGGGCCCCGGGCACGCGAGATCGAGCTGACCTCCTATGCAGAACTGGTGCTCGCCTCCGCGGCGACCGACAATGCGCATCCGGCCTTCGCCAAGATGTTCGTCGAGACCGAGCACCTGGCCGAATACGGCGCGCTCATCGCCACGCGGCGGCGGCGCGCGCCCTCGGAGGCCGAGATCTGGGCCGCTCACTTCGCCGTGGTCGAGGGCGATGCGATTGCCGATCCGCAATACGAATCCGATCGCGCCCGTTTCCTCGGGCGCGGCCGCTCCATCGCCACCGCCGCCGCCATCCATGACGGGCAGGCGCTTTCCAACACGGCGGGCACCGTCCTCGATCCGATCTTCGCGTTGCGCCGCAGCGTGCGGGTCCTTCCCGGCAAGGTGGCGCGGGTCGCCTTCTGGACGATCGTCGCAGGGTCGCGGGAAGAGCTCCTCGAACGCATCGACAAGCATCATGACAAGAATGCTTTCGACCGGGCGAAGACGCTGGCCTGGACGCAGGCGCAGGTGCAGCTTCACCATCTCGATATGGACCTGGAGGAGGCAGCGGACTTCCAGCGTCTTGCAGCCCCCATCCTCTATGCCGACGCGCGCTTCCGCCCGGCCTCGGACGCCATTCTCGCCGGCGCCGGCCCGCAGTCCGGCCTTTGGCCGTATGGCATCTCGGGCGACCTGCCGATCGTGCTCTTGCGCATCGAGGATGTCGAAGACCTTCCCCAGTTGCGCCAGATGCTGCGCGCGCATGAATACTGGCGCATCAAGCGGCTCGCCGTCGATCTGGTGATCGTCAACGAGCGCGCTGCCTCCTATGTGCAGGACCTGCAGAACGCCGTCGAAGCCGCCGTGCGCTCCAGCCAGTCCCGCCCGCGTTTCGGCGACATGCCGGCGCAGGGCGCGGTTCATGTGCTGCGCGCCGATTTCCTGAACCAGGACACGAAAAACCTTCTGAACGCGACCGCGCGCGTCGTGCTGTCGGCCCACCGCGGCCTCATCGCCGACCAGCTCGCGCGTCTTTCCGCCGGCATCGAGCACTCGGCTGCGCTGCCGCCGCGGTTTCCGCCAACGGCCACGGCCGAGACGGTCGCGCAGCCGGAAACGCTGGAGTTCTTCAACGGCCTCGGCGGCTTCGGCAGGAATGGTACGGAATATGTGACCGTGCTGGAAAACGGCGCGACGACGCCGATGCCCTGGATCAACGTCATCGCCAATCCGGCCTTCGGCTTCCAGGTGTCAGCCGACGGCAGCGCCTATACCTGGGCCGAGAACAGCCGCGAGAACCAGATCACGCAATGGTCCAACGACCCGGTCGGAGATCCTTCCGGCGAGGCGCTCTACATCCGCGACGAGGAGACGCTCGACCTCTGGAGCCCGACGGCCCAGCCGATCCGGGATGGCGGGCGCTACGTGGCGTGCCACGGCTTCGGCTACAGCCGCTTCAGCCATCGGGCGCACGGGATCGAAAGCGAGCTGCTGTCCTATGTGCCGCTCGCCGATCCGATCCGCATTTCGCGGCTGACGCTGACCAACCGTTCGTCGCGCCCGCGCCGGCTTTCGGTCACCAGCTATGCCGAATGGGTGCTTGGCACCCTGCGAGGTGCAAGCGCACCGTTCATCGCCACATCCGTCGACGCGGCAACGGGGGCGATCTTCGTATGCAATCGATGGGCTATGGGCTTTCCCGGTCGCGTTGCCTTTGCCGATCTCGGCGGCCGGCAGACCGCATGGACCGCCGACCGCACGGAATTCCTCGGACGGGGCGGCAGTTCCGCGCGGCCTGCGGCTCTCGGGACGAGAATGCCGCTCGGCGCGAAGGTCGGCGCGGGGGTCGATCCGTGCGCCGCGCTGCAATGCACGATCGAACTGGACGCGGGTGAGAGTATCGAGATCGTCTCCTTCCTCGGCCAGGCCGCTTCGGTTGAGGAGGCCGGCGCGCTGATCGCCCGCTACCGCACCGCCGACCTCGATGCGGTTCTTTCCGAGGTTTCCGCGCATTGGCAGACGCTGCTGAAGACCGTGCGGGTCAAAACGCCGGACCGGGCGATGGACATCATGCTGAACGGCTGGCTGCTCTACCAGACGCTCGCCTGCCGGATATGGGCGCGCTCGGCCTTCTACCAGGCAAGCGGGGCCTATGGCTTCCGCGACCAGTTGCAGGATGGCATGGCGCTGGCCTTCGCCCGGCCGCAGGAGGCGCGGGCGCATATCCTGCGCGCTGCCGGACGGCAGTTTCCCGAAGGGGACATGCAGCATTGGTGGCTGCCCCATTCGGGTGCGGGCGTTCGCACCCGGATTTCCGACGACCGGATCTGGCTCGCCTTCGCCGCTGCGACTTATGTTGGAACGGCCGGCGACGCGGCGATTCTCGATGAAGTCATTCCGTTCCTCGAAGGGCCCGCCCTTGCCGAAGGGGAGCATGACGCTTTCTTCCAGCCCGCGCCCTCCGGCGAGGCCGCCTCTCTCTTCGAGCATTGCGCCCGCGGCCTCGACCAGGCCGTCGCGCTCACCGGTCGACACGGCCTGCCCCAGATGGGTACCGGCGACTGGAACGACGGGATGAACCGGGTCGGGGAGGGCGGTGAGGGCGAGAGCGTTTGGCTCGGCTGGCTGCTGATCCGCACGATCGACCTCTTCGCGCCTTTTGCCGAGGGCCGCGATCCCGAACGTGCGGCGCACTGGAAGGCGCATGCCGCAAGCCTCAAGGTCTCCATCGAACGGGAAGCCTGGGATGGCGACTGGTATCGACGCGCCACATTCGATGATGGTGCATGGCTGGGCGCGAAGGACAGTGACGAATGCCGGATCGACAGCATCGCCCAGTCCTGGGCGGTCCTGTCCGGTGCGGCCGATCCCGCTCGCGCCGCCACCGCCATGGCGTCGCTGGAAAGCCATCTGATCCGCAAGGACGACGGCCTCGCCCTTCTGTTCACGCCGCCTTTCGACGCAACGGTGCGCGATCCCGGCTACATCAAGGGTTATCCGCCGGGCTTGCGCGAAAATGGTGGCCAGTACAGCCACGCGGCTATGTGGGCTATCCTCGCCTTCGCCAAGCTGGGCGATGGCGACAAGGCGCACGATCTCTTCACGCTGCTGAACCCGGTCAATCACGCAAACACGCCCGAAGCGGCGGCACGCTATAAGGTGGAGCCCTATGTCATCGCCGCCGATGTCTATTCGGTCGCGCCCCATGTCGGGCGCGGCGGTTGGACATGGTACACCGGCTCCGCCGCCTGGATGTACCGCGCCGGCATCGAGGGCATCCTCGGCCTGCATAGGGAGGGCACGGTTCTTGTCGTGGAGCCTTGCATGCCGAAATCATGGCCGCAGTTCGAGGTGACGATCACAATGGGTGATACCTGCTACGACATCCGCATCGAGAGGGTTGCGGATCGAACGGACCGTGCGCCCTCCGCGATTTTGGACGGCTCTTCTTTACCTTACACCGGCGGTCCAATCCGTTTCCCATTGAGTGGGAGGAGCCACACTCTCCTGGTTGAAGTATGAGGCGGCGAATATGTGAATGCTGTGAGCGCTGAAGTTGTTCATGAGGCACATTTTGTGCGGAGATAACAGATGGGTCTCGTGTTCGAATCCTTTCAAAACCTTGGGGCATAGTGGAATTTGGTGGAAAATTATGGTCTTATGACTGAGATAGAATCTCACCAATCAACGATTTCCGGTACATCAAGTGGTACATCAGTAAATCGTGAACTGGAAGAATGCTATTAGGTCAAAACGTTAGAGCCTGGTTTTGAGTCTCGCTACCCGCTCCAACATTTTTACCCTGCTTTCGCACTCGGCGCCTGCTTGTCGAAGCACGTGTGCTGTTTCGACAAATTTGAGCGGGCCACGACATTCTCGAAGCAATGGCGGTGGCGACAATGAGCGCGGTGGCCCGAACGGCCCTGCGACCGTTCGGACGGTTTGTTGGATGCTTGCGCGGCTTGCAAGCACCAGCAGCTCAACCCGGTTATTTCGGCGGACTGGCAGGCTATTGTGCGGCGGCGAGCGAGCCAAAAGAGACGTCGGTCGTGTAGTTCTCGCGCAGGAACGCGATGAAATTGTCCTGGAATTGTCGCGTGTGGGCATGGGCCAGCTCGTCGGCGAGATCGACGTTCTTGGCGCGGATCGCCTCCAGCATCAGGTCGTGTTCGTCGGTGAGGAGATAACCGTCGTTCGTACGCTCCAGATACTCGAAATGCAGATGCAGCATGCGCTGGCCCTGGTTTAGCAGGCGCTCGTAGAAGGAGGCGAGGTAGGCGTTCTTGCCGGCATTGGCAATCGCCATGTGGAACTGCTTGTTGGCCTCCGACATCCTCAAATGCTGGCCGGTCTTCACCGCCGCCTCGAATTCCCTCTGGCGCCTGGCGATGATCTTCAGGTCCGCCTCGGTGCGCAGGGCCGCCGCAAGACGCGTGTTCATGCGCTGAGCGACATCGAGCGCCTCGACATATTTGGGAAAGCTCGCCACCTCGATCGGCGCGACGATGGTGCTGCGATTGGAGAGCGTCACCACCAGCTCCTCGCCTGCCAGACGGATCAATGCCTCACGCACCGGGGAACGCGACATGTCGAAGCGTTCGGCCAGCGTCATCTCGTCGAGCAGCTGGCCGGGCTGCAGGGTCAGGGCCAGGATCTCGTTGCGCAACGTGTCGTAGACGTGCTTCCAGCCGGTGCCGCGCACGCGTTTCGATTCAGTTTCTTCAGACACTTAGGCACCTTCCTTCCGCTTCCGGCATTGGGCCAGAAAAACAGCGTGACGGCAACGTAAACTTTTCGCTTGACTTTGTCGACACGAAGCCGACTAATTCGTCTAGTCGACACGGAGCCGGCACAAGACCGGACGATGGCGACAGGGAACGGCGCGAGGGCGCAGGCAAACTCGGGAGATTTCAATGAACGTCAAGGCTCTTACCACCGCGGCGCTGCTGGCCGGAACGGCGGCGATTGTTCCGATGGCCGCATATGCGGCCGCCGGCGATACCCTGAAGACCGTGCAGGCGCGCGGTGAGCTCAACTGCACGTCGGGCGACGGCAACTTCCAAGGCTTCTTCGAGATCGACGACAAGGGAAAATGGCACGGCATCGACATCGACTATTGCCGCGCCGTGGGTATCGCCATTTTCGGCAGCGACGAGAAGGTGAAGCTTATCCCGATCAGCTGGGCGCAGCGCTTCCCCTCGCTTCAGTCCGGCGATCTCGACCTCGTCATTAAGGCGACCGGCTGGACGATGAGCCGGGACACCGAACTCGGCGTGCAGTTCAGCACCCCTTACTTCCTCGGGGCCACCCAGTTCATGGTCCACAAGGAGCTCAATGCCGGTTCCGTGAAGGACCTCGACGGCGGGACGATCTGCACGGCCGGGGGCACCAGCACGGAACGGCTGATCGCCGACTACATCAAGGCGAACGACTACGACATCAAGCTCGTCTCCTTCGAGAAGAACACCGAGGCTTCGGCCGCCTATTTCGCCAACCGCTGCGATTCCTTCGCCGAATGGGGTCCGGTGCTCGCGGCGCGGCGCGCCTCCGCTCCCAACCCCGACGAACATGCCATTCTGCCGGATGTCCTTGCGATGGAGCCCGAGGCGGCCGCGATGCGGCAAGGGGACGATGCCTGGGTCGATCTTGTCAACTGGGTGATCGCCGTGGGCCGGATCGCCGAGGAGAACGGCATCACAAGCAAGAACATCGACGAGCAGAAGGCAAATCCCAAGAGCGCCACGGTGGCGAAGCTGCTGGGTGTCACGCCCGGAATCGGCAATCGCCTCGGCCTTTCCGACGACTGGGCCTACAATGTCATCAAGGTCATCGGCAACGCCGAGGAGATCTACGATCGCAATGTCGGCAAGGACTCGCCCTACAAGCTGGAGCGCGGCATGAACGCACCCTGGCAAAAGGGCGGCGTGTTCGTCCCGCCGATCCTCGATTGAGCATCGAGTGGCGCCGGCGCGCGTCGCGCGCGGGCGCTCCTCGCTTTAGCAACAAGAGTTGGGGAGGCGCCGGATGTTCGCCGTGCTGAGGAATCGCAAGCACCGGGACATAGGTCTTCAGGTGCTGTTCATCGGGGTGATCGTCGCAATTCTCGCGTCCGCGGTGATCATCACCCGCCGTAACCTCGATGCCCAGGGCATTGCCGTCGGATGGGATTTCCTGAACTACGCCACCGGCTGGACCATATCCTTCAGCCTGATACCGTACGATATCAATTCGAGCTATGCGCGTGCCCTTGCGGTGGGCTTTCTGAACACGCTCCTGCTCGCGGCGCTGACGCTTTTCCTGGCGACGATCCTGGGGGGCGCCATCGGGACCGCCCGGCTTTCCGCGCACAGGCTGCTGAGCAAGATCGCGCTCGTCTATGTCCAGTTCTTTCGGAACATCCCGCTCATCTTGCAGGCCTTCTTCTGGTATTCGGTCTTCACGCATCTGCCGAATGCGCGCAATGCCTACAACCTCGGTGAATTGGCCTACTTTTCGAACCGCGGTTTCTACCTGCCCGGCCTCAATATCGAACGTGGAGCGATCGGCCTTGCCGTCCTGACGGCCCTGGCGCTTTTGATCGTCGGATATGCCGCACGGCGATTTGCCGTCCTCCGGCGCAACGACGGCCTTGTGAAACTGGCCGGGTTCGTCATTCTCGTCGCGGCCGTCGCCGGCGTCCTGTCGTCGGGCCGGATCGCTGAGACGCCGCTGTTCGACCTGCCGGTCCAGCGTGGCCTGAGGATCGCCGGCGGACTTGAGCTTGCGCCGGAATTCTGCGCCGCCGTCATCGCGATATCCCTGTTCGGCGCGTCCTACATTGCGGAGATCGTCCGCGCCGGCCTGCTTGCGGTGTCCCGCGGCAAGGTCGAAGCGGGCCTCGCGCTCGGCCTCACCGGCTCGCAGATCTTCTGGAAGATCAGGCTGCCGCTCGCCATCCGCATCATGCTTCCGACCCTGACCAACCAGTATGTCTGGCTGGTCAAGGCGACCTCGATCGGCATCGCGATCGGATTCAGCGACTTCTTCATGGTCGTCGCCAATTCGATCAACCATTCCGGCCAGACGCTCTCGCTGATTTTCATCCTCATCGCCGGTTTCTGGGCGATCAATTTCTCCCTCGCCGCGGTCTTGAACGCCGTCAATCGTGCAATCGCCTTGCGGGGCCAGAATGTCCGCTAGGAAGGAAGGCGCCGACATGTCGAACGTTGCGATCGTTTCCGGCGAAATCCCGCCACCGCGCCATGACACGTTTCTCGCCGCCGTGAGGAAGGGATATTTTGCGACGCCCGGCGCGGCCGCCGTGACGAGCGTCTGCCTCGCGCTGATCGCGCTGGCCGTCTGGACCGTGTTCCGATGGGCCGTCCTCGATGCCGTTTGGTCCTCCGGCGGGCCGGACGTGTGCCAGCAAGCGACAGGCGCCTGCTGGGCGGTCATCGCCGCGCGCTGGCGGCTGATCTTCTTCGGGCTTTATCCCTATGACGAGCAATGGCGCTCGGCGCTCGCCTGCGCGGCCATCCTGGCGACCGTTGTGGTGTCCTGCTTTCCCTTCTCCTGGTCCGCGAAGCGGTTGCCGCTGGTCTGGATCGCCGGTTACGGGGTGTTTTACGGATTGATGCGCGGCGGCTTCCTCGGCCTTCCCACCGTGCTCGAGACCCAGTGGGGCGGCTTGTCCCTGACGCTCTTCGTGTTCTCCACGGTGGTCGTCACGGGAATGCCGATCGCGGTCTGCCTTGCGCTGCTGAGGCGTTCGCGCCTGCCCGTCATCGCCCGGACGGTCGCGGTCCTGATCGACGGCATCCGCTCTCTTCCTCTCGTGGCGATCCTGTTCACGGCGGCGATCATCATTCCCTACGCGCTGCCGCACTTCCTGGTCGGCGACAAGCTTTACCGCGTCATCGCCGGTTTCTCGCTGTTCTTCGCGGTCTACCAGGCGGAGATCATCCGTGGCGGGATGCAGGCGCTTCCCGCGGGGCAGGAAGAGGCCGCCCATGCGCTCGGCCTCAACTACTGGCAGACCATGTCCCGCATCGTCCTGCCGCAAGCCTTCCGCCATGCGCTGCCGCCGACCATCAACCAGGTCGTCATAACGTTCATGGAGACCTCTCTGATCGTCATCATCGGCTTCTTCGAGGTCATGGCCTCCGGCAATGCCGCGTTTTCGACGGCCGAGTGGTCCGCCACCTATGTCGAGGTCTACGTCTTCGTGGCCGCAATCTACTTCGCGTTCACCTTCACGCTTTCCCGATACGGCGCCTATCTGGAGAGACGGTTGAACGTGGCGCGTCATTGATCCGATGAAAGGCACGGAGATGAGCACACAAAGCGGCGAGATTGCCGTCGACGTCAAAAGCCTCGCGAAGTTCTATGGAGCCCATCAGGTTCTGTTCGACGTCAGCCTGAGCGTGGCGGCGGGCGAGAAGATCGTGATCTGCGGTCCTTCCGGTTCCGGGAAATCCACCTTGATCCGGTGCCTCAACAAGCTCGAGGATCATCAGGCCGGCATCATCAGGATGCTCGGCACGGAACTCAACGAGGACCTCGCCAACATCGACGAGATCCGCCGGGACGTCGGCATGGTGTTTCAGCACTTCAACCTTTTCCCGCACCTGACGGTACTGGAGAATTGCGTCCTCGCACCGATGCTGGTGCGCAAGCAGGATCGGAGAACCGCCGAGGAGCAGGCGATGCTTTATCTCGAGCGCGTGAAGATCCCGCAGAAGGCCGGAAGCTATCCGGGCGAACTCTCGGGCGGCCAGCAGCAGCGCGTTGCCATTGCGCGGGCCTTGTGCATGCGGCCGGAGATCATGCTCTTCGACGAGCCGACTTCGGCGCTCGACCCGGAAATGATTTCGGAGGTGCTCGACGTCATGATCGAACTGGCGCAGGACGGCATGACGATGCTCTGCGTGACCCACGAAATGGGCTTTGCCCGCAAGGTCGCCGATCGGGTCGTGTTCATGGACAAGGGGCGGATCGTCGAGGAGGCGGCTCCGTCCGATTTCTTCGACAATCCCCGGCACGAACGGTCCAAACTGTTCCTGAGCCAGATTCTCGGTCATTGAGGGGAAAAAGCATGCGTCGCAAGCAACCGAACATCCTGCTTGTCATGTGCGATCAGCTGACGGCCATCGCGCTCTCAATTTACGGCAACAGGGTCTGCAGGACACCGAACATCGACCGCCTGGCGGAACAGGGCTCGGTCTTCGAAAATGCCTATTGCAACTACCCGCTTTGCGCGCCGTCGCGCTTCGCTCTGATGAGCGGACGCCTTCCGTCGCGGATCGGTGCCTTCGACAATGCAGCGGAGTTTCCGGCGGCCGTTCCGACCATCGCGCATTATCTGCGCGATGCCGGCTACTACACCTGCATCTCCGGCAAGATGCATTTCGTCGGCCCCGATCAGCATCATGGCTATGAGGACAGGCTGACGACCGAGATCTATCCGGCCGACTTCAGCTGGGTGCCGCCGAAAACCTATGACGAGCTGGAGGACGAGGAGATCGTCGCCAAGGGCAAGGTGCCGTTCGGGGTCTCCAGCGTCGAGACGATCGCCGACGCAGGCCCGCTCGCCCGCTCCCAGCAGATCGACTATGACGACGAGGTCGCACGGCGGGCGGCGCAGCACATTTTCGACTGGCGGCGCTACGGCGATGGCCGGCCGATGTTCATGACGGTCTCCTTCACGCAGCCGCATGATCCATACGTCATCACGCGGGAATACTGGGACCTCTATACGGACGAGGGCATCGACCCGCCGCGCACCGCGAAGATTCCGCTCGACGCGTTGGACCCGCATAGCCGGTCCCTCTATTTCCACTACAGCCTCGACAAGTTCGAGGTGACGGATGAGATCTACCGGCGCGCGCGCCGCGGATATTACGGCATGATCAGCTATGTCGACCGCAAGCTCGGCGAGTTGCGCAAGACGCTGGAGGATGCGGGCATCGCCGATGAGACGGTGATAATCTTCACATCCGACCATGGCGACATGATCGGGGAACGGGGCCTGTGGTTCAAGAAGAACCTCTTCGATCCCGCCATCCGCGTCCCGCTGGTCGTCTATCGTCCGGATGGGAAGGGGCTTTCGAGGATCGTCGCGCCCGTCTCGCTTCTCGACCTGCTGCCGACCCTCGTCGATCTCGGGGGTGGTGAGGCGGGGGCTTTCGTCACGCCGCACGAGGGCAGGAGCCTTCTTCCCCTGCTCGCCAAGGACGATCCGCAGCGCGTGACCATGGCCGAACACATCGACGGAGGAACGAAGGCTCCCCGCGTCATGCTGCGCCGCGGCGCCAGAAAGATCGTGGTGTCGGAGGCCTATCCCACGCAGTTGTACGATCTTGCCGCCGATCCCGGCGAAACGCGCAACCTGGCGGACGATCCTGCCTTCCAGCCGGAACTCGAACGGCTGCTGGAGGCGGTCGAGGCGATCTGGGATCTGCCGAGGCTCCGTGCGGAGGTCATGCAGAGCCAGCGCGTGCGCCAGTTCGTCAACAGGGCGATGCAAAAAGGCAAGCAGCGCAGCTGGGAACATTATCCCAACCCGATCGAGGAACACACGCGGTTCGTGCGCACCGGCGAGCGTTTCCCCGATGTGGAGCGGCGTTCCTATCTTCCATACGCCGACTATTGATCCCACCGTCCGATATCCCGGGTTGCCGCATCCGCCTGCGCGGCAGCCTTCGCCGCGAACACCTCAGTCAGCCGACATGAGAACGGCCGCGCCGGCGTCCGTCTGGACTGTCACTTCAAGTAAATGATTCCATTGAAGATTCTCTGATCTTGAATTGTAGGCGGGTCGAACCGTCCAACGAACCGTTCGTGTGGTCATCCGTTTTTCAGTCATCTGTTTTTGAGATGACTTCAAACAATCTATCTATTTGTCAATTGGCAAGAATGGCTCTACCCCTTTCATCAACATCGCAGATCGGGCGGCTCGGGTCGCGGCAGTCGCGATGAGCGGGAGGATCGGAAAAGTTTGAGATTGGCGACGGTTTCGGGTGTCCGGGCCGCCGGCGGAGCTTTGCCCAGAGTCCCGACTGACCACACGTATCCCGCAACTTTGCGGGGAACGGGCAATTCTCAGATGGGAGCAGACGAATGGAAGTGACGATCGTTGGAGGAGGCATCGGCGGCTTGACGCTCGCGCTGATGCTCAAGGAGCAGGGGATTGCCTCGCGGGTTTACGAAGCCGCCCCGGAACTCAAGGCGCTTGGGGTCGGGATCAATCTTCTCCCGCATGCCGCGCGTGAAATGTGCAAGCTCGGCCTCGAAGAAGCTTTGGCCAAGGTGGCGATCACCACCAGGGAATCCGGTTTCTACAATCGTTACGGCCAGCATATCTTCAGCGAGCCGACCGGTCGTTATGCCGGCTATGACTGGCCACAGTTCTCGATCCACCGCGGCGACCTGCACATGGTTCTGGTGGAGGCCTTCAAGGCGCGTTGTGGCGCCGACCGCCTGATGACCGGCTGGCAGTGCACCGGTTTCGAACAGGACGACGACCTCGTCACCTTGCATTTCGTCGATCCGCGCGATGGCTCGGCACGTCCTTCGGTGAAGGCCGAAATGGTTGTCAGCGCGGAGGGTATCCATTCGAAGATCCGCAAGCAGCTTTATCCGAACGAGGGGCCGCCGCGTTACTCGGGCATCAACATGTGGCGCGGCGTCACCAAGTGGAAACCGTTCCTTACCGGTGCGAGCATGGTGCGCATCGGCTGGCTGAATACTGCCAAGGTGCTGATCTATCCGATCCGCGACAATATCGACGGCGAGGGCACGCAGCTCATCAACTGGGTCGTGGACATCGCGACGGAGAGCTACAAGTCGCAGCGCGACTGGAACAAGCCGGGCCGCCTCGAGGACTTCTTCGATGTCGTCAAGGACTGGAAGTTCGATTGGCTGGATTGCCCGGCGCTGTTCAAGGCGGCCGACGCCATCCTCGAATATCCGATGGTGGACCAGGATCCGCTCAACCAGTGGACCTTCGGTCGCGTGACGTTGCTCGGCGACGCCGCCCATCCCATGTATCCGCGTGGCGCCAACGGTTCGGCTCAGGCGATCCTCGATTGCCGGGCGCTGACCGACGCGATCGTCAAGGAAGGCGATCCCGTCAAGGCGATGCATGCCTATGAGGCGATCCGCCGCCCGGCCACCGCGCAGGTCGTGCTCACCAACCGCAAGAACCCGCCGGATGCAATCTTGCGCGAAGTCTACGAGCGGACGGGCGACAAGCCGTTCGACGACATCAACAAGGTGATTAGCCACGAGGATCTCGAGAAGCTATCCACCAGCTACCAGAAGATCGCGGGCTACCATAAGGAAAACCTCGCGATGTCGCCGGCCGGGGTTTGATCCCCGGCTTGCCGGCAGCATTTCGTTCGGGAGGTCGGGATGTCGTTACACGAAAGCAGCTTCGCAAAATCGGTCGAAAAGCCGAGCTTCTTCGGCCGCATCAGGCCGGAATGGTTGATCATCGGCGCCGCGGTGCTGATCGTCGGCTGGCTGGCGCTGGTGCCGCTGGTCTTCCTTCTGTGGCAGAGTTTCATGACGCCTGCCGCAGGCGACATTCCGGCCATCTTCACGCTGGGTAACTATGTGCGGGCACTCACCGACAGCAGCATTCTGCCGCTGTTTCGCAATTCTGTGGTCTTCGCAACGGGCACGTCCTGTCTGGCGCTGTTCATCGGCACCCTTTTCGCCTGGCTCAACGAGCGGACGAACACGCCCTTCAAGATGATGTTCTATGCGGCCTCCATCGTGCCTCTGGTCATCCCGTCGATCCTTTTCACCGTATCCTGGATCATGGTGGCGAGCCCGCAGATCGGGCTTTTCAACCTGATGCTCAAAAACATGTTCGGTCTCTCCGGCCCGGTCTTCGACATCTATTCGATGGGCGGCATGATCTGGGTCGAAGGGCTGCACTATTCGCCGATCGCCTTCCTGCTGATGTCGGCGGCATTCCGCTCCATGGACCCGTCGCTGGAAGAATCCGCCCTGATGTCCGGCGCGTCCATCGGCCAGATCATGTTCCGCATCACGCTGAAACTCGTCTGGCCGGCGTTGATCGCCTCGTTCTTCATCCTGTTCATCCGCTCGATCGAATCCTTCGAGGTTCCGGCGCTGCTCGGCATGCCGGTCGGCATCGAGGTCTTCACCTCGTCGATCTACGAGGCGATCCGGGAATATCCGAGCAATGTCGGGCTGGCTTCCGCCTATGCCGTCGTGCTGCTGCTGATCGCTTCCTTCGGCATCTATTTCCAGTCGAAGCTGTCGAGCCAGGGGAGCAAATACTCGACCGTCACCGGCAAGGGATTTCGGCCGCGGCCGTTCGACCTCGGCGTGTGGCGCATTCCCGCCGCGATCCTGATCGTCCTCTACATGATCCTGGTCATCGTATTGCCGTTCCTCGTGCTCTTCTGGTCGTCGCTGAACAAGTATTACAGCGTGCCCTCCTGGTCCGCTCTGAGCCGCCTTTCCTTCGATGCCTATGTCAAGGTCATCAACTACCCGATGGTCGGCCAGGCGGTATGGAACAGCGCGATGCTGTCGCTTGGCGCCGCAACGACGATCATGCTGTTGACCGCGGTCATCTGCTGGATCGTCATCCGCACCAAGCTGCCCGCGCGGTGGCTGCTCGACAATGTCGCCTCGTTGCCGATGGTCTTTCCGGGGCTCGTGCTCGGCCTGTCGGTGATGATCTGCTACCTCTATCTCGACATCGGCATCTACGGCACGACCTGGATCATCTTCATCGCCTATGTGACGCGCTTCATGCCCTACGGCATCCGCTACAACACCACGTCGATGCTGCAGATCCACAAGGACCTCGAAGAGTCGGCAGCGATGAGCGGCGCCTCCTGGAGCCAGAGCTTCGTGCGCATCGTGCTGCCGCTGTTGAAGCCCGGCCTGCTCGCCGGCTGGATCTACATCGTCGTCGTCTCGATCCGTGAACTGTCCAGTTCCGTGCTGCTTTACAGCCCCGGTTCGGAAGTGGTGTCGATTGTCATCTGGGAGCTCTGGCAGAACGGCCAGTATGTCGAACTCTCCGCCTTCGGGGTGATGATGATCATTGCGCTCTTCATCGTCGTCATGCTCGCCCAGCTCGTCGGCAAGAGGTTCGGAGTCAAGGAAGCGTAAGCCGGATTGGGAGGTCCGGCTTTGAGATAAGGGAGGAAGAGATGATCAATCCGAAGTTCCATGAAGGCATTACTCGCAGGGTGCTCGCGCTCGGTCTCGTCGTTGTCCTTGCCGCAGGTCCCGCGTTGGCGCAGTCGGTCGCCGAAGTTGCCGCCTATGACGGACCGGACCGGATGGAAAGACTGGTCGCCGGCGCGAAGAAGGAGGGAACGCTGACACTCTACACGGCAACGCCGGTAGACGACGTCAATCAGGTGATCGCCGCCTTCACCGCGAAGTATGGTATTCCGATAACCTTGTGGCGCGGCAGTTCGGAGGACGTGCTGCGGCGCGCCGTTACCGAGATCAAGGGCGGCCGCCACGACGTCGACGTGATCGAAACGAACGGTCCGGAACTCGAAGCCCTCCACCGTGAAAACATCCTGCAGGCCGTCGATTCACCTGTTTTCTCCGAGATTTTTCCGGATGCGGTGCCGGATCACCGGGAATGGGTCGGCAGCCGTCTCAATGTCATCACGGCCTCCTACAACACCGAGCTCGTTTCGGAGGCGGATGTACCGAAGAGCTGGGATGATCTCCTTGATCCCAGGTGGGCCGGGAGGATCGGCATCGAATCGGAGGCATACGACTGGTTGGCCACGGTGATCCAGAGTTTCCCCTCGCGGGAGGAGGGGCTTGCCTTCTTCAGGAAGCTTGCCGAGACCAATCGCCCGCCCTTGCACAAGGGCCACCCGCAGCTTGCCAACATGACCGCCTCGGGCGAACTGCCGATCACGCTTCAGGTCTATCTCTATCGTGTTCACCAGATGGAACAGGACGGCGCGCCGATCAAGGCCTTGTCGTTGGGGCCAGCCATCGCCCGCATCAACGGGCTCGGCGTCGCACGGACCACCGCGCACCCGAATGCCGCGATCCTCTATCAGCAGTTCACGTTGACGGAGGGACAGAAGATCCTGGCGTCGCGCCATTTTACGCCGACCAACACGAAAGAAGTGCCATTCCCGGCGGGCATGGAGGTCAAGGTCATCGAGCCGACCGGGATGCTCGACGCGCTTACGGAATGGCGCGAGACGTTCGAGACCACCTTTCAGTGACAAGGCCCAGAAATTCTTTGGAGGAGGAACCACATGCCAGACACCCTGAATTTGCTGAAACATTTGACGCGCACGGCGGCTCTCGTCGGAGCCTTCCTGGCGACATCGGCGATGGCGCAGACGATCGACGAGGCCTCCAGCTACAACGGTCCGGACCGCTTGGAAAAGTTGGTGGCTGCGGCGAAGGCGGAAGGGGCGTTGACATTGTACACGGCTACGCCCGTCGAGGACGTTACCGCGATGACCGAGGCGTTCACTGCAAAATACGATATCCCGGTCACCGTCTGGCGCGGCAGTTCTGAAGATGTGCTCCGCCGTGCGGTTACCGAGATCAAGGCGGGCCGCCATGATGCCGACCTGATCGAGACGAACGGGCCGGAACTCGAAGCGCTGCACCGGGAAAACATTCTGCAGCCCGTCTCGTCGCCCATTATTCCGGATATTTTCGAAGGCGCGGTTCCCGCACATAAGGAATGGGTCGGTAGCCGCTTGAATATCATCACGGCGGCCTACAACACCGACCTCGTCTCGGAGGCGGACGTACCGAACGCCTGGAGTGACCTGCTCGATCCGAAGTGGAAGGGCAAGGTCGGCCTCGAAGCGGAGGCCTACGACTGGCTTGCTACCGTCAATGCCAGCTTCCCGAGCGAGAAGGAAGGCATCGACTTCTTCACCAGGCTCGCGGATACCAACGGCATCTCGCTGCGCAAGGGGCATACGCTCCTGACCAATCTGGCGGCCTCCGGCGAAGTGCCTCTGGCGCTGACGACCTATCTCTACAAGGTCGATCAGATGAACAAGGACGGTGCACCGATCAAGTCCCTGCAACTCGGCCCATCGGTTGCGCGCGTCAACGGCCTTGGCATCGCCAAGACCGCCAAGCATCCGAATGCGGCGATCCTGTTCCAGGACTTCACGCTGACGGACGGCCAGAAGATTCTTGCCGAACGCGGCTTCACGCCGACCAACATCAAGATTGCCCCGTTGCCGACGAGCCTCGACGTCAAGGTCGTCGACGGCGCCGCCATGCTCGACAAGCTTGCCGAGTGGCGCGACACCTTCGAGAAGGCCGTCAAGTAGGTGACCGATCGAACGGGGACATCGCGAACGTCCGCGATGTCCCGCTGATGAAGACCGGCCGTGCGGGGAGCGCGGCGGACGTGAGGAGATGTTGAATGCTCAATGTTCAGGGACTAACGACCGAATATGCCGACGGCAAGGGCAAGGCCGTCCGCGCCGCCAAGGATATCTCCTTCGATGTGCCGCAAGGCAAGCTCTTCACCTTGCTTGGCCCGAGCGGCTGCGGGAAGACGACGACGCTTCGCTCGATCGCCGGCCTCGAGCGGCCGGTCAAGGGCAATATCTCCGTCGAGGACGTCACCGTCTATTCCGCCGGCAAGGGCGTCTTCGTGGCGCCGAACCGCCGCAATTTCGGCATGGTCTTCCAGAGCTACGCCATCTGGCCGCATATGAGCGTTTTCGAGAATGCCGCGTTTCCGCTGCGGGTCAGCAAAGCCGGCTTCTCCAAGAAGCAGATCGAGGAGAAGGTCGAGCGGGTGCTGAAGGCGGTGGCGCTGGAGAGTTACGCGGGCCGCGAGGCGACGCGTCTTTCCGGTGGTCAGCAGCAACGACTTGCGCTTGCCCGGGCGCTTGTCATGGAGCCACGGCTTCTGCTTCTCGACGAGCCGCTCTCCAACCTCGACGCCAAGCTGCGCGAGCAGATGCGCTTCGAACTGAAGCGCCTTCAGCGCGAGCTGAACCTCACGACGCTTTACGTGACGCATGACCAGCAGGAGGCGCTGGCGCTCTCCCATCAGATCGCCGTCATGAATGACGGCCAGATTGTCCAGCTCGGCTCGCCACGCGACATCTACGAGGCGCCGCAGACCCGTTTTGTCGCGGATTTCATCGGTTCCTCGAATTTCATGGAATGCAAGGTTGCCGCGCGTGGCAGCGAGGCCGGTCGCTGGGCGGTCGAAAGCCCGGCCGGCACCATCGAAGTCGTATCGGAAGAGGCGCTCGACGTGCGTGACAAGCTCACTGTGGCGATCCGTCCGGAGAACGTCCATCTGATCGAGCCCGGCAAGGAGAACGGTGCGTCCGGCAATCTTCTCGAAGGTCGCGTCGATACCAAGGTCTTCCTCGGCGAATGTGTCGACTACATGGTCTCAGTCGGCGAAACGCGGCTTCTGGCGCGCGTTCATCCGAGCCTTCGCACGCCGATCGGCAATCCCATCCTCGTCAATATCGACCCCGCCAAGGTCAACATCATCACCCGCTGAGTTCCGGATACTGTCATGAACCGTTTGAAGCTTTCGATTGCCACCACCGACTACGATCACTTTCGCGATTTCCGCCTGGGCACCGTCAACGCCGAAGGCATCGAGCACACCTGGTCGATGCTGAGCCATCACGAGATTTTCGCCCGTTTCACCTTCAACCGCGAATGGGACGTGGCGGAGCTGTCCTTTGCCAAGTTCATGGCGCAGGTCAGTCGGCCGGACAGCGACATCGTTGGCCTGCCGGTCGTCTGCTCGCGGCTTTTCCGGTTCTCCTCCTTCTACGTCAACAAGGCGGCCGGCATCAAAACCGTCGCGGACCTGAAAGGCAAGCGGATCGGTGTGCCGGAATGGGCGCATTCCGCAGCCGTCTACATGCGCGGCTGGATGCACAACGAGGTCGGCGTCAAGCTGCAGGACGTGCATTGGGTGCAGGCCGGCGCGAACGCGCCGGGCCGTATCGAAAAGGTGGACCTGAAACTGCCGGAAGGTGTCGCGATCGACCGCATCGCCGACAAGTCGCTGTCTGAAATGCTCGCGTGCGGCGAGATCGACTGCGCGATTATCGCCCGCCCACCGACCTGCTTCCTCGAAGAGGATCCGCGTGTCGAGCGGCTGATCCCGGACTTCCTGGAACGCGAGGAGGAATACTACAGGACGACCGGCGTCTGGCCGATCATGCATATCGTCGCGATGCGGAAACATGTCGTGGAGGAAAACCCCTGGGTGGCGCGCAATCTCTACAATGCATTCGAGGAATCGAAGCGGCGCAGCCTGGAGCGCCTGTTCGATCCGGCGGTTTCGCGCTATCCGCTCGCCTGGATGCCGATCTATGCCCGCAGGATGCGCGATCTTTTCGGCGCCGATCCGTTCCCCTTCGGCATCGACAAGAACCGCAAGACCTTCGAGCAGATGCTGCTCTACACCCATCAGCAGGGCATTGCCGAGCGGCATATGACACCGGAAGAAATCTTCACGCCCGGTATCATGACCAAGGTCGTGGTGTGAGCATGGGCGATCAGGCGGCACTGGTGGAGCTGGTTCATGCGAACCGCATCCTGGCGCATGAGGCGGTGCTGGATGCCTTCGGCCATGTCAGCATTCGCGGCGCAAAGACCGGCTATCACATCTCCCGCTCCCGCAGCCCGGAACTCGTGACGCTGGACGATATCCAGCACTATGACGCGGATTCGAAGATTATCGGCTCCGATACACGCGGCGGTTATCTTGAGCGGATCATCCATGGGGCGATCTACAGGGTCCGGCCGGATGTGCGCGCCATCTGTCATTTCCATTCGCCCGCGATCATGCCCTTCTGCGTGACCGGGCGGCCATGGGTCCCGGTCACCCATGTGGGAGCGACGGTCGGCATGAACGTGCCCCTCTGGGACGAGCAGGCTGCGTTTGGCGACACCGACATGCTGGTCTCGACGCGGGAGCAGGGGGCATCGCTTGCCATCGCACTCGGCCAGCATTCGGCCGTGCTGTTGCGCAATCACGGGGCCGTGGTCGTGGGCGGCAGCATCCGCGAGCTTGTCATGCGCAGCATACAACTCTGCCGCAATGCGGATGTCCTGTTGCAGTCGTTGGCGATCGGCGAGCCGCGGGCGCTGACGCCGGGGGAGGTTGCTCTTTCAGGCGCCAAGAACCTCGATCCGCGCGTGCTTGAGCGGGTATGGGACTACCACCTTTCACGAGCGGGTTTGAATGCTTGAGCGCAAGCCCGCATCAGGCTTCCAATCCTGACCAGCAGTCTGTTCCATGATAGTGTCGCTGGTTCACCATTGGAAAAAGGGAGGCGGGATTCGGTGCGCATTCGCCAGCTTGAGTCATTCGTCTGCATTTGTGAGCTGGGCAGTATCACGCGGGCGGCTGCGGCCTTAAATATCGTACAACCGGCACTCGGCGCGCAAATCAGCGCTCTTGAGGACGAATTGGGCGTAAGGCTCCTGAAGCGGGGCCGTCGCGGTACGGCGATGACGCCGGCGGGCGAATATTTCCTTGTGGAAGCTCGCAAGCTGCTTGCGCATGTCGCCGACGTGAAGAAGTCCATAAAGTCCTTTGCGGAGAATGAGAAGGAGCATCTTTCAATAGGGCTGACGGGCAGCCTGTCCGCCATGCTTGCTGGCACCTTGGCTCGGGAGCTTAGCCATCTCTCCGAATCGATTTCCGTGCAACTGGTCGAAGACATGAGCCACATTCTCCGAGACAGGGTAGCCCAGGGAGATCTCGATTTCGCTCTTGCTTATAACGTTGCGGATCACAAGGCGATCCGAAAGCAACCTGTGCTGCGGGAAGCGGTCTTCTTCATCACGAGCCCGAACTCCCCCTTCGGGGAAGACAAGCCGATCACCATGCCCGAGCTGACGAACGCCACCTTCGTCATTCCGACGGAAAAGGGCCAGATCATACAATTGCTCAAGGAGGCTATGGTAGAATTCGACCTTCCCCTGAACGTCGCTTTCCAGATCGAGTCCATGGACGCGATCAAGGGGCTCATCACCGACGGCACGGCGTGCGCGGTCCTGCCGTTCGGGACGGTGGCGCGCGAGGTCAAGGCAGGGACCCTCATAGCGCGTCGCATCGTGAACCCGCCGCTTACCCGAACGCTCTTCCTTCTGCGTCCGGTGACGCAATTCCAAACGCGTGCGATGCACTTGGCGCAGACCACGATTGAACGGTCCATCGCGTCGCTTGCCGAAAGCTTTGCCTTTGAACGGATCGATTGACCGCTGGCAATCGTTTCCTGAATTCGCTCCAGCACTGCCTGCGGAAATCTGCCCGCGCCGGCGAGCATGTTCAGCTTTGCTTGTCTTAAGCGAGATCGACCGGCGACTGTTCCTGCGATCTGCTGCGCCATCGGCGGTTCACCTTTGCAAAACATATGCACCCGGGGCATCCGCGAGGGGTTTGTAGCCCTTGCGGCGGGCGCCCATCGCCGGGGCGTCGACCCGTTCGGGCGCCGAATGCGCGGCAAGCCAGCCCGTCCAGGCCTCCCACCACGAGCCCGGCCGCGCCTCCGCCGTCTCGGCCCATTCATCGGCGCCCACGCACAGCCCGTCGGCTGTGCGCACGGCGATGCGGTAGCGTCGGCGCGGGCGGCCGGGTTCGCTGACGATGCCGGCATTGTGGCCGCCGCTGGTCAGGACGAAGGTGAGGTCGGTGTTGCTCAGATAGTGGATCTTGTAGACCGACCGCCACGGCGCGACATGGTCGCGCTCGGTGCCGACCACGAACATCGGCACGCGGATGTTCTGGATCGCGGCGGGGCGCCCCTCGACCATGAAGCGGCCGGCGGCGAGCTCGTTTCCGAGATAGAGCCGCTTCAGGTATTCGGCGTGCATCCGGTAGGGCATGCGGGTGGAATCGGTGTTCCAGGCCATTAGGTCGATCATCGGCGTGCGCTCGCCCATCATGTGCTCGTGCACGATGCGCGACCAGACGAGGTCGTTCGAGCGCAGGAGCTGGAAGGCGCCCGCCATCTGGTCGGCCGAAAGATAGCCGCGGTTCCACATCATGCTTTCGAGCACATGCACCTGGCTGTGGTCGATGAAGAGGGCGAGCTCGCCGGGCTGGGTGAAGTCCGTCTGCGCGGCAAGCAAGGTCAGGCTTGCCAGCCGGTCGTCGCCGCGATGCGCCATGTCGGCCGCCGCGATCGCCAGCAGCGTGCCGCCCAGGCAATAGCCCGCGGCATGGACCTTTCGGCCGGGAACGACGGCATTGACCGCATCGAGCGCCGCCATCACGCCGAGCCGGCGGTAGTCGTCCATCGTCAGGTCGCGGTCGGCCGCCGTGGGATTGCGCCAGGAGATGCAGAAGACGGTGTGGCCTTTCTCCACCAGATGGCGCACGAGCGAATTGTGCGGCGAGAGGTCGAGGATGTAATATTTCATGATCCAGGCCGGCACGAGCAGCACCGGTTCGGCCGCCACGCCCTCCGTCGCCGGCGCATACTGGATCAGCTCGATCAGATGGTTGCGGTAGATCACCGTGCCCGGCGTCGCCGCGACGTCCCGGCCGACGACGAAATCCTCCGTGCCAACAGGCGGCTGGCCGGCGGCGAGGCGGCCTGCGTCCTCCACCCAGTTGCGCCAGCCATCGAGGAAATTCATGCCGCCGGACCGCATCGTCCTTTCCAGCACTTCCGGATTGGTCAAGGGCATGTTGGAGGGCGAGAAGACGTCGAGAACCTGGCGGGCGGCGAAGGATAGGACATCCTCGTGATGCGGGGTGACGCCCGGCACCTCGTTGGTGACATTGTGCCACCATTGCTGCTGGAGCAGGAACGCCTGGGCCCAGATGCTGAACGGCGGCTTTTTCCAGCGCGCATCGGAAAAGCGGTAGTCTCCGGGCAGGGCCTCTATGCACGGGGGTGCGTCCGGATCGACCGCCGCCGCGGCAAGATGGCAAAGCAGGCGGACGGCCTTGCGGTTCGCCTTGTCGATCAGCTCAAGACGCTTTCCGGGGGCTGAGGCGAGATGGATCGACCAGTCGATGAGGGCGAGCGCGAAGGCGGCCGGCGACAGCCCGGCGCTGAGCTGACCGGCGATCGCCTCCCGCATGCGGTCGATCGCCCGGAAGGCTTCGCTTCCCAGTTCCTCCGTTCTCGGGACGGGCGGCAGGTACGCCGCTTGCCGGAAGGGCGGCATCTCGCTCGCCGGACTGTTCATGGTCGTCTCCTTCGGCAGGTTCGGGCGCAAGACATGCCCGCTTGAAAGGCAAATCGCATTTCGCATCCGGCCGTGGCCCGCTCTGGGGGGCATCCTGCGGACAGGACGCACCCTATAGAGGGCATTCCCCACCTCCATTGACGCAGATCAAGTTTCATTGCGCGAAACCGCCTGGAATCAGGCCGTACCGAAACGGGAAAACGGGATCTCGTCATGTCCGGTGGCAATGCGACGGATGCGGAGCGGATCGTTGCGGCCTTCGCCTGGCCCATTGTCCCACCGGTGCAGACCCGCTTTTTCGCGCATCGGCGCGACGTCGCGCCTGCTTCTGGATCAGTCCGCCCATGGGTCGCGGCGGGCAAGACAGGCAAGGTCACCGGACGTCATTCGTTTGACTGACATCAAGGATACGGCCTCCGGAACGTGAAAGGAAACAAGCCGGCTATATCGCATGGGGGTAATCGACATGGACCGGAAGCATACGTTCAACATCGGTTATTTCCTCCTGGCGCTCTTCTTGCTCGGCGCATTCCAGGCATGGTTGGCCTGGCGCGAGGTCGTTCCACTCTCTCACACCGAGCTCATGCGGATGGTGGATCAGGGCAAGGTGGCGTCGGTCACGATTACCGAGACGACGATCCAGGGCCAGTTCAAGGAACCACAGGACGGCCGGAGCCTCTTCGTATCGACCCGCGTGGACCCGAACGCGGTCGCCGTGTTCGACAGGGCGGGGGTTGCGGTGACGGGTGGCACCGACAGCAACTGGCTTACCACCATCCTTTCCTGGGTTCTGCCGGTGCTGCTCTTTTTCGGCTTTTGGATGTTCCTGTTCCGAGGCTTTGCCGAGCGGCAGGGCATGGGCGGCCTCATCAACATCGGTAAGTCCAAGGCGAAGGTCTATGTCGAGCGGGAGACCGGCGTGAGCTTCGAGGACGTCGCCGGCGTCGACGAGGCCAAGCTTGAGCTCATGGAGATCGTGTCCTTCCTGAGGGACAAGGAGAAATACGGGCGTCTTGGCGCGCGCATTCCAAAGGGCATCCTGCTGGTCGGCCCGCCCGGAACCGGCAAGACGCTGATGGCGCGGGCGGTCGCGGGCGAGGCCGGCGTGCCGTTCTTCTCGATCTCCGGGTCCGAATTCGTCGAGATGTTCGTCGGCGTCGGCGCGGCCCGCGTGCGCGATCTGTTCGAGCAGGCGCGCAAGGCGGCTCCCTGCATCATCTTCATCGACGAACTCGATGCGCTCGGCCGGGCGCGCACGCCGTTTGGCGGCTATGGCGGTGGCGACGAGAAGGAGCAGACGCTCAACCAGTTGCTCTCCGAACTCGACGGTTTCGATCCGCGCGTCGGCATCGTCCTGCTGGCCGCGACCAACCGGCCGGAGATCCTCGATCCGGCGCTCACGCGCGCCGGGCGCTTCGACCGCCAGGTCGTGCTCGACCGGCCTGACCGCAAGGGCCGCGAAGCCATCCTCAGGGTTCACATGAAGGCGGTGAGGACCGCGCCGGGAGTGAACGTGGGCGATATTGCCGGGATCACACCCGGCTTCACCGGTGCCGACCTTGCCAATCTCGTCAACGAGGCGGCCATCTTCGCCACCCGTCGCGACGCGGACCAGGTGACCATGGCCGATTTCACCGAAGCGGTGGAGCGCATCGTCGCCGGCGCCGAGCGGCGGGGCCGATTGCTCGGCCCGCTGGAGCGGGAGCGCGTCGCCTACCACGAGATGGGCCATGCGCTCGCCGCCGCATCGCTGACGAAGACCGATCCCGTGCACAAGGTCTCGATCATTCCGCGCTCGATCGGTGCTCTCGGTTATACGCTGCAGCGGCCGACCGACGACCGTTTCCTGATCACCGCAAGCGAATTGAAGGAGCGGATGATCGTGCTGCTTGCCGGTCGCGCGGCGGAAGAGGTCATCTATGGTGAGGTCTCGACCGGCGCGGCGGACGATCTGGCCAAGGTGACCGACGTCGCGCGCCAGAGCGTCACCCGGTTCGGCATGAGCGCCGCCATCGGCCAGGTCGTGCTCGAGGCGGAGAAACAGCAGTGGCTGGGCGATGGCGCCCGCCTTCATCCCAGGGACTATTCCGAGGCGACCGCGCGGGAAGTCGATCTTGCGGTGCGCGAGATGCTTGACGAGGCCGCCACGGCGGCGAAGGAACTGCTGCGCTCCCGCATAGACGACCTCAAGGCCGGTGCCCGCCTGTTGCTTGAGCGCGAGACCATCACGCCGGACGATTTCCCGCCGATCCGGCGCGGGGAGGGGATTTCGGAACGGCGGGTCAATCCGTCGGCCACAGGCCGCGCAACGACTTCTTCATAGAGTTTCTGACCTGCACGATCTCGCCATGCGAAACAAGCCGGGCGACGTCAGGCGGCCTTGACCGCTTCTCCGCCTGCTTTGCGGTGAAGACCCGTTGGGCGTCAAGCCGGGATCTCGCTGGATTGCTTGATACGCTCATCGGGATTTCTGTCTTGATGTTGCGCCCCCCTTGATACGACAAAGGCTCGGACAACGCTGGCGGTATCTGCGCGCGGTCTAATGCTCCATGCGAACGAGCCCGCTGGTGCCGTTGAGCGGCAGAAGGTCGGCAGGCCGGATCCCATCAAGAGCACCGGTAAATCAACGCTCCTCGTGTAGCCGGTGGATTTCGGCCGCGATCCGCTGCTTGAGGTCGAATGACGTGATTTCATTTGCGGCAAGCGCACGAAGGGCGTCCACGCACCGCTGATATCCATCCTCGTCACCGAGGCGGCGGCAAAGCCTTGCCGAAGTGAAATGAAAGCGAAGACGGGGAATGAGCTGGTCCGCCATTCCGTCGATCTGGTGTTCCACGCGCTTCAACGCATCGTGCGCTGCCTGCGAAAACACCTCCACCGGCACCTTCCTGTGCAAAACGCAATCAGTGAAGGAGAGGGTTTGCAGCGGGTCGTCCGCGAACGTCCGGACGCAGGTGTCGTAGTAACTGCCTGCCGCGGCGGCGGTTTCGGGCACGGCGGCAAGCAGGATCAGCTTCTCCATCGCGAATTCATGGTCGTGAACCAGTTCGGGCCTGTCGCGTTCAGCCTCGTCGATCAAGCTTCGCGCGCGCTCCAGGTCGTTTGCCAGCATTGCATCGGTAATGTCCCGACGAATGCCCAAATGAATGACATCGTTATCGGAGACATCATTCTCCCAATGCCGGCGCGCAGCTTCTACATCCCATACGCCGTCGAAAACAGCGCGCAACGGGTCGAGAATGGCGTCATCGAGAGGCCCCATCCAGGCAATCTTGCCGTCCCTGTCGATCAGGAACGCGGCCGGGATTCCGCGTTGACCGCTCGCCTCCAGCCACGCGCGCGTCACCAGGCCTCGGGACAGGCCGCCCTGCGCTGGATCGACCTGCTCGTGCGCAAGCAAGGCATCCGTCGGTGTCTGGCGAGCGATCTCGATCGTCCTGTCGAGGTCGCGCACCATGATGGCCACGCCGTACATCGGCACGCCGAGGGCCTTTGCTGCCCTGGAATATGTCGCGATCGCCGGCAGGCAGCCGCTGCATCCAGCGTTCCAAAGGACCACGATGCTGGTCTCGTTGAACACGACGCGAGGAGAATGCGCTCCCGTTGCAAGGTTTCTGGAAAGTACCAGTGCGGGCGCCGCGTCTCCCGGCAGCAGTCGCTTCACCGAACCAGGATTGCTGGTCATGGAGCTTTCCTCCGTGCTTTGAAAACCAGATGGTCGGCGACCGCTGCTTCACCTGCCGCCTTCGCCGTACGACATGGTGCGCCGAAGGCGTTCCGGAAAGAGGCGCGTCATCCTCGACGGCGCGCGGGCGTTATTCACACCAGTCTTTCCTCCTGCATCTTGCGCAATATCGCCCATCACAGGCCGGAAGACGTCTTCATCGCTGCGCGCAAGGCGTGGTTGATGCGCTCCTGCCAGCCGGGTCCTTCCGCTTGAAAATAAGCCAGGACATCGCTGTCGATCTTCAGCGTGACGGGTTCCCGGGTGTTGGGGATCACAGGCCTTTCAACGGCGGGCGCGGCGATCTTCTTTGCCGGCTTGAACAATGCCTCGGCTGCGTCTTTCGGGTTGGCCGGGCGTCGGGGTGTCGTTGCCATCGTCATGTCCTTGTTGTTTCGGTGTGTTGATGCGCGCTTGCGTTCGGCTCGACCAGCGGTCGTACGACCTCCGGCCCGAGTGCCTTCCCGACGTATTCGATGAGGATCGTCTTGGCCTCCTCCAGAGACAGGTCGATGTCGGCATGTCCGCGGCGAAGCCACAGGCCGTCGATCATCGCGGCGAAGCCAAGGACGAAATGGTCGATCTCGCCCTGATCGAGATAGGGTTTCAGGATGCTGGAAACATTTGACCGGAGACGGCGATAGTAGGGGCGCAGCAGGCGTGCGTAACGCTCGTTGTGCGAGGCTTCGGCGTAGAGCGAGATCCAGGCGCTCGCCGTCTGCTTGTCGAAGCGCTGGGCGGGGAAGTTTCCGTCGATGAGGGCGACCAGCCGCTCCCAGCCCGAGCGGGCGCGGCGCAGGTTGCCGACCACCTCCTCGGCGAGGATGCGGTTGTTCATCCGCACCATCTCGAAGAGAACCTCTTCCTTGTCCTTGAAATAGTAGGTGAGGATGCCCTGCGAGAGGCCTGCCTCGGCACAGATCTTCGCGCTCGTCAGGCCCCGCAATCCCTCCTTCAGGAAGATGCGATGGGCCGCGTCGATCAGTTCGACGCGGCGGACGTCCTCGATACGGGTTCGCTGCTTCTTCGGTTTCTGCTGCATGGTTTTCCGTAGCAGATCAAATTTTTGTACGCTTTAACAAATTTTTGCTTGCCTTAAAAATCATCGTCCTTATCCTTCCGGGAAAACCAAGAAAGGGAACGCTTATGAACAGGACAGCACTCGCCATGATCGTTGCGGCCGGCGCCGCATGTCTCGCGCCGGCCCATGCCGCGCTCGCCGCCGACGCGCCGGAGTGCAAGGCGGTGCGCCTTGCCGATCTCGGCTGGACGGATATCGCGCTCACGAACACCACCGCCGAGATCATTCTGGGCGCGCTCGGCTACGAACCGAGCCAGACGATGCTTGCCCTCAACATCACCTTCGATTCCCTCAGGAACGGCGATATCGACGTTTTCCTGGGCAATTGGCGCCCGGTGCAGGATGAAGACTACAAGGCCTATTTCGATGACGGTTCCGTCATTCCCGTTGCCACCAACCTGACGGGGGCCAAGTACACGCTGGCCGTCCCGAAATACGTCTTCGACGGCGGGCTGACCTCCTTCGACGACCTCGAGACGTTTGCCGACAAGCTCGACCGCAAGATCTACGGCATCGAGCCGGGCACCAACAAGCCGCTGCTCGACATGGTGGAAAGCAAGGCGCATGGCCTCACCGGCGACTGGGAGGTCGTGGAATCGAGCGAGGCCGCGATGCTGGCGCAGGTCCAGAGGGCCGTGGAAAACCGGGAATGGATCGTCTTCCTCGGCTGGCAGCCGCATCCGATGAACGTCAACATGGACATGGCCTATCTGGCGGACGGAGACGCGGAATTCGGACCGGACTTCGGCGGCGCGACGGTCCGCACGCTCGTTCGCAAGGGCTATCCCGGGCAATGCCCGAACGTGACGGCGTTCTTCGGCAACCTCGTCTTCGACATCGACTACGAGAATGCGGGCATGAACATGATCATGACGGACGGGCTGGAGGCGCGCGACGCCGCCGAGAAGATGCTGAAAGCGCATCCGGAAAAGCTCGAGGCCTGGCTCAAGGACGTCCTGACCTTCGACGGCAGGCCGGGACTTGCGGCGGTCAAGGCGGAGCTCGGCATCCAGTGACATCTCCCATGATGCGGGCTGCCGTGCTGGCGGCATACGGGGAGCCGTTGCAGATCAGGCAGGTGCCTCGGCCCGTTGCAGGGCACGGCAAGCTGCTCGTCCGGCTGAAGGCCTGCGGCATCTGCCATTCCGACGTTCACATCTGGAAGGGCGACGTGCGGCCGCCGCAGGCGCCGAACCCCTTCATCCTCGGCCATGAGGGCGTTGGCGTGGTCGAGGCGATCGGTGAAGGCGTGCGCGGCTGGGCCGTGGGCGATACGGTCGGCGTGCCCTGGCTGCACGACACCTGCCTGCGCTGCGACGAATGCATCGACCGCTACGAGGCCTTCTGCCAGCACCAGCGGGCGCATGGCCTCAACGTTCCGGGCGGCTTTGCGGAATATGTCGCGGTCGACGCCGCATTCGCCGTGCCGCTGCCGGCCGACGTGGATCCGCTGGCGACGGCACCGGTCATGTGCGCGGGCGTCACCGCCTATGGCGCCATCCGCCGTGCGGGCGTGGCGGCCGGCGAGCGGCTCGCGGTGTTCGGCTGCGGTGGCCTCGGCCTCTATGCGGTACAGATCGCCGCGCGCATGGGGGTGCACGTCCTGGCGGTGGATCGTGATCTGGCGAAACTCGAGCATGCCCGCCGATATGGCGCAGCCGCAGTCGAAACGGCGGGCGAGGGACTTGAACGGCTTCTGGCGGACAATCCCGGCTACCATGCGGCGATCAACTTTGCGCCGACGCCTGCCACCTGGGCGGGGATCGTCGCGTCGGTCCGGCCGCGCGGGCGCATCGTTGCCGCAGCGCTGGTATCCGAGCCCGTGCCGCTCATCCAGGAATGGCTGACCGCGACCGGCGTCACCATCACCGGGACCAGCGTCGGCACCCGGCAGGAAATGCGCGAGGTGGTCGCCCTTCACGCCCGCCAGCCCCTGCTCAATCCGATCGAGGAGATCGACCTCGCGCATGCCACTGACGCCCTTCACGCGCTTGAAAGTGGGAAAGCACGGGGACGTTTCGTGATACGCTTTTGAAGCGGGGCGATGAGGATGGCTCGTATCCAGTCAAGCCCCGGACGGCCTTCCTTGCCGTGGCACCGCGTCAATCCCGAACCTGGCGGATGCGCCAAGAAGCCGTGTGCCGGAGCGCCCGGTACCCGGCTCGCAGAATGCCGGTTGCTTTTAACTTTCACTGATAGACTTTTCCGCCTATCCTGGACAAAGGAGAATGGTTGAATCCTATTGCCGCGCCACTGAGATCAAGCTGAATATGTTGAATAAAGGCACTCTGCCCGCCAAGTCCGACAGTGCTTCGTTAAAGCCGGCGCCGCTGCAGAGGCAGTCGTCCGTCCGCCGTACGATGGAGATCGTCCTCGACACCTGGAACTTCCTCATTCTCCGCGAGGCGTATTTCGGGGTTCGCCGGTTCGACAAGTTCCAGCAAAGGCTGGGCATCCCCCGGCAGACGCTGTCGTCGCGCCTGTCCGCCCTTGTCGCGAACGAGATCATGAGCGTGGGACGGCGGCCCAACGAGCCGGGGCAGCAATATTTCCTGACGGAAAGAGGAAAGGACCTCTTTCCGACCATGCTGTCCCTGATGGAATTCGGCGATAGATGGCTGACGGGCGGCAAGGAGCCGCCCCTGCAACTGATTCACAAGAGCTGCGGCTGCGCATGCCATCCGGTCACGGTCTGCTGCGAGTGCCTGGAGCCGTTCACGGCGCGGGAGGTCGCTCCCCGCGACGGGCCGGGTGCGGGATATGCTCCGGTCGACACGCGCCCGACGTCGCGCCGCAGTTCCGATCCCACGCTTCTGGAGCGGGTGCGGCCTTGCTCCGTCGCACGGACGCTCGGGATCATCGGCGACAGGTGGAGCTTCCTGATCCTGCGGGAGGGCTGGTTCGGTGTGCGCCGCTTCGAGGAGATGCGGGAAAATCTCGGCATCGCCACGAACATCCTCGCCGACCGCCTTGCGCGCCTCGTGCAGGCCGGAGTGTTTCGCAAGGTTCCCTATGGCTCAAGCGAACGTTTCGAATACCGCTTCACCGAAATGGGGCTTGATCTCTACAAGCCGATGCTGGTGATGATGGCCTGGGGAGACCGCTGGCTTGCGGAAGGCAAGCCGCCGATGCGCCTGCGGCACAAGACCTGCGGGCAGGACTTCTCGGCCATCGTCGTGTGCTCCGAATGCAAGAAGCAGATCGCGGCGAAGGACACGGACTACATCCTGCGTTATCCGTTCAACCTGTGACGGCATCGGCCGGGTCGGTGCGCGCTTGCAACATCCGGAATATCCGCTCCGGCGTGACGGGAAGCGTCTCGACCGAGATGCCGAGATGGGAAAGCGCGTCGGACACGGCATTCGCGATCGCCGCCGGCGCGCCGATCGTCCCGCCTTCGCCCATGCCGCGGAACCCGCCCACAGTGTCGGGCAGGTCCGCCTCGATATGCACGATGCCGATATCCGGTATGTTGCTCGCGACGGGAACGAGGTAGTCCGCCAGGCTTGCCGCGACGGCCTGGCCCTGGTCGTCGTGCACGACCTCTTCAAGGAGGGCCGCGCCGATGCCCTGCGCCACCGCGCCCTGCACCTGGCCGTCGACGATCATCGGATTGATGATCTTTCCGCAATCCTCGGCGACCACGTAACGCAGGACCTTGACGCCGTAGGTCTCCGGATCGACCTCGACCATGGCAAGATGGGTGGATGAACAGGCGGTGCCGAGATAGGGGTCATAGGTCTCCGATGCGGCAAGGTCCTCGCGCCGGTCGCGCGGGATGCGGCCCATCTGCGAATAGACGGCGGATGCGACTTCCCCGAGCGTCATCGTCCGGTTCGAGCTCTTGCTGGTGACGATGCCGTCATGCATGTCGAGGTCGTCGACGTCCTGCTCCATCAGATAGGCGGCCGCGCGCAGGACCTTGGCCTTGACGACGCGCGCGGCGAGGGTCGCCGCGCCGCCGCCGAGGACGGCCGAACGGCTGGCATAGGTGCCGCTGGACATCGGCACCAGCGCGCTGTCGCCGTGCTTGACCTCGATATCCTCCAGCCTGCAGCCGAGTTCGTCGACGATCACCTGCGCGAGCGTGGTCTCGAGGCCCTGTCCGTGCGAGGCGATGCCGAAGGCGGCGGTGATCGCGCCGGTCGCGTCGATCTCGATTTTCGAGGTTTCGGTGCCGGTGTTGATGGGCATGCCGGGGGCGACGGAGATGCGCGAGCCGATGCCGGTCAGTTCCGCATAGCTCGCAAGGCCGATGCCGATCCAGCGTCCCTGCCTTCGTGCCTCGTCCCTTTCGATGAGGAGGTTGGGATAGTCGGCATGCGCGCAGGCGCCCGCCAAGCATTCCTGAAACGCGGACTTGTCCCAGATGATGCCGGAGGCGGTCCGGTAGGGGAACTCGTCGGCATTGACGAGGTTCTTGTGGCGGAACGCGACCGGGTCCATGCCGAGCTTGCGCGCCGCCATCTCGATCAGGCGTTCCATCGCGAAGGTCGAGGATGGCCTTCCGACGCCGCGGTAGGGTCCGGTCGGGGGCTTGGGCGTGAGGACGCCCCTGATGCGGCCCCGGTAGTGCTCCATCCTGTAGGGACCGGGCAGGAAGCTCACCACCTGCACGGTTTCGAGGGCCGCGGTCCAGGGATAGATCGAATAGGCGCCGACATCGCCGATGACGTCGGCCCTCAGCCCGATCAGCAGGCCGTCCTGCGTGACGGCGAGCTCGGCCTCTATCAGTTCGTCGAATGCCTGGCTGGTCGCGGACAGGTCCTCGAGGCGGTCGCTGATGAACTTCACCGGGCGCCTCAGCTTGCGGGCAAGGGCGCAGACAAGGATCTCCTCCCCGTAGAGCGATCCCTTGCCGCCGAAGCTGCCGCCGACATCCGGCGCCACGACCCGCAGGCGCGTGCCCGGCAGGCCGAGGCATCCGGACAGGACGTCGCGGATGACGCCGGGGATGTTCGACGAGGTGTAGAGCGTCAGCGCCTGCTTTCGCGGGTCCCATTCGGCGAGGTAGGAGCGGTTTTCCATCGCGACGGCCGTCTTGCGCGTCATCCGGAACCGGCCCTTGACGGTCACCGCGGCGCTTTCGAAGGCGGCGTCGACGTCGCCGCGCTTGAATTCCCGCCGGATGATCGTGTTCGTGCCGGCTTCCTCGTGCAGCAGCGGCGCGTCGTCCTTCACCGCATCGACCTGCCGGATCGCGAAGGGCAGGGGTTCGTAGTCGATGGTGATATGCTCCAGCGCGTCCTCGGCGGCGTAGCGGCTTTCCGCGACGACGGCGACGATGGGTTCGCCGACATAGCGCACCTTGCCGCGCGCCAGCGGCCAGATGGGCGTCGCGTAGTAGTCCGGCATGCGGGAGGTGGGGATCGCCGGCCTGACCTCGCTTTCCAGGTCCGTCGCGTCGTAGATGGCGATGACTCCGGGGACGGAGAACGCCTCGCCGACATCGATGCCGAGGATGCGGGCATGCGGCTGGTCGGAACGGCGCAGCGCGACATGCACCATCCCGGCCGGCGCCATGTCGTCGACATATTGCCCCACGCCCGCAAGGAGCCGCGGGTCCTCGGTGCGCTTCACCCGCTTGCCGACGAGCTTGGGGCGCAGTTCGACGGAATGGTCGCGCAGGCTCATTCGTAAAACTCCCCGCCCTTCCGCAGGGCCAGCCACTGCGCCTCGTCGTGTCCGGAGACGATCGTCGCACCCTTGTCCCGCAGGGCCTTCAGGCGCGCGAGCGCCGCCACGGCGAGCTCCATGTTCCACGTGTTCCGCGGCGCCATGCCCTCGTCGATATTGGCCTGGAGCGGCGCGGCGTCGGAGGCGAGGACGAAGGTGCCGCCGTCCAGCGCCACCTGCGCGACGGTCATGCCGGGCGTATGGCCGGGCATGGGGAGGAGGACGATGCGCCCATCGCCGAAGACGTCGTGCTCCGCGCCGAAGGTTTGGAAACCCTGTGGCTGGTCCCATTCCGGTTTCAGGTAACCCTGGTTTTCGGCGCCGTCCGCCTTTGCCGCCGCGACCTCGGCCTCGTGGCAGAGGAACGTCGCGCGGCCGAAATACCGGTTGCATCCGCAATGGTCGGGATGCAGGTGCGAGCAGATCACGACGTCGATGTCGCCAGCTTCGAGGCCGAGCGTTGCCAGCTGCCGGACAACCGTCTGCTCGGGATCGAATATCGGCGTCATCACCCTTGCCAGCCCGCCCCAGCAGGCTTGCGGGTCGATGGCGGCCTGCGGATTGCAGCCGCTGTCGAAAAGCACGTTGCCCTGCGGATGGCGGATCAAGGTGGCATGGACGGGCAGCTCGATCGTCTCTTCCTTCGCCGCACCGGGAACGAAGACGGAGCGGCGCATGCGCAGCCGGCCTCCGGCGAGAAAATGCATTCTCATGTCAGGGGCCCTCTTTCCTTCGCCAGTTCCCGGACGGCGTTGACGATGTGTTCGTAGCCCGTGCAGCGACAGATGTTGCCGGAGAGCGCCTCGCGGATCTGGTCGTCGGTTTCGAGCGGGTGGTGGCGCAGCATGTCGGTGATCGCCATGATGAAGCCGGGCGTGCAGAAGCCGCATTGCAAGGCGTGATGCTGGCGGAACGCCTCCTGGATCCGCCCGAGCCGGTCCACGCTTCCCTGTCCCTCGACGGTCTCGATCTCCGCGCCCTCGGCCTGCACGGCAAGCATCAGGCAGGACCTCGCGCTGCGGCCGTCCAGAAGGACGGTGCATGCGCCGCAGACGCCGTGTTCGCAGCCGACATGCGTTCCCGTGAGGCCCAGCGCGTGGCGCAGGAAATCGCTCAGCAGCATGCGCGGCTCAACGGTGGCGGTGTGGACCACGCCGTTCACGCTGACGCTGAGGGTGGTTTTCTTTTCAGGCATCTGCAGCGTCCTTGCGAAGCGTGGCCCGCCGCCAGGCATCGCGCAGCGCGCGCCGCGCCAGCGTGCCGGCAAGATGCCGGCGATAGTCGGCGGACGCATGGATGTCGGTGTTGGGATGCAGGCGCCCCTTCAGCGCCTCCGTCACGTCCTGCAGCAGCGCCTGCGAAATCGCCTGGCCTTCGATGCGTGCCTCGATTTCCGGCAGGCGCAACGGCGTCTCGCCCACGCCCATCATGCCGAAACGGACGTCGCGCGCCACGCCGTCGACGATGCGCAGCGTCGTCGCCACGCAGGCAAGGGCAAAATCGCCGTGGCGCCGCGAGAACTCCTCGAAGCCCCAGCCCGTGTCGAGCGGCAGCGTGTCGATTTCGATCGAGGTGACGAACTCGTCCGGCTCGAGCGATGTCATCAGCGAGCCGACGAAGAAGTCCGAGGCGGCGATCTGCCGCTCGCCCCTGATCGAGAGCGCCGCAATCGTCCCGTTAAGGAGGAGCGTCATCATCGGCATCTCCGCGGCCGGATCGGCATGGCAGACGCTGCCGCAGAACGTGCCGCGATTGCGCACCGTCAAATGCGCAACATGATGCATGGCATCGTGCAGGATCGGGATGTGCCGGTGCACGAGCGCATCCGTCGCCGTCATGCGGTGCCGGACCGTCGCCCCGATGCGCAGACGTTCGCCGTGTTTCTCGATACGGTCGAGGCCGGCGATGCAGTTGATGTCGATCAGGATCGCGGGCTTCACCAGGCGGAAATTGATCATCGGCATGAGGCTCTGGCCGCCCGCGATGATCTTGCCGTCGCCGCTCGCGGCGGCAAGGGCTTCGGCGGCCTCGGATGCCGATGTCGCGGCGAGATAGTCGAAGGGCGCCGGCTTCATTTCGCCGCCGTCCGTCGCAAGGGCGCTTGCCGGCATCGTCCGGCCGCGCGCCGCATAGCGGAAAGCCTTGTCATCGCGGCTCCTCCCAGCCTCGCCGATCCCGTGGCGAATTCCAAAATTAACTTGCATTATTAGACTTAAAATAGGATTGTCAAGCAATACCGGCGCCCCGGGACATGAAGGGTTTTCGCCGGAGGACGAGGAGGAAATTCCATGGACATGACCGGCCAGCAGCATATTCCCGCGCGCAGGGAGGATGTGTGGAGCGCCCTGAACGATGCCGACGTGCTGAAAGCCTGCATCCCCGGATGCCAGGAACTGACGAAGTTTTCCGAGACCGAAATGTCGGCCGTCGCCGTCATCAAGGTGGGGCCGGTAAAGGCCCGGTTCCAGGGCGCCGTCACGCTGTCGGACCTCGATCCCCCGAACGGCTATCGCATCACCGGCGAAGGGCAGGGCGGCGTCGCCGGATTCGCGAAGGGCGTGGCGGTCGTTCGCCTGGAAGCGGTCGAGAACGGGACCGTCCTGCACTATACCGTCGACGCCCAGATCGGCGGCAAGCTGTCGCAACTCGGCGGCCGGCTCATCGATGCAACCGCAAAGCAGATGTCGGGGCAGTTTTTCAAGCGGTTCGCCGAGGAGATCCTCGCCCGCCAGTCCCCTGAGGCACCTGCCGCGGGCGATGCCGTCGTTCAGACTGGTGCCGCAAGGCAGGTGGCCGCCGTCGCGTCTTCCGACGGGGGCGCCTCCGCCGCCCCGCGCGTGCTTCCCGCGCCGGCCGCCGCGTCGCCCGCCGGCGCGTCGCTCGGCCTGCCGGTTCTCGCGGCTGTCGTTTTCGCCGCCGTCGTGGTGGCGATGTGGGCGATCCATGGGGGATTGCTGCCGAGCCTTGCGCCGCAGGCGGATGGTCCGGCGCGCATTTCACCGGACATGGGGAGCATCGTGCAGCTCGTCATGGCCGCGGCCATCGGTTACCTGTTCGGGTCTCGCGCAAGGCGCGCCGGCTGAGGCCGAAAACCGGGGCCAAACGTGGCCCCGGAAAAATAGCTTGCACAAGAAGACTTATATCAAGCCCTGGGGCGATCGAGCAGCGCCTTCAGCTCGCCGAACACGCCCCGCCTGAACATCATCACGCACACGACGAAGAACAGGCCGATGATGAAGGTGATCGGCAGGCCGCTCGTCGAAAGAAAATGCTCCAGCCCGACGACGATGCTGGCACCGACGATCGGGCCGATCAGCGTGCCCATGCCGCCGAGAAGGGTCATGAGGATGACTTCGCCGGACATGTGCCAGGTGACGTCCACGAGCGAGGCGAGCTGGAACGCGATCGCCTTCAGCGAGCCGGCGAAACCGGAGAGTGCGGCGGAGAGCGTGAAGGCGATCAGCTTGTAGCGCTCCGACTTGAGGCCCAGCGAGGCGACGCGCGTTTCGTTCTCGCGAATGGCCGAGAGGATGTGGCCGAAGGGCGAGTTGACGGTCCTCCAGATGATCACGAGGCCAAGGACCGTTCCGCCGAGGACCGTGTAGTACATCGCGGTGATGTTGCGGAGATCGACGATCCCGAGAAGATAGCCCCGCGGCACGGCCTGGATGCCGTCCTCGCCGCCGGTGAAGGGCATCTGTACCGCCATGAAATAGATCATCTGCGCGAGGGCGAGCGTGATCATCGCGAAGTAGATGCCGTGGCGGCGAATGGCAAGCGTACCGAAGGCAAGGCCGAGAAGCGCGGCGAACGCGGTTCCCGCGAGCACGGCGAGCTCGAAGGGCAGCTGCCAGACCTTGGCGGCATGGGCGGCGACATACGCCGCCCCGCCGAAGAAGGCCGCATGCCCGAACGACAGGAGCCCCGCATATCCGAGAACGAGGTTGAATGCGGCCGCGAAGAGCGCGAAACAGAGGATCTTGATGAGGAAGAGCGGATAGATCGCCAGCGGCGCGCCGATCATCAGCACGGCGACGAGGGCGAGAAGGAGGCCGCCGGTCGTCCGGAGGCGGCGAGGGGCCGTCAGGGAAGAGGTCGCGGTTGTGCTGTTCATGATCAAGCCTCGCGGGAGAACAGGCCGGACGGCCGGATGAGAATGACAAGGACCATCACCACGAAAACCGCTATGGAGGAGGCCGCGGGATAGAATGTCTTGGTCAGCCCCTCGATGACGCCGAGCGCCAGGGCGGTGACGATCGCACCGCCGATCGATCCCATGCCGCCGATGACGACGACCGCGAAGACCACGATGATGATACTGGAACCCATGCCGGGGCTGACCTGGTAGAGCGGTGCCGCCAGCGCCCCGGCAAAGCCGGCAAGGCCCACGCAGAAGGCATAGGTCAAGGTCAGCATGAGCGGGACGTTGATGCCGAAGGCCTGGACGAGGCTTGGATTTTCCGTCGCCGCCCGCAGGTAGGCGCCGAGCCTCGTCCGCTCGATCGCAAGCCACGTGGCGAGGCAGACCGCAAGGGAGGCGACGATCACCCAGGCGCGGTACACCGGCAGGAACATGAAGCCGAGATTGATGCCGCCCGTCAGCGACGGCGGGATGGGATAGGGCTTGCCGGCGGCGCCGAAGACATGCCGGAAAAGCCCTTCGAGCATGAGGGCGATCCCGAAGGTCAGGAGCAGGCTGTAGAGGTGGTCGATCCTGTAGAGGCGCTTGAGGAACAGCCGCTCCACGACGGCGCCCAGCGCTCCCACCACCAGGGGGGCGATGGCGAGCGTTTCCCAGTAGCCGAGGCCGAGGCTCGACAGCAGGAGCCAGGCGGCGAAGCCGCCGAGCATGTAGAAGGCGCCATGGGCGAAGTTGATCACGTTCAGCATGCCGAAGATGATGGCGAGGCCGAGGCTCAGGAGGGCATAGAAGGAGCCGTTGATCAGGCCGAGCAGCAGTTGCCCGAGCAGGACGGCAATGGGAACCCCGAAGATGTCCGTCATCGGTTTCTACCTATCTGAAAGGAGCGCGTCATGGATCAGACTCCGAGATATCTGTTCAGCCGGTCCATGTTGGCGTCGAGTGCGTGGTTTGGGATCTCGTCGACGACCTTTCCCTGGTCGAGGACGTAGTGGCGGTCCGCGATGGATGCCGCGAAGCGAAGGTTCTGCTCGACCAGGATGATCGTCATGCCGCGATCCTTGAGGATGCGCAGGGCCGCGCCGATCTCCTCGATGATCACGGGGGCGATGCCTTCGGTCGGCTCGTCGAGCAGGATGAAGTCGGCGCCCGTCCGGAGAACCCGGCCGATGGCCAGCATCTGCTGTTCGCCGCCGGAAAGGCGCGTGCCCGATGTGCTGTCCCGCCCCTTCAGGTTCGGAAAAAGGCCGTATATTTCGTCGACCGCCATGCCGCCCGCCTGCCAGGCCGGCGGAAACAGGAGGTTTTCCAGCACGCTGAGCGAGGAGAAGATGCCGCGTTCTTCCGGCACGTAGCCGATGCCGAGGCGCGCGACCTTGTGCGGCGCGACCTTCAGGAGGTCCGCGCCCTTGTAGATGCAGGCGCCGCGCCTCTTTCCGACGACGCCGACGAGGCTGCGCAGCGTCGTCGTCTTGCCGGCGCCGTTGCGGCCGATAAGCGTCACGACCTCGCCTTTGCGCACATCGAAGTCGATGCCGTGCAGCACATGGCTTTCGCCATACCAGGCCTCGAGACGCTTGACGTCAAGGAGGGGAGCCTCAGCCATGGCTGCCTCCCATATAGGCCTTGCGGACTTCGCTGTCGGCGGAAACGTCCGCATAACTTCCTTCCGCGATGACCTCTCCCCGGCGTAGCACCGTGATCCGGTCCGACAGGTCGGAGACGACGCCGAGATTGTGCTCGACCATCAGCACCGTGCGTCCCTTGCCGACGCTGCGGATGAGGGCGGCCGTCCGGCCGATATCCTCCGTGCCCATTCCCGCCATCGGCTCGTCGAGAAGCAGGACTTCCGGGTCGAGCGCCAATGTGGTGGCGAGCTCGAGGGCGCGTTTTCGCCCGTAGGACAGCTCGGCGGCCTTTGTCTGCGCCCGGTCGGCAAGGCCGACGCTGTCGAGCAGCCTTGCCGCTTCCTCGTTGAAGCGGCGGAGCGTCGCGTTCGATTTCCAGAATGCGAATGTCTCCTTCGCGCGGGCCTGCAGGGCGACCCGGACATTCTCATGCGCGCTGAGATGCGGGAAGACCGATGAAATCTGGAACGACCGCACGAGGCCCATGCGCGCGATGTCGGCGGGCGCCATCCGCGTTATGTCGCGATCCTTGAACAGGATCTGTCCGCCGCTCGGCGACAGGAACTTGGTCAGGAGATTGAACAGCGTGCTCTTGCCGGCGCCGTTCGGCCCGATCAGCGCGTGGATCGTGCCGGCGCGGATCTTCAGGTCGACGTTCTTGACGGCGACGAAGCCGCCGAAGGAGCGCGTCAAAGCGCGCGCCTCGATGATGGGTGCGGTGTCCAGCACGTTTTCTCCTCCGCCGGCTTTCTCATTCTCCGGGCGGGCGCCGGATGGCGCGCCCGCCTTCCCACTGTTCGGTTCCGGCATGATCAGAAAAACACATAAAGTCTAATAATGCAAGCTTGCGCTTTGCGGAAAACTCTGCTTACCTTGCTGCGTAAAGGCTGTTGCAGCGCACAAGATGTAGGCCTCAAGCGTAGTCTTAGTATGATAACGCAAGTTGATGATAGGGCCTTGGGAGGAGCTCGGGGCGCCGAACCTGGGAGGAAGAACGATGAAGAACAAGCTTATGCTACTGTCCTGCGCCGCGGCTGTCGGCGCCTTGACCATGTCCGCCGGGGCGCAGGATGCCGCGCCCGTTCGCATCGGCGTGCTCACCGATGTCAGCGGCCAGTTCTCGCATGAGGCGGGCGAGGGGGCGATCACCGCAGTGAGGATGGCGGTGGAGGATTTCGGCGGCGAGGTTCTCGACCGGCCGCTCGAAGTCGTCGTGGCCGACCATCAGAACAAGCCGGAAGTGGCGGTGGCCACGGCGCGCGAATGGTATGAAGCGCAGGGCGTGACGATGATCAACAACCTGATCAATTCCGGCATTGCGCTGGCCGTCACGCAGGTCGCGAAGGACGAGGACAGGATCGCCATCGTCAACGGCTCCGGCTCGTCACGCCTGACGAACGACGGCTGCACGCCGAACAGCATCCACTATTCCTACGATACCTATGCCCTTGCCAACGGGACCGCCAACCAGCTGCTCCTGCAGGGCATGAAGAACTGGTTCTTCCTGACGGCCGACTACGCGTTCGGGCATGCGCTGGAAGCCGATGCGACGCAGATCGTCGAGGACAATGGCGGCGCGGTCTCCGGCGCCGTGCGCTATCCGATCGAGACGTCCGACCACAGCGCCTTCATGCTGCAGGCGCAGGCATCGCCGGCGCAGGTCGTCGCCATGGCGGGCTCCGGCACCACCTTCATCAATGCGGTGAAGTCCGCGGCGGAGTTCGGCCTTGCCGCCTCCGGCAAGACCATCGCGGGCCTGCTCGTCTGGGATACCGACGTTCATTCGCTCGGCCTCGATACCGCGCAGGGCATGATCCTGACGAATGCCTTCTACTGGGATCGCGACGATGCGACGCGGGCCTTCTCCAAGCGCTTCGAAGAGCGCGTCGGCCGCCCGCCGCACATGGGCGATGCGGGAGACTATTCCTCGACCATGCATTACCTGAAGGCCGTCCAGGCCGCCGGTACGACCGACGCTCAGGAGGTCATGGCGAAGATGCGCGAGACGCCGATCAACGACTTCTTCGCCACGAACGGCAAGATCCGCGAGGATGGCCGGATGGTGCACGACATGTACGTCTACCAGGTCAAGACGCCCGCCGAATCCACCGGCGAATGGGACATCCTGAAGCTCGTCACCACCATTCCGGGCGACGAGGCTTTCCGTCCGCTTGCGGAAAGCCAGTGCCCGCTCGTGAAGAAGTGACGCGACGGCGCCCGGCAAGCGGCCGGGCGCTTCCCAGGCGGTTCGAGGGCAGGCGAATGAGCGATATTCTCGTTGAAGACAGGGATGGGGTCGCGGTGGTCACGTTGAGCCGCCCCGGACACAGGAATGCCGTAACCTATGCGATGTGGCGGCGGCTCGCCGATCTGTTCCGCGCCTTCGATCGGGACCCGTCGGTCCGTTCGATCATCCTGACCGGCGCCGGCGACGATTTCTCGGCCGGCGCCGACATCAGCGAGTTCGACGCGGTGCGCGGCGGCCTCGAGGCCAGCAAGGCCTATGAGGTGGTGGTCGATGCCGCGGGAGACGCGATATACGAGGTTTCCAAGCCGACGATCGCCGCCCTGCGGGGATATTGCCTCGGCGGCGCGGCGCACCTGGCCATGTCCTGCGATTTCCGGGTCGCCGAAGGCAATGCGGTCTTCGCAATCCCCGCAGCACGGCTGTCGATCGTCTACGGCATCTCCGCGACCCGCAAGCTGTGCGCGCTCGTGGGGGTGACGCAGGCAAAGCGCATCCTCTTCTCGGCCCGCCGCTTCGATGCCGGGCAGGCTCTCGATATCGGCTTCATCGATCAGGTTGCGGAGGATGCGCTTGCTGCCGCGCACGACCGGGCGGCGGAGCTGGCTGAAAACGCCCCCCTTACGATTGCGGGCGCGAAGTTCATTCTCAACGGCTGCGCGCGCGGGACGCTGGATCACGCCGCGGCCGGCAGGCTGATCGACGAGGCCAGCGCGAGCCACGACTACATCGAAGGCCGGCAGGCCTTCAAGGACAAGCGTTCGCCCCGGTTTCTGGGGAAATGACCCGGCTTCGTTCCGCGGACCGGGCCGCACTGGATTGCGCTGCGCTGCAGCCGTCGGACTATCGAGGAGTTTCGTGAATGCAGACCAATCTGAATGACAAGGTGGCGCTGGTGACCGGCGGCGGAAGAGATGTCGGCGGAGATATCGCCCGGTCTCTCGCGGCGGAAGGCGCCATCGTCGCCGTGAACTACAGCCGTTCGCAGGCCGAGGCGGAGGCGGTGGTCGCCGCGATCGCGGCCGCCGGCGGAAAGGCCAGGGCCTATAGGGCCGACATCAGCGAAAACGATCAGGTCAGGGCGATGGTCGCCGCCATCAAGGCGGATTTCGGGACCGTCGATGTGCTGGTCAACAATGCGGGATACGTCAAATACCAGCGGTTCGTCGACTCGACCCCTGAAGACTGGAAGAAGCAGATCGACATATGCCTCTACGGCGCGATCAATTGCTGCCACGCCGTCGCGCCGCTGATGATCGGGCAGAATTCCGGCCGCATCATCAATCTCGTCGGCGACAGTTCCCGCATCGGCGAAGCCAATCTGGCGCTGGCCGCGGCCGCGCGTGGCGGCACGATCGCGCTCGGCAAGTCGCTGGCCCGTGAATTCGGCCGAAACAACATCACGGTCAACACGGTTTCGCTCGGCCTGATCGAAACGTCCCATTCCGATCCCGATTTTCTCGAGAAGAATCGTGAGAAGATCGTAAAGGCCTACCCTTTGCGCCGCATCGGCAGGCCCGGCGACGTGGCGCCGATGGTGACCTTCCTGGCTTCCGAGGCATCCTCCTGGGTGACCGGCCAGGTGATCAGCGTCAACGGCGGATTCTGCATGGTCTGACCGGGAGGAGCGGGAGGAGAACATGATACACTTCGAGCTTATCGCGCCGGTCGGAGAAATCCTTCGGCGGAATGCGCGCCTGTATCCGGGCAAGATGGCCTTCGAGGACAGGAGACGGTCGGTCTCCCATGACGCCCTAGACCGCGAGACCGCGGAGCTGGCGTCTCGTCTGGTCGCGTTGGGCCTCGCGAAAGACGAGGCCGTCGCGATCTTCCTGCCGAACTCGGTGAACTGGGTCGTCGCCTGCCTTGCCGTCGTGCGGGCGGGAGGGATCGCCGTTCCCGTCAGCATCGAGGCGACCGAGGCCGAACTCGCCTACCGCATCGACGATGCGGGATGCGCCTTCGTGATCATGCCATCGCAGAAGCAGCCGCTGGTGGACGGATTGCCGCCGCGCGCCGGCAAACCGCCCGTCGTGATCGCCGTGGACGAGGAGGCCGGCTTTGGCGCAGCGGCGCCGGCGTCAGCCTTCGAGGATGACCGGGATATCGATCGCCCGGCCTTCATCGTCTATACATCCGGCACGACGGGCCAGCCCAAGGGCGTCCTGCTGTCGACGCGCTCCATGCTCTGGGTGGCGGCGGCATGCTGGGCGCCGATCGCCGGGCTGAACGAGAACGACGTCGTTCTCAACACCCTGCCTCTCTATCATTCCTATGCCCTCAACATCGCGGTTCTCTCCATCATCGCGACGGGCGCGAGCGAATATATCATGGAGAAGTTCTCGACCTCCCAGGCGACGGAACTTCTTCGCACGGGCCGCTTCACCTTCATGCCGGGCGTCCCGACGGTCTTCCACTATTTCCTGTCGGCCTGCCAGGCCAGTGGAGAACGGTTGCTTTCATCCGTCCGGCTTTGCGTCTCCGCCGGAGCGATCATGCCGGGAACGCTGAACAGCGACTTCGAGGCGTTCTTCGGCGTCCCGCTTCTGGATGGCTACGGCATCACCGAGACATCGACGATGGTGACCATGAACTGGCCTGGAAAATGGCGTGTTCCCGGTTCCTGCGGGCTGCCGGTGCCGGGCCTTGCGGTCCGTCTGGTCGATCCGAAAACAGGGCTGGATGTGCCGGCGGGCGTCGAGGGCGAATTGATCTGCAAGGGCCCGAACCTGATGCAGGGCTACCACAACAAGCCGCTGGAGACGGAAAAGGCCATCGTCGATGGATGGTATCATACCGGCGACCTCGCGAAGTCCGACATGAACGGCTTCCTCACCATCACCGGCCGCCTCAAGGAACTGATCATCCGCGGCGGCCAGAACATCGCGCCGGCGGAGGTCGAGGAGGCGATCCTGCTGCTGCACGACACGGTCATGGACTGCGCGGTGATCGGAATGCCCCATGCCATGCTGGGAGAGGTCCCCGTCGCCTGCATCGTCGTCAAGGACGGGCGGCCCTTCGACCAGGAGGATCTGATCCGGCATTGCAAGGCCCGCCTGTCTTCCTACAAGGTGCCCGATCGTGTCTATGTCGTGGCCGAGATCCCGCGCACGGGATCGGGAAAAATCCTGCGGGTCAAACTTCGCGAAAGCCTTCCTGCGGCGTGATGCAGGACGGCACAGGAGGAAATCATGAATCCCTTTGTGTTCAATACGACGAGCCAGATCGTTTTCCGCCCCGGTGCCGCGGCCGAGCTCGGCGGCCTGCTCGGCCCGCGATTTGGCGGGCGCATCCTGTTCGTCACGGACGGCGGCCTCAGGAAGCTTGGTCTGTGCGACGCCGCGCTCGCCTCGCTCTCGGGATCGGGAATGGAGGTCACCGTTTTCGATGCGGTCGAGGCCGATCCTTCGCTGGCGACGGTTGAGGCCGCGGTGGAGGCGGCAAGGGCCGCCGGCGTGACGGGCGTGATCGGCTTCGGCGGCGGTTCCTCGCTGGATGTGGCAAAGGTCGTGGCGCTCGTCTGCGGTTCGGGCGAGGATCTCGATGGCGCGTGGGGCGTCGGCAATGCCAAGGGCCCCCGGCTGCCCCTGGCGCTCGTGCCCACGACGGCGGGGACGGGATCGGAGGTGACGCCGGTCTCGATCATCACGGTGGGCGGCGACGAGAAGCGCGGTGTCTCGTCGCCGGTCATCCTGCCCGACGTCGCGATCCTCGATGCGGAGCTCACCCTCGGGCTGCCGCCGTCGATCACGGCTGCCACCGGCATCGATGCGATGGTGCATGCCATCGAGGCCTATGCCTCCCGAAACGCGAACAACAATCCGCTCTCCAGGATGCTGGCCCGGCAGGCGCTGCAGTTGCTGGGCGCGAACATCGAGACGGCGGTCTTCGACGGCAAGGACCGGGCGGCGCGGGGGGCGATGCTCCTCGGCTCCATGCTGGCAGGCCAGGCCTTCGCCAATTCGCCGGTCGCCGCCGTGCATGCGCTCGCCTATCCGATCGGCGGGACGTTCCATGTTCCGCACGGGCTTTCCAATGCGCTCGTGCTTCCCCATGTCCTGCGCTTCAACGCGCCGGAGGCGGCGTCCGTCTATGCGGAGATCGCCGCCGACACCTTTCCGGATCTCTCGCGCGAGCAGGATGGCGGGCAGCGCTGCGCGGCCTTCATCGAGCGGCTGGCCGAACTGTCGGCACGGCTCGGGCTGCAAGCCCGGTTGCGGGATGTCGGCATCGGCGAGGAGCATCTGGCGGGCATGGCGCGCGACGCCATGAAGCAGACCAGGCTCCTCGTGAACAATCCCCGGGCGGTAAGTGAAGCGGACGCCCTCTCGATCTACAAGGCGGCCTGGTGATGACGGAACGGATCGGACCCGGCGGGCGCTCCGGCTACAAGGTTTTCCGGACGATCGGAACGCGCTGGTCGGACAACGACACATACGGGCACATGAACAATGTCGTCCATTACAGCCTCTTCGACAGCGCGGTGAATGGCTTCCTCATCGAAAACGGGGTTCTGGATATCAGGGGAGGACCGGAGATCTTCCTCGTCGTCGAGACAGGGTGCCGCTACCACGCGGAAATGACCTTCCCGGACGTGGTCACGACCGGCATCCGTGTCGCCCGGCTCGGAAGCTCGTCCGTCCGTTATGAGATCGGGCTCTTCCGCAACGACGAAGACATCGCGGCGGCGGAGGGCTTTTTCATCCATGTGAATGTCGACCGCATGGCACGGCGCCCCGTGCCGTTCGGGCACGCCGCAAGACGCGTGCTTGAACCGCTGCTGGTTTAGGCAGGGTTGCCGGTGGACAAAGGGCGGCCACGGCTATTATCCCAGCGATCCGGGAGGTGTTCCTGAGTGGTCGCCTCCTCGCGGGGGCGTGGATCGAAACCTGTCGCTGCCATTCCCGGCGGGTCAGATGTCGAAATTCGATGGAAGCACCACGACGTCGCGGATGGTGACGTTCCGGGGGCGGGTCAGCATGAAGATGACTGCATCGGCCACTTCGGCGGGCTCGATCAGGCTTCCCGATTCCTTGGCCTTCCGGAGGTTTTCCTCGGGCCAGTCGGCAAGCAGCGCGCTGATCACGGGGCCGGGAGAAACCGACCCGACCCGGATGCCCTTCTTGTTGACCTGCCGGCGCACCGTCTGGACGAAGCAGGTCATGGCCCATTTCGATGCCGAATAGACCGGCTCCCACGGAACCGGATAGTGGCCCGCCACCGAACTCGTCACGATGATGTCGCCGGCGCCGCGCTCGATCATGTGCGGCAGCACGTCATGCACGTTCTTCATCACGACGTTGACATTGAGGTTGAGCATCCGGTCGATATTGGCGGTCTGCGCATCGACCAGGTCTCCGCCTATATAGGTGCCGGCATTGGCGTGAAGGATATCGAGCCGGCCGGTCAGTCGCTCGATGGCGGGCATCAATGTCGCGCAGTCCGCCGGGTCGAGAAGATCGATCACCAGCGGGATCGCGGCACCTCCGAGATCTGCGCAAACGGCATCGAGGGCATTGCGATCACGGTCGACGAGCACGACATGCGCGCCCTCGGCAATCATCGCCTTCGTGCTCGCAAGCCCTATCCCCGAAGCTGCGCCCGTCACCGCCGCGACCTTGCCTTCCAGTTGCTTCACCATGTCCGTGTCCCTTCCGAGTCGGGTTGAGGTTTCGTCAGATCCGGCTGCCTGCGCCTGTCCCAGGTCCGCGCCGTGTCGAGGCATTGCCGCCAGGAGACGACGCCGTCGGTCGTGCCCGCCGAGCGCAGCGAACAGGCGGCCGCCGCATGGCCGAGCCACAGGCTGTCGGCCAGCGGCCAGTTCTCGTGCAGGCCGTAGAGGAAGCCCGCTGCAAACGCGTCCCCCGCGCCGTTCGGCCCGACGATCGCATCGGGCGGCACGCTGGCCGACGGTACGAAAATCATCTCGCCCGTGCGCGTGACGGTGATCGCCCCCTCGGGAAAGTGCACGGTCACGAGCCGCATCGCTCCCCGTTCGAGGACCGTGGCCGAGGCTGCGGCGCAGGCGTCGGCATTCGCCCTGCCGCCGTCCATGGTCGCGATCCCCGCCAGCGCGCCGATCTCGCTGTCGTTGACGATCAGCGTGTCGAGATGCGGCAGGCATGGCAGGATCAGCGCACGCAGGCGCTCCGGCGTGACCGTGCAGAGTTCGAGATTGGTTTCAAGGCCGGCGGCGCGGGCGGCCCTGAGCACGCTTACCCATCCGTTGGCATCCGTCCCCCAGGGGGCATCCATCCGGGGATGGATGCCCGGCAGGCCGAGATGCAGGACGCGCGCCGCCGTTCCGGAAAAGTCGAAATGGTCCGGCGTCAGCAGCGTCCCGGCGCCGAGATCCGAGATATGCGTGCGCTGGCCGCTCGCCTGCGAGATGAAGGCCTCGGTCGTGTGGGTCGGCGCCTCGCGGCTGACATGCATCTGCCGGCAATCGAGCCCCGCCCGGTCCGCCTCGGCGAGCAGCTTGCGTCCCGCATCGTCATCGCCCACGAGCCCGATCGTCTCGACCGGCATCGTCGGGTCGAGGCGCTTGACGTCGATGGCGAGATTGCAGGCCGAGCCGCCGCCGCGCTCTTCCAGCCCCCAGGCGACACCGACGCTGTCCTCGCGCGGCCAGGCGTCGATCTTGCGGTTGCGGTCGAGGCACCAGGTGCCGCCCGTGATGAAACCACGCCTTTCCACTCCGGCCACGGCATCCTCCAGCGGGGTTCAGGCGATCGTGTAGCCGCCGTCGACCGGCATCGACAGGCCGTTGACCATCGCCGCCTCGTCCGACAGCAGGAAGAGGATGACTTCGGCGATGTCGTCGGGGTCGGCAAAGCGGCCGACCGGAATGCGGCCAAGCATGCCGGCGGCCTTGTCCGGGTCGCTCCAGGCCTTGACCGCCATGGGGGTGAGGGTGACGGTCGGGTGCACACCGTTGACGCGGATGCCCTTCGGCGCGAGCTCCCTGGCCATCACCCGCGTCAGCCCGTCGAGGCCGGATTTCGAGGCGCAGTAGGCGGCGTGGTCGGGAATGCCGACAAAGGCCGCGACGCTCGACACGTTGACGATCGCACCCTTTGCGCCTTTCCCCACCCTGTCGCGCGCATATTCCTGCGCCACGATCATCGGCGCCCGGGTGTTGACGGCATAGAGGAGGTCGAAGTTCTCGACCGAGACGTCGAGGAAGGGTTCGAGCTCGGTCGTGCCCGCGCAGTTGACCAGGTAGTCGGCCGGCAGCGCCTTGAGGGCTGCGGCGCGCGTTGCCGCCGCATCGGCGAGATCGACCGGGATCGGGACGCAGCCGATCTCCTTTTCCAGGCTTTCGAGGTCGGCGGCCGAGCGTGTCAGGGCCACGACCTTCGCGCCCCGCCGGGCGAGCATCACGGCGGTTGCCCTGCCGATGCCCTTGCCGGCGCCGGTGACGATCACATGCTTGCCCGTGAAATCCATGTCTTCCTCCTTTACCAGCAGGTGAAACCGGCATCCGCCTTCACGGTCGCGCCGGTGATCAGGCTCGACGCGTCCGAGGCCAGGAAATGCACGACGGATGCGATTTCATGCGGCTGGCCCATGCGGCCCATCGGCGTGTCGCGGATCCAGATGTCCATCATCGCCTTGTCGACCACGGTCCTGGTCATCTCGGTTTCGATATAGGTCGGCGCGACGGCGTTGACGCGCACGCCGCGATCCGCCCATTCGGCGGCAAGCGAGGCGGTGAGATGATGCACCGCCGCCTTCGAGGCGTTGTAGTAGGACTGCATCTGCGGGCGGTTGACGATATAGCCAGACATCGAGCCGATATTGACGATCGCGCCGCGCCCGGCCCGCAGCATGTGCCGGCCGAAGGCCCGGCAGCACCAGAAGACGCCGTTGTAGTTGACGTCGTTGACGCTGAGCCAGACCTCGTCCGGCGTGTCCTCGGCGGCAAACCCGGTGCGGGCGATGCCGGCATTGGCGACGAGCGTGTCGACGCGGCCATGCGCCTCGACGATCGCATCGGCGATGCGGCCGACGGCGGCGGAATCGGTCACGTCGAGCACATGCGCGTCGGCATCATGGCCCTTTTTCGCCAAGGCCTCCCTGCCGGCCTCGGCGATCGCGTCCTCCCGGTCGATGATGACGATCTTGGCGCCGGCCTCGGCGAGTGCCTCGCAGCAGGCAAGCCCGATGCCGCGCCCGCCGCCGGTCACCACCGCGACCTGGCCGTCCATCCGGAATTTCTCGAAGAACACGGCACTTCTCCTTTCAGATACGCTTGCCGCTCTGGCGGTCGAAGAGGTGGACGCGCTGGCTGTCGATCGAGAGCGGGATCGTCTCGCCAGGCCTTGATGCGACGCGGTCGCGCACGGCGGCGTTCAGCGGGTCCTCGCCGATGCGCGCGAAGATCTGGGTTTCCGAACCGGTGGGCTCCAGCACGGAGATGGTGGCGGCGATCCCGCCGGGGCGCAGGTCGATATGCTCGGGGCGGATGCCGTAGACCACGGGTTCCGGGCGCGGCGCGGTCCCGGCCGGCACCGGCAGGACCGTGCCGTGGTCGCTGACGAACACCGTTTCGCCGTCCCGGCCTTCGAGCCTGCCGAGCACGAAGTTCATCGCCGGCGAGCCGATGAAGCCGGCGACGAAGGTGTTGGCGGGCCGGTCGTAGAGATCGAGCGGCGCGCCGATCTGCTCGACATGGCCGTCGCGCATCACCACGATCTTGTCGGCCATGGTCATGGCCTCGATCTGGTCGTGCGTCACATAGACCGTGGTGGTCTTCAGCCGCTGGTGCAGTTCCTTGATCTCGACGCGCATGGTCACGCGCAGCTTGGCGTCGAGGTTGGACAGCGGCTCGTCGAACAGGAACACCTGGGGATCGCGCACGATCGCCCGCCCCATGGCGACGCGCTGGCGCTGGCCGCCGGAAAGCTGCTTGGGATAGCGGTCGAGCAGCTTTTCCAGCGCCAGGATCTCGGCGGCTTTTTTCACCTTGGCGGCGATCTCGTCCTTCGGCCGGCCCTTGAGCTTCAGCGGAAAGCCCATGTTCTCGGCCACCGTCTTGTGCGGATAGAGCGCGTAGTTCTGGAACACCATCGCGATGTCGCGATCCTTGGGCAGGACGTCGTTGACCACGCGCCCGCCGATATCGACCTCGCCGCCGGAGATCCTTTCCAGCCCCGCGATCATCCTGAGCAGGGTCGACTTGCCGCAGCCGGACGGGCCGACGAGCACGACGAACTCGCCATCGGCGATATCGATGTTCACCCCATGGATGACCTGGAGACTACCGTATTTCTTGACGACATTCCTGACGGCGACCTGAGCCATGTGTCTTCCTCATTGGGGCAGAAGGATCTGCATCTTCACCTCGCCCTTCGGCGCGGCGGCGGCGATCTCGAAGGCCTCGACGCTCTCGTCGAAGCTGAAATTGCGGGTGATCAGCGGCTTGACGTCGATCGCGCCGGACGACAGCATGGCGACGCAGCGCGGGAACACATGCGCATAGCGGAACACATGCTCGACGCGCGCCTCGCGCACCATGGCCTTGCCGACATCGTACTGGACGGGATGCACCTGCGAGCCGATGAACACGACGCGCCCGCCGGGGCAGAGCGGATCGAACACGCCTTCCGCGCCCTTGGGATGGCCCGAGCATTCGAAGACGATCTCGACGCCCCATCCGTCGGTGGCCTTCAGGATCTCCGCCGCCAGGTCCTGTCGCTGGACATTGACCGGAACGATCGCGCCAAGCTTTGCGGCGATCTCCAGCTTCGCATCGTCGATATCGCTGACGAAGACGCGGGCGCAACCCGCCGCGAGCGCCGAAAGCGCGGTGACGAGACCGATCGGGCCGGCGCCGATGACGAGCGCGATGTCGCCCGGCTTCACCTGCGCCTTGGTGGCGGCGTGCACGCCGACGGCGAGCGGCTCGACCATCGCCGCCTCGGCGAAGGAGACGTTGTCCGGCAGCTTGAAGGTGAAATCGGCCGGATGGACGACGGTGGGGCGCAGCACGCCGTGGATCGGCGGCGTCGCCCAGAAGCGCACGGCGGGGTCCACATTGTAGAGGCCGAGCCGGGTCGCGCGGCTGTTGGGGTCGGGAATGCCCGGCTCCATGCAGACGCGGTCGCCGACCGCAAGGCCGGTCACGTCCGGGCCTGTCTCGATCACGGTCCCGGAGGCCTCGTGGCCGAGGATCATCGGCGCCTTCACCTGGAAGACGCCGGTGCCGCCATGGGTATAGTAGTGCACGTCCGAGCCGCATATGCCGACGGTGTGCAGCTTGATGCGCACGTCGCGCGGCCCCAGGACCTCCTCGCGCTCGATCGGGAAATCCCTGAGCGACAGCTTCAATCTTTCTTCGAGAACAAGCGATTTCATCGTTCCATTCCATCCTGGCTTGAGGAAATGCCTCAGCCGCGCCAGACGATCAGCACCCCGAGCGCGATCGCCAGGACGTGGCAGACGGTGAGCGGGATCGACTGTTCCAGGAACCGCATCCAGAACAGCTCCAGCGCGACGAACAGGTAGATTCCGACGAAGAGCCGGTCGAACCAGTTCGTCCTGATCGGCAGGAAGCCGGTGCGCCGCGCCGGCCTTTGATCGGTTTGGCGGTCCTCGGCGGTATCGGGGTCGACATGATGCTCCATGGCTTACTCCTTGACCGCGCCGAAGGTGAGGCCCGCCACGATGTGACGCTGCACCATCGAGAAGATGATGAGCGCCGGAATCAGCGTGATCACGGCGATCGAGGCCATCGCGCCCCATTCGGTGCCGGTCGTCGTCACGTATTCCGAAAGGCCCGTGGTGATGGTCCGGGCGTTGAAGCTGGTGAGCGTGGCCGCCAGCAGGAACTCGTTCCAGGCGAACACCCAGGTAAGGATGAAGGTCACCGCGAGGCCGGGCCGGGCGAGGGGGAAGACCACCTCGTGGATGACCTGCCACGTCGTGGCGCCGTCGACCGTCGCCGCCTCGTCGAGTTCCTTCGGTATGCCGTCCATGGTGGGCCTGAGCGTCCAGATCGCGAAGGGCAGGTTGAAGGTGCAGTAGAGCAGCACCATGCCGATCTTGGTGTCGTAGAGCTTCCAGTCGCCGATCGTGAAGACCTGGGTGAACAGCAGGAAGAAGGGCAGCAGGAACACGGCGGCGGGCGCCATGCGGTTGGTGATCGTCCAGAAGAAGATGTTTTCCTTGCCGGCGAGATCGAAGCGCGACAGCGCATAGCAGGCCATGAAGGCAAGCACGGTGACCAGCGCCGCATTGCTGGTCGAGATGACCAGCGAATTATACATGTAGCGGCGGATCGTCTCGTTGGAGAGCACCTTGACGTAGTTGTTCCAGTAGACCGTATCGAGGATCAGGCTCGGCGTGGTGAACAGGTCCACCGCGGGCTTCACCGAGATGACGAAGAGCCAGTAGATCGGAAACAGCGTCAGGAGGCTGAGCAGGATCCAGAAGACGAGGTAGAGGACGGGGCTCGACTGGCGCATCATTCCGCCTCCTTCTTCTGGCGCGGCGCGACCAGCGCCACATAGAGCAGCCAGCACATGACCAGCGTCAGGTAGAGGACGATGACCGATATGGCGGCGCCGTAGCCGTAATCCGTCTTCGGGAAGACGATCTTCCAGATGTGCAGGCCGACATAGCGGGTCGCCGCGCCCGGCCCGCCGGAGGTGAGCATCCAGACCTCGTCGACGGTGCGCAGCGCGTCCATGAGGCGGATGAAGACGGTGGCGAGGATGGCGGGACGGATCATCGGCAAGGTGATGTGCCAGAAGATCTGCCAGCGATTCGCCCCGTCGATCTGGGCCTGTTCGAACGGCTCCTTGGGCAGGGACAGGAGGGCTGCGAGCAGCGTCAGCGTCACCAGCGGCGTCCAGTGCCAGATATCCATGATGACGGTGAGCAGGAAGGCGGCGCCGGCGTCCCGGCCGATATTGAGGTCGTAGCCGAACCAGGTCTTGAGCAGGTAGGGGATGATGCCGATCGACGGCGTGGTCATCAGGCGCCAAACGGAGCCGACGACGATGGGCGCCACGATCAGCGGCAGCGTGTGGACGGTGCGGAACAGGCCACGGCCGGGAAACTCGCGCATGAACAGCTGCGCCAGCAGATAGCCGAGGATGATCTCGCTCACGACCGCGAAGAAGGCGAACTTGATCGTGACGGCGATCGACAGCAGGAATTCCCGGTCGAACACCAGGCGGCGGAAATTGTTCGCGCCGTTATAGGTCATGAGAGGGTCCGCGCCGAACGGGTTCCAGTGGTGGAAGGCGACGTAGAGCACGTAGATGAAGGGCGCGATGCCGAAGACGGCGAGGATCGCAATCGTCGGGGCAAGCATCAGCCAGCCCACCGTGTTCGAACGCATGAAGGCGGTCTCCCGAGGCAACAGGAGCAGGCCGCGGCCTGCCGCGAAGACGGCTGCGTCCGGGCGGCGATCCTGGGAGGTGCCGCCCGGACGCAGGCTCTGCCGAGCTACTTGCGATAGCCGAGGTTGGTCAGTTCCTCTTCGGCCTTGGCCGCCATCTGGTCGAGGCCTTCGTCGGGGCCGATCTCGCCGAGCAGGATGCTGTAGAAGATCGGCGCGGTGGCTTCGCGGACCTGCGCATGGAACGGGAAGGGCGGCGCGCCGGCGAACAGCTTGCCCTCGTTCTTGAGCATCGAGTAGTAGCCGTTCAGCTGCTTGTCCATCTCGATGACCTTGGGGTCGTCATAGGTCGCGGTGTTGGTGATGCGCGGCGCCGCGACGGCCCAGTCCGCCTGTACCGAATCCTGCCCGATGAACTGCAGGAAGAGCAGGGCCGCCTCCTTGTTCTTCGAGGTGATCGGAAGGCCGAAGGCGCCGCCGTCATAGTAGCCGAGATAGCCGGTGCCGCCTTTCACTTCCTCCAGGACCGCCGCATCCGTCGGAGGCAGGGCCACGCCCACATTGCCCACGACCCGCGATTTTTCCGCATCGGAAGCGATCCAGGCGGCGTTTTCGCCGTAGACGAGGCCCTGGGCGACGCGGCCGGCGGCAAACGTGGTGCCGACTTCCGTCCAGGTCGAGGCGGCCGATTCCGGCGGTGCGATGTCGCGCAGGTGCAGCCAGTATTTCAGCGCGGCCTTGGCCTTGTCGCTGTTCATCTGACCGCCGTTCGCGACCGTCGCGGCATAGTTGTTGCCGGCGTCGATGCCCCAGTTGTAGACCCCGAAGGTCGGCGCGACCGACTCGAAGAACTCGTACCATGACGCCGGATGGCCGGTATGCGCCTGGGCCGTCGTGCCCCACAGTTCGAGGCCGTTGTCCTTGCCGTATTTGGTGAAGAATTCCGCGATCTGCGTATACTCCTCATGCGTGGTCGCAGGCTTCAGGTCCTTGCCGGTCTCGGCCTTGAAGGCCTCCTGGATCTTCGGGTCGTTGAAGAGGTCGGTCCGGTAGAGATAGACCTTGATGAAGGCCTCCATCGGCACGCCGAAGAGATCGCCGTCCGCGTTCTTGAAGTAGTTGGCGAAGGTCGTGAAATGCGTCTCGTCGAAATCCGGCGACTTCAGCGACGCATCGTCCTTGAGCGACTGGGTGATGTTGACCAGGAAGTTGCGTGCGAGATAGGCGTAGATGATGTCCTGCTCGATATAGACCATGTCATAGATGCCGGTCTTGGCTTCCATGTCCTTGATGGCCTTGTCGTACATCTGGTCCCAGGAGGTCGTCTCGATCTCGACCTTGATGCCGGTCTTCTTCTCGAATTCCGGTGCCAGCACGTCCTTGATGTAGTTCGACGGCGGCGTGCTCTCGGTGACGCCGTGCAGCACGACGCCCTGGTATTTCGCGCCGGCATCCGACCAGAAGTCGGCTTTTGCGGATATCACGCTCGCCAGCAGGCCGAGCGTGAGGGCCGCCAGTCCAATTCCAGATTTCCTGATCATACACTCCTCCTTGAATGATCCCGCCCGCCGACGGTTCCGGCAGGGCTGTTGGCGTCCGGCATTCCGGACGGTGCCCGAAGCATCCGGTCACACGGCTCCTCCCGTGTCCGGCGGCTTCGTCTGCGATCAGGGGATTTCGGCTCAGGCTCCGTCCCGAGAAGCAATTCCCATGAGCGTGCGCCAAGAGTAGTGCTGGCTAAAAAACGCTGCCACGCGCGGTTTGCGGCCGACCTATACTTTTCCGCCGACGGCGGTCATGCCGGCGGAATAGGCGCGGATTTCCCGGAAGGGATCGGGACGCGAGTCGGTGCCGATCTTGTGGGCGTTGCGCCGGTAGTCGGATGGCGTCCGCCCGCAGATCTTGAAGAACTGCCTGTTGAAGTTGGCGATGTTGTTGAAGCCCACGTCGAAGCAGATGTCGGTGATCGGCCGGTAGGTCTGGGTCAGCAGCGAGCAGGCGGCATAGATGCGCGCAAGGATGACATAGCGCGCGAAGGTATGGCCCGTCTGGCGCTTGAACAGGCGGGAAAAGGCCTGCGGCTCGAGCCGGCAATGGCGCGCCACCGCGGCAAGGTCGATCTGCTGGCTGTAGTTTTCCAGCACGTAGCGCATCGCCGAATCCAGCTCCGGCGGCGGCTCGACCTGCGTTGCGGCGGGCGCGAGGCGCGAAAGCCGGCGCCGGTCGGCCGGATCGCCGGCGAGCGTAATCATCAGCTGCAGGAAGAGCACGATGCGCTCGGCGCCGCGCGCCGATCCCATCTGGGCAAGCAGGCGCCGGCCGGCCATCGCCGTTGCCCCGCGGAATTCCACGCCGTAGACCGCATCCTCGAACAGGGGGCGGATGCAGCCGAGTTCCGGGCAGAGGGCCGTCACCCGGTTTGCCCATTCCGCGGTGAACTGGATCAACATGTCGCGATTGCGCACCAGCTTGCCGGGCTCGATGTCGCTGACCCAGTTGTGCGGCACGTTCGGCCCGGTGAGCACCAGGCAGCCCGGCTCGAACTCGCCGATATAGTCGCCAACCATCATCACGCCGGAGGTGGAGCGCGTCAGATGCAGCTCGTATTCGGGGTGGTAGTGCCATTTGGCCCCGAAATAGGGATAGTCGTGCATGTTCCAGCGGAAGGATTCCGCGGGCGGGCAAATGATCATCTCGAAATCGGGAACGATCCGTAAATCCGCCTTCATCGCGCTCCTCCTCCAACACGGCCCAGTCCGTGACCCTGTCGACCGGCCGGCCGTCATATCCCGCAGCCCCCGTGCCCCGGTCGGCACTCCTGCCGGCAAATCCCTTCCGTACCGCCCGCGCCGGATCGCCGCCGAACAGCCGCGATGCCCGGAAGTCCTCCGCGAGAAGGGAACGTCAGCCTCCGAAGGGCCGTTCGCGCATTTCCCGCTCCGGTTCCGGCACTGGAGCAGCCTATATGTTGCATAATACTACGAATTAATTCACGAATAAAAATGCTGTCAACATCAATCTCGAACGGGCACATCCGGGCCGGATTTAAAGTCTTCGCTGGTGCAAAACACGATTTTTGCAGCGCAGAAGAGTTCGCCAACTCAGTCCATTCCGTCGAATACCCTTCGATTCCGCTTTGCAAAAGCCTCTTGACAGTCGAAGGCGAGATATATTTGTTGCATAAAGCAACATAAATGGCAAGACCATCGGGCCGGGGGAGGCGTCATGGGGCGGCTGGGTATTCATTCCTTCGTATGGACAGGCGGTCAGACGCAGGCCATGCTCGAGGACGCGATGGAGAAATCGGCGTCCTGCGGCTACAAGCTGATCGAGTTCGCCTATCTCCGCCCCGAGAAATTCGATCTCGACCGGCTGGCCAGGCGGGCAGGATCGCTCGACCTCGACATCGCGGTCACCATGGGGCTACCCTTCAGCCATGACGTGTCGAGCGAGGATCCGGAAACGGTGAAGGCCGGGGAAAGGATGCTGGCCGATGCGGTCAGGGTCGTGCGGGATATCGGCGGCAGCAAGCTTGGCGGCATCCTCTATTCGGCCCATGCGAAATACGCGCGCATGCCGTCCAGGGCGGGCTGGGACAACAGCGTCGCGGCGATCGCCAGAACGGCGGACATCGCCCGGTCGGCCGGCGTCGACCTCGTGCTCGAAATCGTCAACCGCTTCGAGACCAACCTTCTCAACACCACCGCGCAGGGGCTCGATTTCATCGCGCAGACCGGTTCGGACCATGTCCGCCTCCACCTCGATACCTTCCACATGAACATCGAGGAGGCGAACCCGGCGGCGGCCATCCGGCTTGCCGGCGACAGGATCGGCTACTTCCACATAGGCGAGAGCAATCGTGGCTATCTCGGCGACGGCGTCATCGACTTCGACCGGATATTCGACGCCTTGCTGGACATAGACTACGGGCGCGACATCACCTTCGAATCCTTTTCGAGCGCCGTCGTCGACGAGAGCCTGTCGCTCGCCTGCGCGATCTGGCGCGACACCTGGACCGACAACATGCCGCTGGCGCAGCATGCAAGGCGCTTCATCGACCTCAAGATGGACGAGGCGAGGCGCCGCCGCGCGACCAACGCCCGCGCCTGAGGGACGGAACATGCGGGACGTGCCGTGGGCAAGGAGGGGTGCCCGTGAGTGACGTGGGTGCAATCGGCGCTTCGCGCGCCACCCGCCAGCGCAACGAGCTGGCGGCCATGCGGGCCCTGCATCGGTTCAGGCGGCTCAGCCGCGCCGAGCTGGCCCGCTTTCTCGGACTGAACCGCTCGTCGTCCGGCCACATCGTCGCGGGCCTGACTCAGGAGGGGCTCGTGCGCGAAGTCGGCGCCCTCGCGCAGGCGCGCGGCCTGCACGCCCATGCCGGCAGGCCTGGCATCCTGATCGAACTCGTGCCCGAGGCGGCGGTGTTCCTGGGGGTCGAGATCGGCGTGGAGCACATCACCACCGTCGAGATCGATCTCGCCTCGCGGATCGTCAGCGCCAACGCCGTTCCCTTCGCGGGCGCCTCCACCGATGTCGGGACCGCCGTGGCGCAGGCTGTCGGAAGGGCGTTCGAATCCCTGTCGCCCGAGCGGCTGGAGCGGTGCGAGGGCATCGGGGTGGCGGCGCCCGCGCAGATGGACCGCCATGGCCGCGTCCGCGTGGCGCCGCTGCTGGGCTGGGAGAACGTGCAGCTTGCCGATCTCGTGCGCGCCGCCCTGCCGGTGCCGCTTCCGGTTCTGGTGGAGAACGATGCGAACGCCTTTGCCATCGGCGCCTCCTATGGCCGCAGCGAGCCCCATTCCGGGGTTGCGCTCTTCCTCGTCATGGAAAGCGGCGTCGGCGGCGGCATCATCGTCGACGGCAGTCTTTTCCGCGGCGCGCATGGCCTTGCCGGCGAAATCGGCCACCTGCGGGTGCAGGGCGGGGATGCGCCCGAGCGGAGCCTCGAGGAGGTGCTCGGGCTCGAATGCATCCTGACGGACTACCGGTCGACCGCGCCGGCCGGCGAGCCGACATTCGCCGCCTTTCTCGCCGATGTGCGCGACCGCGTGCCGGGTGCCGTCGCGATCGCGGAGCGATGGGCCCGAGCCCTGGCCTTCGGCCTCATCCAGGCCTGCCGCATGATCGATGCCGACCGCATCGTGCTCGGCGGCTCGGTCGCCGCGCTCTACCCGCTGATGGCGGCGCGTGTGCTCCACTACATCCAGGCCATGCAGGAAGCGAGCTTTCCGCTGCCGGCGATCGAAACGAACGACGACGAGACGATCGGCCCCGCTTTCGGCGCAGCCTGCATGCTGCACCAGCGCTACCTCTCGAACGAGGAGAGCCCCCGGCTCGCGGAACCGTCGCCGCTTCACGAGCCTGCACCGCCGGCATGATCAACGGTGCGGCGAAAAGCGATCCTTGAAACGGTCTTCGTCCGGAGCCGTGGCGATGGCATGCGGGCGTGTCCACATGCTCCGGGCATCGACCGTGGACATCGCCGGCCTTTCAGCTTTTGACCGATCCCGCCGTCATGCCGGCCAGGAAGTAGCGCTGGGCGACCAGATACAACACGAGCAGCGGAAGCGATCCGAGCACGCTCATGGCCATCATCTCGTTCCACTCGAAGGCATGTTGTCCCATGAGAAGCTGGATTCCGATGGGCACGGTTCTCAGATCCATCGACTTGGTCAGCGTGAGGGCGAAGAGGAATTCGTTCCAGGAGAGCAGAAACGTATAGACCGCGGTCGCGACGATGCCCGGCGTCGATACCGGAACGATCACCCGCCACAGCGCCGTCCAGCTCGAACCGCCATCGACCAGTACCGCCTCGTCGAGCTCCTTCGGCAGCGTGTTCAGATAGCCCGTCATCAACAGCACGGCATAGGGCAGGGTGAAGACCAGGTAGGTGAGGATCAGCGCCAGATAGGTGTCGAAGATCCGGAACGCCACCACCATGCCGAAATAGGGGATGAGCAGGGTGATCGGCGGCACCGTCTGCGTGCTGATGATGAAGATGTTCAGCGTGTTCTTGAAGCGGAACGAATAGCGGCTGAAGCCGTAGGCGGTGAGGATCGCGATGAAGAGCGTCAGCACCGTCACGACGCCGGCAACGAAGTAGCTGTTGATGAAGAAGCGCACTTTCGTCGGATCGTTGAAGATCGTCAGATAGGCCGAAATCGTAAAGTCGTCCGGCAGCAATCTTGGCGGCAGGGCAAAGATCTCCGTGTTGGACTTCAGGGAGCTGAAGACCATCCAGACGATCGGGAAGGCCGCGAAGACCAGGCCGACGGCCAGGCCGGCATAGGTGAGAAGCGTCGGCAGGACCGAGTTCTTGAAGGACCGTTTTCTTGCCATGCCATCTACCTGCGCTGCTGGTGCTTGATGTAGAAATACGTCACGCTCATCGAGATGATGAGGATGACGATGGCGCTCGCCGATGCCAGCGAAAACTCGTACTGGGCGAAAGCGAGCTTGTAGGTGAAGGTGGAGAGCATTTCCGTCGCGTAGATCGGCCCGCCGCCGGTCGTCATCCAGACGAGCGGGAATACCTGCATGGTCCAGATGAAGTCGAGCAGGGAAATGCTGATGATGATCGGCATCAGTTGCGGAATGGTGATGTACCAGAACTTCTGCAATTCGTTGGCGCCGTCGATGCCGGCCGCCTCGTAGAGTTCCTTCGATATGCCCTGGAGGCCGGCGAGCAGGCTGACCATGAAGAGCGGATAGCCCGCCCAGATGTTGGCGAAGGTCAGGGCATGGATCGCGGTGCTGGTGGACGAGAACCATTCCACCTTGGAGCTGATGATATGCAAGGCCATCAGCACGCTGTTGACGACGCCGTTCGGGTCGAGCAGAAGGCGCCAGATGATGGCGATGATGACGGCGGTGAACAGCCAGGGAAGGATGAAGAGGACGCGCAGGATGCTGCGGATCGTCGGATTCACCCGATTGGTGTTGAGCAGCAGCGCGAAGGCAAGCCCGAGGACGAAATGGAAGACCACGCTCATGATGGTGAAGTAGAGCGTCTGGTACAACGATTGCCAGAAGACCGGGTTCTGGAAGATGGTGATGTAGTTCTGAAGCCCGGCGAACGCGGCGTCCCGCTTCATGATGGCGCCGTCCATCAGCGAGTAGCGCAGCACCATCGCCATCGGGAAGAGCATCAGCAGGACCAGGAGAAGCGTGGCCGGGGTCACGTAGAGATACGGCACCAGCTTGCGGAGCGTTTTGTAGCTAAGCCTGCCCTTCTTGCCTGCCTTGCGCGGCGCTGGGGCCAGGGCCGTAATGGAACGGTTCATGGCGGGATTGTCCGATCTGCCGAAAATTGACGACGGACACCGGCAGGGCGCAATCGGCGCTGCCGGTGTCGTTGAGCGTGTGCCGGCTTAGAACTTGGCGAGCCAGGCCTTCTGCGTGTTGGCTGCGGCGTCCTTGGCGCTTTGGCCGCCGTCGAACATCTTCTGCAGCTCGACATTCATGTTGCGCATCAGCTCCTCGGCGACCGGAAGGCCGACGAATTCATTAGCCGGGTAACCGCTCTGGTAGATCTTGAAGGCTTCCGCGAAGATCGGGTCGGAGGTCACGAAATCGGGCTTGGCGTGGACGTTGCCCGGGAAGGCGTTGGCGATGGAGACGAGGCGGCCGTTGACCTCCGGGCTCATCAGGAACTCGACCAGCTTCCAGGCCTCTTCCTTGTGGGCGCTGCCCTCGCTGATGCCGATGCCCCAGGAGGCATAGGGCATGCCGCGCTTGCCGGTGTAACCGTCGGCGGCGGGCAGGGCGGAAATGCTGAAATTCAGCTTCGGGTTACGTTCGCGGATCAGGTTCACGTGGGCGAGCGTGTCGACCATCATGCCGACGCGGCCGTTGACGAACTCCTCGACCTTGTCCTGCTCCTTCTTGGCGAAGATGCCGGGGGAAATCACGCCGTCCTTGTTCAGCTTCTCGATATATTCCAGCGTGCCGACGACGGCCTCGTTCTCGAGATCCGGCTTGCCGTCCTTCATCATCGAGGCGCCGGACGACCAGACCCAGGACATGACGTCGTTCTGAATGCCGCTCGGTGACTGCAGCGACAGCGGCAGCACCCAGCCGTACTGGTTCTTCGAGGCGTCGGTCATCTTCTTGGCGGCTTCGGCGAATTCGCTGCGCGTCGACGGCATCGTCTCGACGCCCGCCGCCGCGGCGATGTCCATGTTGACGAACACCGGATAGACGAAGGAGGCCAGCGGGAACATCACGCTCTTGCCGTCGACCTTGACGATGTCGGCGATCTGGCTCTTGTCGTAGTTGGCCTTCTCCATCAGCTCGTCCATGGACGCGATGGCGCCCTGCTTCGAGAGGCCGTTGACCCAGGCGCCGTCAAGGCCCACCACATCGCTGAGCGTGCCGGAGGCGGCGCCGACGACGATCTGGTCGCGGGTCGTGGCATAGGGACCGCTGACGAGCGTCACCTTGATGCCGGGATTCTTCGCCTCGAAATCGTCCATGATGCCGCGCAGGGCGCCGGCGGGCATTTCGGGCTCCCACCACTGGATGAACTCGATGGTGGTGTCGGCAAAGGCCGAGGCGGCGCAGAGCGCCCAGACCGCCGCGGCGGCCTTCAGAGTCTTGCTGAGCTTTCTGAAATTCATGTCTGCCTCCCGTTAGACTTTCAGGTGATCGATCCTCTCCCAAGATCGTGCCGTGAGTAGGCTGCCGGAACGATCCGACTGTCAACGGGGCTTGCTATGAAATGCGTAGTGAATGGCATATAAAATAGATCAAGGTGATGATTTTAAAGGTAAAAAAAATTTTGCGCGCGTGAACTTCCTGTTGCGGTTTCTGTTGCCTGTGATGTGTTTTTTCTTTACTTTCGTAAACAAACGAAAGTTCGCTGCTGCAGCGGCAATTCTGCACCCCTTGCGGCGTTACGGCCTATGATGCGAGATTGTCAGGTGCCGCCCCGCAATGAGGATTGGAATGGCCAAAAAGACTTACAGATCAATGGACGATTTTGCCGCTGCCTGCGGCGTGTCGCGTCCTACATTGTCGAAATATTTCGACGACCCGACGCAGATCAAGGAGGTGACGCGCAAGCGCATCGAGGCCGCGCTGAAGAAGTCGAACTTCGAGCCCAACCTCTTTGCCAGGCATCTGAACCGCAAGCGGACGAAGAATATCGGCATTCTCGTGCCCAGCATGTCCGACCCGTTCTACGTGCAGGTGGTTTCGCTTATCGAGCTGGAACTGCGTGCCAAGGGATTCTGGCCGGTCCAGCTGTCCTCCCACACGCGGCCCGAGCTCGAGGAGGAGGCGGTGCGGACGCTCCTCTCGCTCAAGGTGGCGGGTGCGATCGTCGCGCCGCTCGGGGCCGGCTCCCGCCGCTCGGCCCTCGGCCGCCTGACCGACGCCATCCCGGTCGTCTGCTTCGACAGCCCGTCGGCCTTCGACCTGCCTTTCGTGGGCAATGACAACATGCAGAGCGTGGCGGCGATCGTGCAGTACCTGTGTCGCTCGGGCGAACCTCCCGTATTCCTCGACGTGCCGCACATGATGGTCAATGCCGGCGAACGGACGGAAAGTTATCGCGCGACGATGCTCCGCGAAGGGCATGAGCCGCTCGTGATCGAGTGCGAATCGGCGCCGTCCTGGGAGTTCGAGCGGCTCGGCTACGAGCAGATGCAGCGCATGCTTGCAAGGGGCGGGCTGCCGGGAAAGACGCTGCTGTGCGCCAATGACCGCTTCGCCTTTGGCGCGATGGCGGCCGCCTTCGCCTCCGGGTTGAGGATCGGGCGTGCGGAAGGCTGCGATATCCGCATCGCCGGCCACGACGACCATCCGCTCAGCCGCTACACATGCCCGTCGCTGACCACGATGGCGCAGAACGCCCCCGAAATCGCGGCCAGGGCCGTCGAGCTCCTGTTGAAATGCATCGAGGACGACGGGGCCGACCGCAAGGGGGCAACGCCCCGGGTGATCCTCGAGGCGACCCTCGTCATGCGGGAGTCTGCCTGAGGTCCACGGGCCGGGGCGGCCGGGCGCCGGCGCCGAGGCGGGGATCCATCCCCCGCCACGCCGCGGCGATCGCGTCCAGCGCCTCGCGGGCTTCCGGGATGGCACGCCCCATCGAGACGAATCCATGGATCTGCCCCGGCCAGACGCGGCAACATGCGCTCCCTTCCGCCTCCAGGCGCCGGGCATAGGCCAGCCCCTCGTCGAACAGTACGTCATGGCCGGCCAGCACGACGAAGGCCGGCGCAAGGCCGTGCAGCGAGGGAGCATGGAGCGGCGAGGCTTGCCAGGTCATCCGGCTGGCTTCGTCCGGCAGGTAGTGGTCGCGAAACCAGCGCATGGCCTCCGCGGTCAGGCCGAAATCGGCGGCATAGCGGCGGTAGCTGTCCGAGGCCTGGCCCTGATCCGTGACAGGATAGATCAGCACCTGGCCGATCACGGCCGGAACCTGTCCGTCCCGCGCCATGAGCGCCGTCACGGCGGCCAGATTGCCGCCGGCACTGTCGCCGGCGACGAGAATGCGGGCCGGATCGATGCCGAGGCCGGCAGCCTCCGCGTGCATCCAGATGAGGGTGGCCGCGCAATCCTCGATGGCTGCCGGGAAGGGGTGCTCGGGGGCCAGGCGGTAGTCCGGGGAGACAACCACGGCATCTGCCGCATTGGCAAGCACGCGGCAGATATCCTCGTGCGTCTCCGGCGCGCCGATCACCCAGCCGCCGCCGTGCAGGTAGAGCAGGGCGGGTGCGGCGTCCGGCGGTGCGCCGCGACCGCGCCAGATCTTCACCCGGATGCCGCGCACATGCCGCTCGATCGTCTCGCCGACGGTTTCCGGCGGCCATTGCTTGCTGGCGAAACCATCGAGATATTGCCTGCGTGCCTCCTCGGGAGTGCAGTCCTCGACGGGTTTTTCCGGTTCGCCCGGCCAGGCGAGGGCGCGCGCGGCGGACGGGTCGAGGCCGGTCATGCCAAGAGGCTCCGCGCTTCGTCCTCGCGCAGTTCGCGCGGCTGTTCCGTCTTGCCGGCAATCGTCTGCCCGACGCCGGTCTCCCCGGCGCGCAGGATTGCCTCCATGACTTCGAGCACGTGCAGCGCCAGCGTGCCGGAGGCACGGGGCGCCCGTCCCTCGACGATGGACCGGGCGAGGTCCGCCAGGCCCAGCATGCGGTAGTTGGCGCGATCCGGCAGCGCGATTGGCCAGTTGACGGCACCGAACAGCGCGCCCGCCGTATCCGTTTCCTCCCACGGCGCGCCGTGGCGCGACAGGGCGACAACCCCGCCGAAATTGTCCGGATCGGGCAGGCGCAGCGACCCTTCCGTGCCGTGCAGCTCGATCGGATGATTGGAGTGGCGGAACACGTCCCAGGAGGCGCCGAAGGTGACGGTCGCGCCGCATTCGAATTCCAGGAGCGAGAGCAGGCTGGTCGGCGTGCCGACCTTGAAGGATGTGCCCTTCTTGGGGCCGTCGGCGGTGATGAGGCGCTCCTCCTGGCCGCTGGTGGCGACGGCCTGCACCCGGCGCACCGGCCCCATGAGGTTGACCATCATGGTGAGGTAGTAGGGTCCCATGTCCATCACCGGGCCGGCGCCGGGCTGGTAGTAGAAGCTCGGGTCGGGATGCCAGTGCTCCATTCCGCGGCCCATCATGAAGGCGGTGCCGGTGACGGGTTTGCCGATGGCGCCCGCTTCCATCAGGCGGCGGGCATGCCGTCCGGCGGCGCCGAGGAAGGTGTCCGGCGCCGAACCGATGGCAAGCCCCCTGGAAGCCGCCGCATCGACCAGCTTGCGGCCCTCGTCGGCCGTCACGCCGAGCGGCTTTTCCGTGAAGACATGCTTGCCGGCCGAAAGCGCGCGCATCGAAACGTCGAAATGCGCAGCGGGAATGGTCAGGTTGAGGACAAGGTCGATATCCTCGTCGTCGATGAGGGAATCGACATCCGTGGCGCGCAGCCCGAACGCCTCGGCACGGCGCCCAGCAGCCTCGCTATCGAGGTCCGCGCAGGCCGTGATCTCGACGCCGCGGAAAAGCGCGGCGTTGCGCATGTATGCAAGTGAGATATTGCCGCACCCCACCACGCCGATCTTGAGCTTCGGTTCGTCCTTCTGTGCCATGTGAAGAATTTATCCTGCTGTTATCATTGAGGGAAAATCGAGATCCGGCGCCGTGTTTATGGACGCAAAGAACAAAGTATGTTGACGCACGATAACATTTTAACTTACGTAATGACAAGACGTCGGGAGGCGTCGTCATCCCTCTGTTCGGGCTGTTTTCGCCGTCGTCTCCGGGCCGGTCCCGCGGTCGGTGACGGGGTGGCCCGTGACTGCGAGGAGCGCCTCCCGTGTCTCGACGCGACGATCAACGGACAGGTCAGGACCCCGTCATGAGCGAACTTCACATAGGCTGCCAGACATTCACCTGGGAAATGCTCGGCAAGGCCTGGACCGGCGGTCCGGACGACCTGGTGCGGGCAATTGCCGCCGGCGGCTATTCCGGCATCGAGATCACCGACACCATGATCGGCGATTATGCCGGCAGGCCCGAAGCTTTCGCCCGCACGCTCGCGGATGCGGGGCTCAGCCTCGTGTCTTTCGCCTTCGGCTCGTCCAGCGGCTTCACCCTGCCGGACCGGATCGCCCCGGATCTCGACACGGCAAGGCGCTGGGTGGATTTCGCCGCGCATTTCCCCGGCGCGCTCGTTTCGATGGGATCGGCGACGGTGGTTTCTTCCGGCGCGCGCGCAGACAAGTTCGAGGTCGCGGCCGAGTGCTACAACCGCGCGGCAGAGATCGGCCGGGCGGCCGGGGTCGCCGTGGCGGTGCATCCCTCCTCGCATCACAATACGCTGCTTTTCACGCGCGAGGATTATGATGCGCTCTTTGTCCGTCTCGATCCTGAGGTCGGCTGGGTGCCGGATACGGGCCATATCCTGCGCGGCGGCCAGCGCATGGACGATACGCTTGCGGCGTTCCGCGACCGCATCCGGTACGTGCACCTGAAGGATGTCGATGCCAAAGGCATCTGGGCCATGCTGGGGGCGGGTGCCTGTGACGTGCGCGCGGTGATCGAGACGGTGCGCGACGCGCCGCGTTTCAACGGCTGGATCGTCGTCGAGGAGGAATCCGACGCGGCCGGGCAGGACCCTGCCGCCGCCGTCCGCGCCAACCGCGAGACGCTGCGCGCGCTCGGATACTGAGCGGCGCCACGTCAGGCGTAGCGGACCTCGACGCCGAGCTTCTCGAGGCGATGGCGGATGCCGTGCGGCATGTTGCTGTCGGTGATGATGAGGTCGACGCGGGAAAGGGAGAATGCCTTCGACGAGGCGCCGATGTCCCATTTGCTCGAATCGGCGACCAGCACGACGCGGCGCGCCATGCGCACCAGATTGCGCTTGGTGCGGGCGATGTCCTCCGAGACGTCCACCACATCGAAGGACGGATCGATTGCGTGCGCGCTGACGAAGGCCTGGTGCGCGACGAGGCCGCCGAGCGCCTTGTCGGAGTCCGAAACGATCGTGCTGACCGTGCTCGGGAACACGCGGCCGCCGATCATGTGCACATCGAGGCCCGGGCGGTACATGAGGTGCTGGGCGATGTTCATGGCCGTGGTGGCCACCACGACATTCTTCACCGGCGGCATCTGCATGGCGACCTGGAGCAGGGTGGAGCCGCTGTCGAAGACGATCGACTGGTTGTCGATGATCTGGCGGGCGGCCATCTGGGCGATGCGCCGCTTGGCATCGAAGTTGCGCTGCATGCGCTCCTCGAAGGCGGCTGCGGGCGAATCCGCCGGCAGGGCGATGGCGCCGCCGTGGGTTTTTATCAGCAGCTTCCTGGCGTCCATGATGTCGAGGTCGGAGCGGATCGTGACTTCCGACACGCCGAACAGGTCAGCGAGCTGGCGCGTGCGGGCCTGTCCAATGCGTTGAAGCTCGATCAGGATCTGCTGGCGTCGCTGTTCTGCAAGCATAACTCGTTCCGTCTGCCGTTCCGCACTTGGTTTCGAAATTCAAAAGATGATTTGCCAGCATTTTTCCCTGCAGCCGCATTCTCATCCAGAAGGCATCATTATAGCGCATAAAAAATCGCCTGCTAATATCGAAATGAAAGAATTCGAAATATTGAAGGTTGTTTTGCTTTCGAGTTAGGGTCCGCGTCAGCAGATACGGAGGAGCCTTTGCTATGGGTCTCGGAACCAAAATTCGCCTTTCTCGCCTGTTCTCAAACCCCTCGGGCAACCTGTTCGGCGGCGCGGTCGATCATTTCGTCGGTTACGGAAATGTGCGGGAGGGGGGCCTGGCGGACCTTCCGGGCGCGCTGCGCCGCGTGATGGCAGGCGGCCCCGACTATGTCAGCATCCAGCCGGGCGCCGCCCGCCATCTGTGGTCCGATTATGCCGGCAAGGCCGCGCTGGTCATCCAGGCCGGCTGCTTCACGGCCGACGACCGGATTCGCCAGCTCATCGCCACCCCGGAGGATGCGGTGCGCTACGGGGCGGATGCGCTGGCCGTCGCCATTCCGGTTCGCGGCAACACGGAGGGCGAGTATATCCGCTGGCTGACCGACACGGTAAACGCCGCTGCGCGCTTCGAAATGCCCGTCGTCGCCCATATCTATCCGCGCGATTTCGCCGACGGCGGCAAGATCGTCTTCACGCCAGATGAAATCGCCTATGCGGTCCGCATCGGCTACGAGACGGGTGTCGACGTGGTCAAGGTCGGCTATACCGGCGACTTCGAGTCCTTCCGCGAAATGGTCGCCACATGCCCCATCCCGGTTGTCATTGCCGGCGGGCCGAAGACCGACACGCTGCTCGGCGCGCTGCAGCAGGCCTCGGATGCGCTGCGGGCCGGCGCGCGGGGCGCCGTGGTGGGCCGCAACCTCTGGGGCCACGGCGACGCGACGAAAGCCGCGCAGGCCTTCAAGCTCGTCATTCACGCCGGCATGAGGCCGGAGGAGGCGCTGGCCGCCGCCGGGGCATGATCCGTGGCGAGCGCCTTTGACGTCCTGGGCTTCGGCGCTCTTGCGGTCGACGACATCCTCTATGTCGATCGCCCGCTTTGCGCCGGGAAGGGAAAGGTGACGAAACGCGTTTGCGACCACGGCGGCAACGTCGCCACCGCCCTCGTCGCGGTTGCCCGCCTCGGCGGGCGTGCGGCCTTCATCGGCTGGCTCGGCAACCCGCCCGAGGATGTCGGCGGACGCGAACTGGAGCGCCAGGGCGTCAGCACGGGATTTGCGCCTCGCCACGCCGATGCCGCGCCCATCCGGTCGGTCATCACGGTCGGGCCGGACGGCGAGCGTTTCATAGCCTATGACGACGACGTGCTGCACGGCACGTCGCCCGATCTGCCGGACGCCGTGCTTGCCCAGGCGCCGGTTCTGCTCATCGACGGTTATGCCGTCCATTCGGAAGCGGTGGTCGTGCGGGCGCGCCGCAGTGGCCTTTCGATCGTGGCCGATATCGAATGGACGACAGGCTCGGCAAGCGACCGGATCCTGTCGCTCGCCGATCATCTCGTGCTGCCGATCGCGTTCGCCAGGTCCTGCCTGAAAGAGGACGACCCGCAGGTTCTCCTCGAAGCGCTCTGGTCGCCTGATCGGTCGGCCGTGGTGCTCACCGACGGCGAGCGCGGCAGTTACCTGCGGCAAAGGGGCGATCCGGTCTTCTGGCATGTGCCGGCCTATAGGGTGCAGGCCGTGGACACGACCGGTGCCGGGGATTGCTTCCATGGTGCCTACGCTCTGGCGCTGGCGGAGGGCGGCAGTCCGCTTGATTGCGTGATCTTTGCCGCAACGGCGGCGGCCATCTCGGTGACCTCGCATGGCGGCCGCAGGGGGCTGCCGGACAGGGCCATGTGCCTTTCCTGGATGGCGGGCGAGCACGCGCCTGTACCTGTGCCCCTCCAGGCCTGAGCCTTCCTGCAAAAGTGCGGAGCGGTTTGCGTCCGCAACCGCGTTGAAGTGCTTCAGTCGTTTCATCGATAGTTGGCAGCCAGCGGCTCGGTGCCGTGGCGAGCGCTGCCATGGCGTCTCCGCCGGCTGGGGGAAGACGATTTCCCAGCACTATAAAATTACGCGCGTTAAAAAATAATATGTCACGCAAATAAACTTTTATCATGTAAATAATTATTTATTATCAATGTATTGTTCTGATGTGTTGATTTCTGAGCGGTCTTGTTTCCCGTTTTTCGTCTTGACTTTGGCAATCAGTCCTGAACCTTCTGTCGAAAACCGGATGGCGGCGGTGGAGGCGGCCGGCCGGTGTTTGGGGACGGTGCGGGGAGGATGCGACGTGGCTGTGGTTGTGCTGGACAGGATCTGCAAGACCTACGGAAACAATTACCATGCGATCAAGGACCTGAGCCTGACGATTCACGACGGGGAGTTCCTGATCCTGGTGGGGCCGTCCGGCTGCGGAAAATCGACGGCGCTGCGCATGATCGCGGGCCTGGAGGATATCACCAGCGGCACGCTGAGCATCGGCGATCAGGACGTCGTGGATCTGCCGCCGAAGGATCGCGACATCGCCATGGTGTTCCAGAGCTACGCCCTCTATCCGCACATGACCGTCTTCGACAACATCGCCTTCTCGATGAAGCTGGCAGGAAAGGACAAGGCGGAACGCTCCCGGCGGGTGAGCGAAATCGCCAAGATCCTGCAGCTCGAGACATTGCTGCAGAACAAGCCGGCGCAGCTTTCCGGCGGCCAGCGCCAACGCGTGGCGATGGGCCGCGCGATGGTGCGCGAGCCCGCCGCCTTCCTGATGGACGAGCCGCTGTCGAACCTCGATGCCAAGCTGCGTGTGCAGATGCGCGCCGAGATCGCCAGCCTGCAGCGCCAGCTGGGCGTGACGACCATCTACGTCACCCACGACCAGACCGAGGCAATGACCATGGGCGACCGCGTGGCGGTGCTGAAGGGCGGCGTGCTGCAGCAGGTGGACACGCCGAAGGCGCTCTACCACAAGCCGGTCAACGCGTTCGTCGCAGGCTTCATCGGTTCTCCCTCGATGAACCTTTTCGAAGGGCGTCTGGAAGGCGGGTCGATCCGCCTTCCAGACTTTTCCGTTCCGTTGCCGGCAAGTGTCCGGGAGCGGGTTCCCGGCCTTTCGGCCTTCGACGGCAAGCCCGTTGTTTTCGGCATCCGTCCCGAAGACCTCTACGACAGCCGCCTGCCGTCGGGCGCGGCCTATCCGACCATTCCCGCTGTGGTGAGAACGATCGAGGAGCTCGGCTCGGAGTTGATCGTGCATCTGAAGATTGAGGCGACCCGCGTCGATTCCGGGGATCCGGACGCGGTGGAGGACCTGAGCGGTGCCGCCAATGCGGTCGCACGGTTCGAGGCCACCAGCGCCATCAAGGCCGGCGAGCGTATCGATCTCGCCATAGATCCGGCCAAGTTGCACTTCTTCAACCTGCAAACCCATGCGGCCCTGTGAGCGAGCGCCCGCAGCGTTGTCCGTGAACGATGATCAAGGGGGCAGAAATGCCATCAGACAGTGACCGCCGTCTTCGAGTTGGTGTCTTGGGCGCGGGCCAGATTGCGCAGGCGGCGCATTTCGAGAGCTGCACCAAGGCGGCGAACGCGGAACTCCATGCGATCTGCGACGTCGCCGACGACCTGCGCGAGCGCATGGTGATCACGCATGGGGCCGAGAAGTCCTACGATGATTACGACAGGATGCTTGCCGATCCGGATCTCGACGCCGTGATCATCGCGACGGCCGATGCCTTCCATGTGCCGGCCTCGCTCAGGGCGCTTGCGGCCGGCAAGCATGTGTTGTGCGAAAAGCCCATGGGGTTGACGGTGGAGGAATGCCTCGACCTGAAGGCCGCCGTCGAAAAATCCGGCAAGGTCTTCCAGGTCGGCCACATGAAACGCTTCGATGCCGGGCTGCAGGCGGCCAGGGCCTTCATTGGCGACGAGATGGGCGAGATGGTGGCGCTCAAAGCCTGGTATTGCGACAGCACGCACCGCTACCCGATGACCGATGCGGTGCAGCCGCTCATCGTCACCAGCGCCAATGCGAGGAAACCCTCGGCCAATCCGAAGGCGGACCTGCGCCGCTATTACATGCTGGCGCATGGCTGCCACCTGATCGACACCGCGCGCTATCTTGCCGGCGATATCGTCTCCGTGCAGGCGCGGCTTTCCGAACGGGCCGGCATCTGGTGCTGGTTCGTGGACGTGGAATTCGCCTCCGGCGCGCTCGGCCATCTCGACCTGACGGTGCAGGTGCGCATGGACTGGCATGAAGGTTTCCAGATCTACGGCAGGAACGGCAGCGTCCTCGGCAAGACCTATAACCCCTGGTACTACAAGACGAGCGAGGTGGACATCTTCCGCGAGGCCGATGGCGCGACGCACCGGGTGCTGGGGGCCGACGGCCATTTCTACCGCCGCCAGGTCGAGGGTTTCGCCCGCACCATTCTGGACGGCACGCCGATGGAGGGCGCCGGCATCGACGACGGCCTTGCCTCGGTGCAAGCCATGGTCGCGATCGCCCGCTCGGTCGAGACCGGCAGGCCCGCCGCGCTCGCCGACATGACGGGCGGCGTGTGATGAAGCTCGGCATCTTCGCCAAGACCTTCGCGGGACGCGCGCCGGAAACGGTTCTCAAGGCGGTCGCCGGTGCGGGCTTTGCCTCGGCACAATACAACATGGCCTGCTCGGGACTTTCCTCCATGCCGGATGCGATCAGCGGGGCCGAGGCGCGCGCGGTCGCGGCTGCCGCCGGCACGACCGGCGTCGAGATCGCCGCGGTGTCGGGCACCTACAACATGATCCATCCCGACCCGGCGGTGCGCGAGGCCGGCCATCGCAGGCTGGCGGTGCTGGCGGAGCGCTGCGCGGCGATGTCGGCCGGTCTCATCACGCTCTGCACCGGCACGCGCGATCCCCTGGACCAGTGGAAGGCGCATCCCGGCAATGACACGCCCGAGGCCTGGCGCGACCTGCTCGAGGCCATGGAGACGGCGGTCGGGATCGCCGAGCGATACGGCGTGGATCTCGGCATCGAGCCGGAGCTTGCCAATGTGGTCAATTCCGCCGAGAAGGCCCGCCGGCTGATCGACGAGATGAAAAGCCCGCGCGTCAAGATCGTGCTCGACCCTGCCAATCTCTTCGAGGTCGAGACGCCCGAGGCGCGGCGGACCATCGTCGCATCCGCGATCGACCGCCTTGCCGACCGCATCGTCATGGCGCATGCGAAGGACCGCCACCCGGATGGCAGCTTCGCAACGGCCGGCAAGGGCGTGCTCGACTACGGCCACTATCTGGGCCGGCTGAAGGCGATCGGCTTTGCCGGCAGCCTGGTCACGCACGGACTTGCCGCCGACGAGGCCGCCGGCGTCGCCGCGTTTCTCACGCGGACGCTTTCCGACACCGGGGCAGGGCGATGAGGGAGATCCGATCCTTCGAGACGGACGACGGCACGCGCCTCAATGTCGACAGCGCGGGCGAGGGCGCGCCGGCCGTCTTCCTGCATGGCCTTTGCGGCGATGCCGGCCAGACGGCCGAGGCCTTTCCCGCGCAATCCGGGTTTCGCCGCGTCACGATCGAGGCGCGGGGCCATGGCCGGTCGCAGGCCGGTCCGTTGGAGCGGCTGTCGATGGCCACCTTCGCCGACGATGTCGCCCGTTGCATCGAGCGCACCCTCGACGTTCCCGTCGTCCTCGGCGGCATTTCCATGGGCGCGGCGATTGCGGTGCGTCTGGCGGTGCGACGGCCGGATCTCGTCCGGGCGCTCGTCCTTGCAAGGCCGGCCTGGCTGGCCGCCTCGGCGCCGCCGACCATGGCCGCCAATGCCGAGGTCGGCCGCCTGCTGGCGCGGATGCCGCCGGAGGCTGCAAGGGCGGCCTTCCTTGCCGGCGCCACCGGCCGCCATCTGGCGGCGGAAGCGCCGGACAACCTGGCCTCGCTCGAAGGTTTTTTCGCGCGGGAACCCGTTGCGGTAACCGCTGCCCTCCTGACCGCGATCTCCGGCGACGGGCCGGGTGTCGCCGATGCCGACCTCGCCCGGATCGCCGTCCCCACGCTGGTGATCGGCCACGGGCGGGACATCATCCACCCCATCGCCTATGCGCGTGCGCTTGCCGACCGGATTCCCGCCGCCCGCTTCGTGGAGATCACCGCCAAGGCGCAGAACAAGGCGCAGTATATCGCCGATTTCCACCATGCCATGCGCACGTTCCTGAAGGATCTCTGAGAGATGACCCCCGCCAAATCCTGGATCGACGACCTGCCGAAGGACCGCCTGATCGCCGAGTTCTCCGTCTGGTCCGCCGATCTCGTGCGGCTTGCCGATGACCTTGCCCGTGTCGATCCGCATGTCGACGTCCTGCATGTCGACGTCGCCGACGGCCATTTCGCGCCGGCCCTGCTGTTCTTCCCGGATCTGGTGGCGGGCCTGCGCAAGGTCTCCGCCCGGCCCATCCACGTCCATCTCATGGTGGCGGATGCGGTCGTGCTGTCGCAGATCGAGCAGTTTGCCGATGCGGGCAGCGATCTCATCAGCATCCATGTCGAGAACGAAGGCGTGGCGGACGCGGCGCTCGACCTGCTCGACCGCCGCGGCGTCGCCGCCGGCATGGTGCTGCGGGTGGAGACGCCCGTCGAACGGCTTCGCCGCCATGCGGCGCGGCTGCGTTTCGTCACGCTGCTCGGCACGGCGATCGGCGTGAAGGGCCAGGGCCTCGACGGGACGGCGGGCACGCGCCTGCAGGAGGCCCGGCAGATCATCGCCGAAAGCGATGCGGACCATCGCATCGTGCTGGCGGCCGATGGCGGTATTCGCGAGCATACCGTGCCGCTGCTGCGCCGGTCCGGCGCCGAGACGGTCGTTCTCGGCTCGCTCGCATTCAACGCGCCGTCGCTTGCCGAGCGCATGGCGTGGCTCCACGCCCTCTGACGCCGGATTGCGCCATGCAGCAGATTGCCATCGGCATCGATCTCGGCGGGACGCAGGTTCGCGCGGCGCTCGTCGGCACGCGGGGCGAGATCGTCGCCCGCGCCGAGGAGCGGACCGACGCCATGGCAGGTCCCGAGCGCGTGCTGGCGCAGATCAAGGCGCTTGCCGACGGCCTTGTCGCTGCCGCAGGCACCGCCGCACCGGTGGGAATCGGTGTGTCCACGCCGGGGCCGATCGACACGATCGCGGGTGTCGCGCGCGATATTCCGACGCTGGCGGGCTTTGCCGACTTCCCCTTGAAGGCGGAACTGCAGAAGCGCTTCGCCTTTCCCGTCAGCCTGGAGAACGACGGCATCGCCGCGGCCATCGGCGAATGGCAGTTCGGCGCGGGCAAGGGGCTCGAGAACCTCGTCTACGTGACCGTCAGCACCGGCATCGGCGGCGGCGTCATCGCCGACGGGCGCGTGCTGCGGGGGCGCAAGGGCATGGCGGGCCATGTCGGTCACATGTCCGTCATGCCGGACGGCGCGCTTTGCCCCTGCGGCAACCGCGGCTGCTTCGAAGCCTATGGATCGGGCACGGCCTTCACCCGCCGGGCTCGGGAGCAGGCCTTTGCCTGCACGGGAACGCGGCTTGGCGCGGATGGCGGGTCCATAGACAGCCGCGCCGTCTTTGCCGCTGCACGGGCCGGCGACGAACTCGCCAACCGGCTTGTCGACGAGGAGGCCGGCATCCTCGGCCGGGGTTTCGTCAGCCTCATCCACATCTTCAGTCCCGAGGTCGTCATCATGGGGGGCGGGCTTTCGCATGAGTTCGAGCGCCTGCGTCCCGGCATCGAGCGCTGCATATCCGACCGGGCCATGCCCGCGTTCAAGGACGTGCGCGTCACGCGCGCCGCACTCGGCCAGAATTCCGGCCTGATCGGCGCGGCCGCCCTGGCGTTCCTCACCCGGAACGTCCACCATGGCCCGGCCGCGTTCGCGGCAGCGCTGTAAACGGGAAGGCGCTGTTCCAGTCGGGACCTCGCATGGCGACGGAAGCCGCCTTGAAACGCCGCGGATCATGGTCGATGGATGCCATCCGGCACATCCGGAAAATCGCGAATTGCAAGAACGCTATCAGGTAAAAATGCCGGCGCCTGGATGCGAGGCTCGCTGCCTGTGTCAATTTTCCTTCATGAAAAGAATCAGCACTTCGCCCTAAGATCCTGCCTTGAAAAAGCGAATCCACATCACGATCTATCCGCTATCTGGCTTGCCTCCGCTCGTTTCCGGCATGTTTCTCCCATACATTTAAGGCTTGCGCATTCGTTGCGAAAGCCTTAAACGCCTGCCAAACCGGACGGGCCGGTTAGCCCAACTTTCGTTCAGTAGGAATAAAAACATGGCAAAAGGTAAGTTTGAGCGCAACAAGCCTCACGTAAACATCGGCACGATCGGCCACGTTGACCATGGCAAGACGTCGCTGACGGCAGCGATCACGAAGTATTTCGGCGAGTTCAAGGCGTACGACCAGATCGACGCGGCTCCGGAAGAGAAGGCCCGCGGCATCACGATCTCGACGGCGCACGTCGAATACGAGACGCCGAACCGTCACTACGCGCATGTCGACTGCCCCGGCCACGCCGACTATGTGAAGAACATGATCACCGGTGCTGCCCAGATGGACGGCGCGATCCTGGTCTGCTCGGCTGCCGACGGCCCGATGCCGCAGACCCGCGAGCACATCCTGCTGGCCCGCCAGGTCGGCGTTCCGGCGATCGTGGTGTTCCTCAACAAGGTCGACCAGGTTGACGACGCCGAGCTTCTCGAGCTCGTCGAGCTGGAAGTGCGCGAGCTTCTGTCGTCCTACGACTTCCCGGGCGACGACATTCCGATCGTCAAGGGTTCGGCTCTGGCCGCTCTCGAAGACTCCGACAAGAAGATCGGCGAAGACGCGATCCGCGAGCTGATGGCTCAGGTCGACGCCTACATCCCGACGCCGGAGCGTCCGATCGACCAGCCGTTCCTGATGCCGATCGAAGACGTGTTCTCGATCTCGGGCCGCGGCACGGTCGTGACCGGTCGCGTCGAGCGCGGCATCGTCAAGGTCGGTGAGGAAATCGAGATCGTCGGCATCCGCCCGACGACGAAGACGACCTGCACGGGCGTCGAGATGTTCCGCAAGCTGCTCGACCAGGGCCAGGCGGGCGACAACATCGGTGCGCTGCTGCGCGGTGTGAACCGTGACGGCGTCGAGCGTGGCCAGATCCTGTGCAAGCCGGGTTCGGTCAAGCCGCACAAGAAGTTCAAGGCCGAAGCCTACATCCTGACGAAGGAAGAAGGCGGCCGTCATACGCCGTTCTTCACGAACTACCGTCCGCAGTTCTACTTCCGCACGACGGACGTGACGGGCATCGTGACGCTGCCGGAAGGCACGGAAATGGTGATGCCGGGCGACAACGTTACGGTTGACGTCGAGCTGATCGTTCCGATCGCGATGGAAGAGAAGCTGCGCTTCGCTATTCGTGAGGGTGGCCGCACCGTCGGCGCCGGCATCGTCGCTTCGATCGTCGAGTAACGATCGCTGGCGATGGCGTAAGCCTGCCGACGGCAAAAAAGTGTGCAAATGGCGCGCAAGCGCGATTTGCACACGGCGCCGGCATCGTCGCTTCGATCGTCGAGTAAGCTTCGGATCCTGGATCTGATGAGGGCCCCGCGGGAAACCGCGGGGCTTTTGCGTTCAGGCGCTTTGAAATGCCATGCTTTTTTAGCCTTTGGCGATAACTCGCCAGGTCTGGGGATAGAGGCGATCGGCACGAGCGGGTAGATTTGCCGCGTCGCCTGGAGCGACATGGCCTGACGGGTGGTGAGCCGCAGGCCCGGCGCCGAGGGATCGTTTCGATCCCGTGTATTGCGGCGGCGCCCCTGCGGGTGGCGGGTCGCGCCGCGCGCATCACGGCAACCAGACACGGGCCTGAACCCTCATGAACGCTTTTGCAGGCGCGGCGCGCGCAGCGCTCGCTCTCTCGATGATTCTTGTGATTCTGCCGGCAGGCGCGGCGCGGGCGGAGGATTCGCTGCTCATCTGGTCTCCGGCAAAACTATCCGGCTATGCCTATCGCCTGCGCCTGGGGGCCAAGGCCGCGACCGCGGCCGAGATGAGCGCCGGGGTGGATCTTGCGGTCACCGCGTCCTCCACCGGCCGTATCCGCGATACGCGCGACAATGCGCGGCTCTGGGCGGAAATGCGCGGGGAGGGGCTGTCCGGTGCGCAGCGCAACGTCACGGCGGGTTACAATCCGCTGACCGGGCGGGTTTCGGCGAGCGCCGGCCTGTCGCGCCGCTGGATGGCGACGCCCTCCTTCGACATCGTCCTGGCGCCCTCGGTTTCCGCCGACGCCAATATGCGCACCGGCGACCGCGGCGCGGTGCGCATGACGCAGCAGGCACGGATCCAGGCCCTGCCGACGGGAACCGACCTCGTCGCCACCGGCTCGACCGCCCGCGGCCAGAAGCGGATCGGTGCGGAATTCGGCGTCGAGCAGCGCGTCTTCGATTGCCTGGACCTCGGCGCCTCCGTACGCCGGCAGGACATGAAGCTGATCAGCACGGTCAAGGCCCGGCTTCGTTTCGCCTGGTGAGGCGGCGCCGGGGCGAGGGCGTGCTAACCTGTGAAAAAATCTCGTCTTCGGGCTTGCCAAGTCGATCCGTGCGCCGTAAAGACGCCATGCCTTGCCGGTGACGGGCGGTTCGCCCGGGACGCGGCAGGCAAATAGGGGTATAGCTCAGTTGGTAGAGCGGCGGTCTCCAAAACCGCAGGTCGGGGGTTCGAGCCCCTCTGCCCCTGCCATTCCCAGCCGGACAGCGCGGACGACTTGCAGCGACGGGGGCGGATGGCGTGGCGGCGTCGTGCCGTCTAAATTCGCGAAAAGCCCGGGCTGCCTCTTGTTAAAAAGAGAATCGGGCTTTATGTAGGGCAAAACAGACACGCGGTGCGTGGGGCTGAGAGTTCAGCTTTACGTGCCGTAATGGCGTGGACATTCAATGGCATCGAAAACGAATCCGATTGCGTTTCTGCAGCAGGTACGCTCCGAGACGGCGAAAGTGACTTGGCCCTCGCGGCGCGAGACGATGATCTCGACCGTCATGGTGTTCATCATGGTTTTCCTGGCCGCAGTGTTCTTCTTCGCTGCGGACCAGTTGATGGGGTGGCTGATCGGCCTCATCCTCAACGCCAGCGCCTGATTGGTTGGAGATGAACATGGCTTCCCGTTGGTACATCGTCCACGCCTATTCAAATTTCGAGAAGAAGGTCGCTGAGGACATCGAGAACAAGGCCCGCCAGAAGGGCCTTGAGCATCTTTTCGAGAAGATCCTGGTGCCGACCGAGAAGGTCGTCGAGGTGCGTCGCGGCCGCAAGGTCGATTCGGAGCGCAAGTTCTTCCCCGGCTATGTGCTGGTGCGGGCGAACCTGACGGATGAGGCCTACCACCTCATCAAGAACACGCCGAAGGTCACGGGCTTCCTCGGTTCCGACAACAAGCCGGTCCCGATCCCGGACAGTGAAGCCGAGCGCATCCTGTCGCAGGTCCAGGACGGCGTCGACCGTCCGAAGCCCTCGGTCTCGTTCGAGATCGGCGAGCAGGTTCGTGTTTCCGACGGTCCGTTCGCGTCGTTCAACGGCACCGTGCAGGACGTCGACGAGGAGCGCTCGCGCCTCAAGGTGGAAGTGTCGATCTTCGGCCGCGCCACCCCGGTCGAACTGGAATACGCCCAGGTCGAGAAAATCTGATTTCGGCGGCGCCTCCGGCGCGGCTCATCTGAAATCCAGCCCTCCTTCGAGGGCTGGCGGCGGAAGTTTCCGCCAATCGCGTGGAAGGGAAGGCGGCCTTTAGCCGGGCGTTCTGACCGTACCACGCAACCGCAGCCGCCGGTCGTCCGACCGGCATCACGGGCCGGGAAACCGGCCGCATTCTGAAAGGCAGAGAGAAATGGCTAAGAAAGTTGCAGGCCAGCTCAAGCTTCAGGTCAAGGCAGGCTCGGCGAACCCGTCCCCGCCGATCGGCCCGGCGCTTGGTCAGCGTGGTATTAACATCATGGAATTCTGCAAGTCGTTCAACGCGGCGACGCAGGAAATGGAAAAGGGTATGCCGATCCCGGTCGTCATCACCTATTACCAGGACAAGTCCTTCACCTTCGTGATGAAGCAGCCGCCGGTGACCTACTTCCTCAAGAAGGAAGCCAAGATCCAGTCCGGCTCGAAGACCCCCGGCAAGGGCGGTTCCATCGGCAAGCTCACCAAGGCTCAGATCAAGTCGATCGCCGAAGCCAAGATGAAGGATCTCAACGCCGCCGATATCGAAGGCGCGATGGCAATGGTCGAGGGCTCCGCCCGCGCCATGGGCCTGGAAGTGGTAGGTTGATCATGGCCAAGATTGCAAAGCGTCTCCAGAAGATCCGTGAAGGCATCGACCCGACCAAGCTCGTTGCCCTGTCGGACGCCATCGCCCTCGTCAAGGAGCGTGCGACCGCCAAGTTCGACGAAACCGTTGAAGTCGCCATGAACCTCGGCGTCGACCCGCGCCACGCCGACCAGATGGTCCGCGGCGTCGTCAACCTGCCGAACGGCACCGGCCGCGACGTTCGTGTCGCCGTCTTCGCCCGTGGCGCCAAGGCCGACGAAGCCAAGGCTGCCGGCGCTGACATCGTCGGCGCCGAAGACCTCGTCGAGATCGTCCAGGGCGGCAAGATCGACTTCGATCGCTGCATCGCGACCCCGGACATGATGCCGCTCGTCGGCCGTCTCGGCAAGGTACTCGGCCCGCGCGGCATGATGCCGAACCCGAAGGTCGGCACGGTCACCATGGACGTCGCCGGCGCCGTCAAGGCATCCAAGGGCGGCGCTGTCGAGTTCCGCGTCGAGAAGGCCGGCATCATCCATGCCGGCGTGGGCAAGGCCTCCTTCGACGCCAAGGCTCTGGAAGAGAACATCAAGGCTTTCGCCGACGCCGTCATCAAGGCGAAGCCGACGGGCGCCAAGGGCAACTACGTCAAGCGCGTTGCCATCTCTTCGACGATGGGTCCGGGCGTCAAGATCGATCCGTCGACGGTCGCCTGATCAGGCACCTGAATTTCGGCACCGCTTCGGCGGGGCCTTGAAAGAATTCCCGGCCGGTCTGGCCGGGGATTTCCGGGGAAACCCGGAACTCCTGTCCGAGATTGCAGGTGGTTAGGCCTTAATCACGTTGCCTGCATGAGACGGGTGAGACCTGGATTTCACTCAGCGTCGGATGACGCGGAATTCGGTTCGAACCTACCTTGCCTGTGCCGCGGTCCTCGACCGAGCGCGGGGGGACAGGATCCTCGAGCGTCGCTCGGGATCTTCTTTTGTAAAGCGGATCCCTGGCGGCAAAGGCAAACCCGGCAGGTCCCGTGAGAAGTCACGGTCCTGTCAACTGGAGATAGGCAGTGGAAAGAGCGGAAAAACGCGAATTCGTCACGGAGCTGAATGAAGTCTTCAAGGCTTCCGGTTCGGTTGTCGTGGCCCGCTATGCCGGCATCACCGTTGCACAGATGAACGATCTTCGTACGAAGATGCGTGCAGCGGGCGGTACCGTCAAAGTCGCGAAGAACCGCCTGGCCAAAATTGCCCTTCAGGGTACGGAGTCGGAAGGGATGTCTGATCTCTTCCAGGGTCAGACGCTCATTGCATATGCAAATGATCCGATGATCGCTCCGAAGGTAGCCATGGACTTCGCCAAGACCAACGACAAGCTCGTTGTCCTCGGCGGCGCCATGGGTGCGACCACGCTCGACGCAGAAGCAGTCAAGTCGCTTGCGACCCTGCCTTCGCTCGACGAGCTGCGTGCAAAGCTCCTGGGCCTCATTGCAGCCCCGGCAACGCGCGTCGCCACGGTCGTTGCAGCACCGGCAAGCCAGCTTGCCCGCGTGTTCGCAGCCTACGCCAAGAAGGACGAAGCCGCGTAAGGCGGTTTTTCGCTGTAAATCAAACACACCAGTTCGAACCGAACAAAAGGAAATATGAAAATGGCTGATCTCGCAAAGATCGTAGAAGACCTCTCCTCGCTGACCGTTCTGGAAGCCGCCGAGCTTTCCAAGCTGCTCGAAGAGAAGTGGGGCGTTTCGGCTGCTGCTCCCGTAGCTGTCGCTGCCGTTGGCGGCGGTGCTGCTCCGGCTGCTGCTGAAGAAGAAAAGACCGAATTCGACGTGATCCTCGCCGACGCCGGCGCCAACAAGATCAACGTCATCAAGGAAGTCCGCGCCATCACCGGTCTCGGCCTCAAGGAAGCCAAGGACCTCGTCGAAGGCGCTCCGAAGGCTGTCAAGGAAGGCGTTTCCAAGGCTGAAGCCGCTGACCTCAAGAAGAAGCTTGAGGACGCCGGCGCCAAGGTCGACGTCAAGTAATATCGGAATGCTGCGGGGGAGGGCGAAAGCCCTCTCCCGTCGATCCTTTCCGCTGAACTGATTACCCAAAAGCCGCTGAAAACGGCTTTTGGGTAATGGGTTCTTCAAGAGGATGGTCTTCACCGCAAGATTGGGCAATCCGGCCCGTCGACCGGCAGCAAGACGAGATTGAACCAACCCATTGGTCGACGGGATCGACTGGCCAGCGAACCCCGTCCGTTGCAGGCCCGGATGCAAATTTGAAGGAGCGACGATGGCTCAGACCCTTTCGTTTAACGGTCGTAGGCGCGTACGCAAGTTTTTTGGAAAAATCCCCGAAGTCGCAGTCATGCCGAACCTCATCGAGGTTCAGAAGGCATCCTACGACCAGTTCCTGATGGTTGAAGAGCCCGCCGGCGGTCGCCCGGACGAGGGGCTTCAGACCGTTTTCAAGTCGGTCTTCCCGATCACCGACTTCTCCGGCGCTTCCATGCTCGAATTCGTCTCCTACGAATTCGAGCAGCCGAAGTTCGACGTCGAGGAATGCCGCCAGCGTGACCTGACCTATGCAGCGCCGCTCAAGGTGACGCTGCGCCTCATCGTGTTCGATATCGACGAGGATACGGGTGCCAAGTCCATCAAGGACATCAAGGAACAGAACGTCTACATGGGCGACATGCCGCTCATGACCGACAACGGCACGTTCATCGTCAACGGCACCGAGCGCGTCATCGTCTCCCAGATGCACCGTTCGCCGGGCGTGTTCTTCGACCACGACAAGGGCAAGAGCCACTCGTCGGGCAAGCTGCTCTTCGCCGCGCGCGTCATCCCCTATCGCGGTTCCTGGCTGGACATCGAGTTCGACGCCAAGGACATCGTGCATGCGCGCATCGACCGCCGCCGCAAGATCCCCGTCACCTCGCTGCTCATGGCGCTCGGCATGGACGGCGAAGACATCCTGTCGACCTTCTACACGAAGTCGCTCTACCAGCGCGACGGCGAAGGCTGGCGCGTGCCGTTCAATCCCGACGCGCTGAAGGGCCAGAAGGCCGTCGCGGATATGGTCGACGCCGACACCGGTGAAGTGGTCGTCGAGATCGGCAAGAAGCTGACCCCGCGTCTGCTCCGCCAGCTCTCGGAAAAGGGCCTGAAGGCCCTCAAGGCGACCGACGAGGAGCTCTACGGCAACTATCTTGCCGAGGACATCGTCAACTATTCGACGGGTGAGATTTATCTCGAAGCCGGCGACGAAATCGACGAGAAGACCCTGCCGGTCATCCTGGCCGCCGGTTTCGACGAGATCCCGGTCCTCGACATCGACCACATCAATGTCGGTGCCTATATCCGCAACACGCTCGCCGCCGACAAGAACGAGAACCGCCAGGACGCGCTGTTCGACATCTACCGCGTCATGCGTCCGGGTGAACCGCCGACCATGGATTCGGCCGAAGCCATGTTCAACACGCTGTTCTTCGATGCCGAGCGGTACGACCTCTCCGCCGTCGGCCGCGTGAAGATGAACATGCGCCTCGACCTCGACGTCGCCGACACGGTCCGCACGCTGCGCAAGGAGGACATCCTCGCCGTCGTGAAGATGCTGGTCGAGCTGCGCGACGGCAAGGGCGAGATCGACGACATCGACAACCTCGGCAACCGCCGCGTCCGTTCGGTCGGCGAATTGATGGAGAATCAGTACCGTCTCGGCCTGCTGCGCATGGAGCGCGCGATCAAGGAACGTATGTCCTCGATCGAGATCGACACGGTCATGCCGCAGGACCTGATCAACGCGAAGCCGGCAGCCGCCGCCGTTCGCGAGTTCTTCGGTTCCTCGCAGCTCTCGCAGTTCATGGACCAGGTGAACCCGCTCTCGGAAATCACCCACAAGCGCCGTCTTTCGGCCCTTGGCCCGGGTGGTCTGACCCGCGAGCGCGCCGGCTTCGAAGTCCGCGACGTTCACCCGACCCATTACGGCCGTATTTGCCCGATCGAGACGCCGGAAGGCCCGAACATCGGTCTGATCAACTCGCTCGCAACCTTCGCCCGCGTCAACAAGTACGGCTTCATCGAATCGCCGTACCGCAAGATCGTCGACGGCAAGGTGACGACGGATGTGGTCTACCTCTCCGCCATGGAAGAGGCCAAGTACCACGTCGCACAGGCCAACTCGGTGCTCGAAGCCGACGGTTCCTTCGCTGAAGAGTTCGTCGTCTGCCGTCACGCCGGCGAGGTCATGCTCGCCCCGCGCGACCAGATCAACCTCATGGACGTGTCGCCGAAGCAGCTCGTTTCGGTCGCGGCCGCGCTCATCCCGTTCCTCGAGAACGACGACGCGAACCGCGCGCTCATGGGCTCGAACATGCAGCGTCAGGCCGTGCCGCTGCTGCGTGCCGAAGCCCCGTTCGTCGGCACCGGCATGGAGCCGGTCGTCGCCCGTGACTCGGGCGCCGCCATCGCGGCCCGCCGCGGCGGCGTCGTCGACCAGGTGGATGCGACCCGTATCGTTATCCGCGCCACCGAAGACCTTGATCCGTCGAAGTCGGGCGTCGATATCTACCGCCTGCAGAAGTTCCAACGTTCCAACCAGAACACCTGCGTCAACCAGCGCCCGCTGGTCACCGTCGGCGACGTTCTGAACAAGGGCGACATCATCGCGGACGGTCCGTCGACCGACCTCGGCGACCTCGCGCTCGGCCGCAACGCGCTCGTCGCGTTCATGCCGTGGAACGGCTACAACTACGAAGACTCGATCCTGATGTCCGAACGCATCGTCTCCGACGACGTGTTCACCTCGATCCACATCGAGGAATTCGAAGTCATGGCCCGCGACACCAAGCTGGGTCCGGAAGAAATCACGCGCGACATTCCGAACGTTTCGGAAGAAGCGCTGAAGAACCTCGACGAAGCCGGTATCGTCTATATCGGCGCAGAGGTTCAGCCGGGCGACATCCTGGTCGGCAAGATCACCCCGAAGGGCGAAAGCCCGATGACGCCGGAAGAAAAGCTCCTGCGCGCCATCTTCGGTGAGAAGGCCTCCGACGTTCGCGACACCTCCATGCGCATGCCGCCCGGCACCTTCGGCACGGTCGTCGAAGTTCGCGTCTTCAACCGCCACGGCGTGGAGAAGGACGAACGCGCGATGGCGATCGAGCGGGAAGAGATCGAGCGTCTCGCCAAGGACCGTGACGACGAGCAGGCGATCCTCGACCGCAACGTCTACGGCCGCCTGACCGACATGCTGCGCGGCCACGTCGCCGTCGCCGGCCCGAAGTCCTTCAAGAAGGGCACCGAGCTGTCGAACGCCGTTATCTCCGAATATCCCCGCTCGCAGTGGTGGATGTTCGCCGTCGAGGACGAGAAGGTCCAGGGCGAGATCGAAGCGCTCCGCGGCCAGTACGACGAATCCAAGTCGCGCCTTGAACAGCGCTTCATGGACAAGGTCGAGAAGGTCCAGCGCGGCGACGAGATGCCTCCGGGCGTCATGAAAATGGTCAAGGTCTTCGTCGCCGTGAAGCGCAAGATCCAGCCCGGCGACAAGATGGCCGGCCGTCACGGCAACAAGGGCGTGGTCTCGCGCATCCTGCCGATCGAGGACATGCCGTTCCTCGAAGACGGCACGCATGTCGACATCTGCTTGAACCCGCTGGGCGTGCCCTCGCGCATGAACGTCGGCCAGATCCTCGAAACCCACCTTGCCTGGGCTTGCGCCGGCATGGGCAAGAAGATCGGCGACCTGCTCGACGAGTACCGCAAGACCATGGACATCTCGGACCTGAAGCGCGAGCTGACGGAAGTCTACGAGAGCGAGGCCAAGGACGAGGTCGCCCATTTCGACGACGCCGCCCTGGTCAAGCTCGCCGAGCAGTCCCGCAAGGGCGTCTCCATCGCGACGCCGGTCTTCGACGGTGCGCACGAGCCGGACGTCGCCAGCATGCTGGAGCGCGCGGGCCTCAACCCCTCGGGCCAGTCGGTTCTGTACGATGGTCGTACGGGTGAGCCTTTCGACCGCAAGGTCACGGTCGGCTACATGTACATGATCAAGCTGAACCACCTTGTCGACGACAAGATCCACGCGCGCTCGATCGGTCCGTACTCGCTCGTCACCCAGCAGCCGCTGGGCGGCAAGGCGCAGTTCGGCGGCCAGCGCTTCGGGGAAATGGAAGTCTGGGCGCTCGAAGCCTACGGCGCCGCCTACACGCTGCAGGAAATGCTGACCGTGAAGTCGGACGACGTGGCGGGCCGCACCAAGGTCTACGAGGCGATCGTTCGTGGCGACGACACGTTCGAGGCGGGCATTCCGGAGAGCTTCAACGTTCTCGTCAAGGAAATGCGCTCGCTCGGCCTCTCCGTCGAGCTGGAAAACTCGAAGGTCGATCCCGCAGCCGAAGCCGGCCAGCTTCCCGACGCGGCGGAATAAGCCTGACAAGGTGCGCGCCGGAAAGGCGCGCACCGTTACCGCTCCCGCTGCAAGGCGAGGGGCGGCTCATCCGTTTCAGGCAGTCGTGCGGCACCCGGGTATCGCCGCATTTGACTGCTAAGCAGAGGGCCACTGGCCCACGAAGGAGATAGGCATGAACCAAGAGGTCATGAACCTTTTCAACCCGCAGGTGCCTGCGCAGACGTTCGACTCCATCCGCATTTCGATCGCGTCTCCGGAAAAGATCCTGTCCTGGTCGTACGGCGAGATCAAGAAGCCGGAAACCATCAACTACCGCACGTTCAAGCCGGAGCGTGACGGTCTGTTCTGCGCGCGCATCTTCGGGCCGATCAAGGACTACGAGTGCCTGTGCGGCAAGTACAAGCGCATGAAATACAAGGGCATCATCTGCGAAAAGTGCGGCGTCGAAGTCACGCTGTCGCGCGTTCGCCGCGAGCGCATGGGCCATATCGAGCTCGCCGCGCCCGTCGCCCATATCTGGTTCCTGAAGTCGCTGCCGTCCCGCATCGCCACGCTCCTCGACATGACGCTGAAGGATGTCGAGCGCGTTCTCTATTTCGAGAACTACATCGTGACGGAGCCGGGCCTCACCGCGCTCAAGGAAAACCAGCTTCTTTCCGAAGAAGAATACATGATCGCCGTCGATGAATATGGTGAAGACCAGTTCACGGCGATGATCGGCGCCGAGGCCATCTACGAGATGCTCGCCTCGATGAATCTGGAAAAGATCGCCGGCGATCTGCGCTCTGATCTGGCCGACACCACGTCGGACCTGAAGCAGAAGAAGCTGATGAAGCGCCTGAAGATCGTCGAGAACTTCATGGAGAGCGGCAACCGTCCGGAATGGATGATCATGAAGGTCGTTCCGGTGATCCCGCCGGACCTGCGTCCGCTCGTCCCGCTGGACGGTGGCCGTTTCGCGACGTCGGACCTCAACGATCTCTACCGCCGCGTCATCAACCGCAACAACCGTCTGAAGCGCCTCATCGAGCTGCGCGCGCCGGGCATCATCATCCGCAACGAGAAGCGCATGCTTCAGGAATCGGTTGACGCCCTGTTCGACAACGGCCGCCGCGGCCGCGTCATCACCGGCGCCAACAAGCGTCCGCTGAAGTCGCTGTCCGACATGCTCAAGGGCAAGCAGGGCCGCTTCCGCCAGAACCTGCTCGGCAAGCGCGTCGACTATTCCGGCCGTTCGGTCATTGTGACCGGCCCGGAACTGAAGCTGCACCAGTGCGGCCTGCCGAAGAAGATGGCGCTCGAACTCTTCAAGCCGTTCATCTACGCCCGCCTTGACGCCAAGGGCTTCTCCTCGACCGTCAAGCAGGCCAAGAAGCTGGTCGAAAAGGAAAAGCCGGAAGTCTGGGATATCCTCGACGAGGTCATCCGCGAGCATCCGGTTCTCCTCAACCGCGCGCCGACGCTGCACCGCCTGGGCATCCAGGCCTTCGAACCGATCCTGGTCGAAGGCAAGGCGATCCAGCTGCACCCGCTCGTCTGCACGGCCTTCAACGCCGACTTCGACGGAGACCAGATGGCCGTCCACGTCCCGCTCTCGCTGGAAGCCCAGCTGGAAGCGCGCGTGCTCATGATGTCGACGAACAACATCCTGCACCCGGCGAACGGCGCACCGATCATCGTTCCCTCGCAGGACATGGTTCTCGGCCTCTACTATTTGTCGATCATGAACCAGAACGAGCCGGGCGAAGGCATGGCCTTCTCCGACATGGGCGAACTGCACCATGCGCTCGAAAACAAGGTCGTGACGCTGCACGCGAAGATCCGCGGCCGCTACAAGTCGGTCGACGGTGAGGGCAAGCCCTACACCAAGATCTACGAGACGACGCCCGGCCGCATGATCATCGGCGAATTGCTGCCGAAAAACGGCAACATCCCGTTCGATATCTGCAACCAGGAAATGACCAAGAAGAACATCTCCAAGATGATCGACACGGTCTACCGCCACTGCGGCCAGAAGGACACGGTCATCTTCTGCGACCGCATCATGCAGCTCGGCTTCAGCCACGCCTGCCGCGCCGGCATCTCGTTCGGCAAGGACGACATGGTCATTCCGGATACCAAGGCGAAGATCGTCGGCGACACCGAAAATCTCGTCAAGGAATACGAGCAGCAGTACAATGACGGCCTGATCACCCAGGGCGAGAAATACAACAAGGTCGTCGACGCCTGGGGCAAGGCCACCGAGAAGGTCGCGGAAGAGATGATGGCGCGCATCAAGGCCGTCGAATTCGATCCCGAGACCGGCCGCCAGAAGCCGATGAACTCGATCTACATGATGTCGCACTCCGGCGCCCGCGGTTCTCCGAACCAGATGCGCCAGCTGGGCGGCATGCGCGGCCTCATGGCCAAGCCCTCGGGCGAGATCATCGAGACGCCGATCATCTCGAACTTCAAGGAAGGCCTGACCGTGAACGAGTACTTCAACTCGACGCACGGCGCCCGCAAGGGCCTGGCGGACACCGCCCTGAAGACCGCGAACTCCGGCTACCTGACCCGCCGTCTCGTCGACGTCGCGCAGGACTGCATCGTCACGCACACGGATTGCGGCACCGACAAGGGCCTCACCATGACGGCGATCGTCGATGCCGGCCAGGTCGTGGCCTCCATCGGCACCCGCGTCCTCGGCCGTACGGCTCTCGACGACATCGATCATCCGGTCACCGGCGAGCGCATCGTCGATGCCGGCAAGATGATCCTCGAGGCCGACGTCGCCGCGATCGAGAAGGCCGGCATCCAGTCGATCCGCATCCGCTCGGCGCTGACCTGCGAGATCCAGACCGGCGTCTGCGGCGTCTGCTACGGTCGCGACCTTGCACGCGGCACGCCCGTCAACATGGGCGAGGCCGTCGGCGTCATCGCGGCGCAGTCGATCGGCGAGCCGGGCACCCAGCTCACCATGCGTACCTTCCACCTTGGCGGCACGGCGACCGTGGTCGACCAGTCGTTCCTGGAAGCCTCGTATGAAGGCACGGTGCAGATCAAGAACCGCAACATGCTGCGCAATTCCGATGGCGCACTCGTCGCGATGGGCCGCAACATGGCGATCACCATCCTCGACGAGCGCGGCGTGGAACGTTCCTCGCAGCGTGTCGCCTACGGTTCGAAGATCTTCGTCGACGACGGCGACAAGGTGAAGCGCGGCCAGCGTCTCGCCGAATGGGACCCCTACACCCGTCCGATGATGACGGAAGTGGAAGGTACGGTTCACTTCGAGGACGTGGTCGACGGTATCTCGGTCCTGGAATCGACGGACGAATCCACCGGCATCACCAAGCGTTCGGTCATCGACTGGCGCTCGACGCCGCGCGGCTCCGACCTGAAGCCGGCCATCGTCATCAAGGACAAGAACGGCGCCGTCGCCAAGCTGTCGCGCGGTGGCGAAGCCCGCTTCATGCTCTCGGTCGACGCGATCCTCTCGGTCGAGCCGGGCCAGAAGGTCTCCCAGGGTGACGTTCTTGCCCGCTCGCCGCTGGAAAGCGCCAAGACCAAGGACATCACCGGTGGTCTGCCGCGCGTTGCCGAACTGTTCGAGGCCCGTCGTCCGAAGGACCACGCCATCATCGCCGAGATCGATGGTACCGTCCGCTTCGGCCGCGACTACAAGAACAAGCGTCGCGTGACGATCGAGCCGGCGGAAGACGGTGTCGAGCCGGTCGAGTACCTGATCCCGAAGGGCAAGCCCTTCCACCTTCAGGATGGCGACTACATCGAAAAGGGCGACTACATCCTCGACGGCAATCCGGCGCCGCACGACATCCTGGCGATCAAGGGCGTGGAGGCACTTGCTTCCTACCTCGTGAACGAAATCCAGGAAGTCTACCGGTTGCAGGGCGTTGTGATCAACGACAAGCACATCGAGGTGATCGTTCGCCAGATGCTGCAGAAGGTCGAGATCACCGATGCAGGTGACAGCACCTACATCGTCGGCGACAATGTCGACCGGATCGAGCTGGAGGACGTCAACGACGCCCTGATCGAGGAAGGCAAGAAGCCGGCCTCGGGCGAGCCGGTGCTGCTCGGCATCACCAAGGCCTCGCTGCAGACCCCGTCGTTCATCTCGGCCGCCTCGTTCCAGGAGACCACCAAGGTCCTCACGGAAGCGGCGATCGCCGGCAAGACCGACGGCCTGCAGGGCCTCAAGGAAAACGTCATCGTCGGCCGACTCATCCCGGCCGGCACGGGTGGCACCATGACCCAGATCCGCCGCATCGCGACGGCCCGCGACGAGATGATTCTCGACGAGCGCCGCAAGTCGACGGGCGCCGGCGTCGCCACCCCGATGCTGGCGGACCTTGCCGGCGGCGAGGGTGCCGCGGCCGAGTAATCGCTGCCGCTTTTGACGATTGAGAAAGCCGCCCGAAATAATTCGGGCGGCTTTTTGTTTATGCGCAAGGACAGGGCAGGCCGGCTTGATCTGGCGCAAGTGGCCAGATTGGAGCGGTTCTAAAGTCCATTCGTATCCCAACGAATGGAGGTAGCCATGAAATTCCTGCTGGCGACGGTCGCCACATCGGTCATCGCGACCGTGGCCCTTGCCGCCGATCCGGTTCCTGCCGATCTGCGCGCAACGGCCCTCGACATCTTCAAACCCCTGCCATCGACCTATCCGGCGGTCAGCGACAATCCGATCACGCCGGAGAAGATCGACCTCGGCAAGGCGCTGTTCTTCGATCCGCGCCTTTCGGCCTCGGGCGTCTTCTCGTGCAATTCCTGTCACAACCTGGCGACGGGCGGCGACGACAATCTGGAAACCTCGATCGGCCACGGCTGGCAGAAGGGACCGCGCAATTCGCCGACGGCGCTGAATGCCGTCTTCAACGAGGCCCAGTTCTGGGACGGGCGCGCGGAAGACCTGAAGGCGCAGGCGAAGGGGCCGATCCAGGCGGGCGTCGAGATGGCGAACACGCCCAACCAGGTCGTCGCGACACTGAAGTCGATGCCGAAATATGTCGAGTGGTTCACGGCCGCCTTCCCGGGCGAGGCCGACCCGGTGACCTTCGACAACATGGCCAAGGCGATCGAGGCCTTCGAGGCGACCCTGATCACGCCGGCCGCCTTCGACGCCTATCTCAACGGCGACGATGGCGCGATGACGGTGGAGCAGAAGGAGGGCCTTGCGCTCTTCATGGACAAGGGCTGCGCGTCGTGTCACAGCGGCATCAATCTCGGCGGCAACGGCTATTACCCGTTCGGCCTCATCGAGAAGCCGGGCGCCGAAGTCCTGCCGGAAAACGACAAGGGGCGCTTCGCCGTGACGGCCACGGCGGACGATTCCTACGTCTTCCGCGCCGCGCCGCTGCGCAACGTCACGCTGACGGCGCCGTATTTCCACTCGGGCAAGGTCTGGAACCTGAAGCAGGCCGTCGCGATCATGGGCACCTCGCAGCTCGGCGAGGACCTGGCGGAGGCCGACGTGGACCGGATCGTCGCCTTCCTCGGCACGCTGGAAGGCCGGATGCCGGAGGTGGTCTATCCGGTGCTGCCGGCAGAGACGGATGACACGCCTCTGCCGAGCGGCGAAATCAAGTAAGGAAGGGGGCGGTCATCAGGCAAACCGGATGATCGCCACTTCTCCTTCGAGTGCGCCCTGATAGGCGGAGGCGTGCGGCTCGTCCTCCGGCGCGCCGGTCAGCGTCCCGATCTGGTCGAGGTCGGCTTCGAGGAAGCCTTCCTCCGAAAGCGCGTTCAGCGCCTCGCGCACGGCGCTGTCGTCGTCCGGCGCACGCAGCATGACGTGGATGTCGATGCCCTCGTCGCCCTCGCGCTCATAGGCCTTGCCGATGATGATGAAGACCATCGGCTCGTCGAGCGTGTTGTTGTCGTTGTCGGCATTGGACGCCATGGCGGATTCCTTTCGGGTCGGTGATGCCGGTTCTATAAAGGGTAGGGCGGCAAGGCCCAAATGCAAAATCGGCGGGCGCACCAAAAGGTGATTCCCGGATGCGTCCGCCGTACGCCGTTCCTGCCGTTGATTCCGTCTTCACGCTTCTTTAATGTTCTCCGGCGATGGCTGGGGAGCCGGCCTGCACCCTGAAAGGGGCAGGGGAGAGTGCCGAAAGCCCTGCTTTTCAGGCAGGACAGCCATTCCGCTTCGGGATTCTTTCGCCCCGCCCCTTGACCTTTTGCCCTTAACTCAGTAGACCGCACGCCATCAGAGCCTATGTGAGGCTGGCTGGTTCGGAACGACTCGTTCTGAAGTTCGCCTCAAACAGGGCTCGACGCACGTTGAGAACATGAATGCTGCACGCATGACGCTGGACTGGCGTCCTCTGCCTATGGAGGTCATCCGCAAAAGCGGATTGGCCTTTTATTGCGCATGAACACGCGTGTGGCCATGTATCCGCCCGCAAGGGTAAACGAGACTAGATTTGCAAGGGATGGTTCTATGCCTACCGTAAACCAGTTGATCCGCAAGCCGCGCCAGGCGCAGGTAAAGCGCAACAAGGTTCCTGCCCTGCAGGAAAACCCCCAGAAGCGCGGCGTTTGCACCCGCGTCTACACGACGACCCCGAAGAAGCCTAACTCGGCTCTGCGTAAGGTCGCCAAGATCCGCCTGACCAATGGCTTCGAAGTCATCGGCTACATCCCGGGCGAAGGCCACAACCTGCAGGAACACTCCGTCGTCATGATCCGTGGCGGCCGCGTGAAGGACCTTCCGGGTGTGCGTTACCACATCATCCGCGGCGTTCTCGACACCCAGGGCGTCAAGAACCGCAAGCAGCGCCGCTCCAAGTATGGCGCGAAGCGTCCGAAATAATACAGTAACCGGCGCCATTTCGCTGGTCGGAACCATTTGAAGAAAGACGAAAAGTATGTCCCGTCGCCATAGAGCAGAAAAGCGCGAGATCAACCCGGACCCGAAGTTCGGCGATCTCGTCGTCACCAAGTTCATGAACGCCATCATGCTGGACGGCAAGAAGTCCGTCGCCGAAACGATCGTTTACGGCGCCTTCGATGTCGTTCAGGGCAAGGCAAAGGCCGATCCGCTCGGCGTGTTCCATTCGGCTCTCGATAACGTTGCGCCGCACGTCGAAGTGCGCTCGCGCCGCGTTGGTGGTGCGACGTACCAGGTTCCGGTCGACGTTCGTCCGGAGCGTCGTCAGGCTCTGGCCATCCGCTGGCTGATCGCCGCTGCCCGCAAGCGTAACGAAACGACCATGGTCGAGCGCCTTTCCGGCGAACTCATGGACGCAGCGAACAACCGCGGCAGCGCCGTCAAGAAGCGCGAAGACACGCACAAGATGGCCGACGCCAACCGTGCATTCTCGCACTACCGCTGGTAACCGAAACTAGACGTCTCGAAAGGAGTCCGTTAATGGCTCGCGAATACAAAATCGAAGACTACCGAAATTTCGGTATCATGGCGCATATCGACGCCGGCAAGACGACGACGACCGAGCGCATTCTCTACTACACCGGCAAGTCCCACAAGATCGGCGAAGTCCATGACGGCGCCGCCACGATGGACTGGATGGAGCAGGAGCAGGAACGCGGCATCACGATCACGTCGGCCGCCACCACGACCTTCTGGAAGGGCCGTGACGGCAAGACCCGCCGCTTCAACATCATCGACACCCCCGGCCACGTCGACTTCACCATCGAAGTCGAGCGTTCGCTGCGCGTTCTCGACGGTGCGATCGCCCTTCTCGACGCCAATGCCGGCGTGGAGCCGCAGACGGAAACCGTCTGGCGTCAGGCCGAGAAGTACAACGTTCCGCGCATGATCTTCTGCAACAAGATGGACAAGACCGGCGCGGACTTCTACCGCTCCGTCTCCATGATCAAGTCGCGTCTCGGTGCGACCGCCGTCGTCATGCAGCTGCCGATCGGCGCTGAAAGCGAGTTCAAGGGCGTCGTCGACCTCATCGAGATGAACGCTCTCGTCTGGCGCGATGAATCGCTCGGCGCCCAGTGGGACGTCGTCGAGATCCCGGAAGACATGAAGGAAAAGGCCGAGGAGTACCGCGAGAAGCTCATCGAGACCGTCGTCGAGATCGACGAGGCCGCGATGGAAGCCTATCTCGAAGGCAACTACCCGGACAACGACAAGATCCGCGAACTCGTTCGCCGCGGCACCATCGACGTGAAGTTCCACCCGATGTTCTGCGGTACCGCGTTCAAGAACAAGGGCGTCCAGCCGCTCCTCGACGCCGTCGTCGACTACCTGCCGTCGCCGGCCGACATCCCGGCGATCAAGGGCATCGACGTCAAGACGGAAGCCGAGATCGAGCGTCACGCAGACGACAACGAGCCGCTCTCCATGCTCGCGTTCAAGATCATGAACGACCCCTTCGTCGGTTCGCTCACCTTCGCCCGCATCTATTCCGGCAAGCTCGAAAAGGGCACGTCGGTCATGAACACGGTCAAGGAAAAGCGCGAGCGCGTCGGCCGCATGCTGCAGATGCACTCCAACTCGCGTGAAGACATCGAAGAAGCCTTCGCGGGCGACATCGTCGCTCTCGCCGGCCTCAAGGACACGACGACGGGCGACACGCTCTGCGATCCGCTGAAGCCGGTCATCCTCGAGCGCATGGAATTCCCCGAGCCGGTCATCCAGATCGCGATCGAGCCGAAGACCAAGAACGACCAGGAAAAGATGGGCCTCGCGCTCAACCGCCTGGCCGCCGAAGACCCGTCCTTCCGCGTCAAGACCGACGAAGAGTCCGGCCAGACGATCATCGCGGGCATGGGTGAACTTCACCTCGACATCATCGTCGACCGCATGCGTCGCGAGTTCAAGGTCGAAGCCAATGTCGGCGCTCCGCAGGTCGCCTACCGTGAGACGATCACGCGCAAGACCGAGAAGGACTACACGCACAAGAAGCAGACCGGTGGTACCGGCCAGTTCGCCCGCGTGAAGCTCGTGTTCGAACCGAACCCGGAAGGCGAAGATTTCGCATTCGAATCCAAGATCGTCGGCGGTGCTGTTCCGAAGGAATACATCCCGGGCGTCCAGAAGGGTATCGAAAGTGTCCTGTCCTCGGGTCCGCTCGCAGGCTTCCCGATGCTCGGCGTCAAGGCGACGCTCATCGATGGCGCCTTCCACGACGTCGACTCCTCGGTCCTCGCCTTCGAAATCGCATCGCGCGCCTGCTTCCGTGAAGCATCCCGCGAAGCCGGCGCCCAGCTGCTGGAGCCGATGATGAAGGTCGAGGTCGTGACGCCGGAAGACTATGTCGGCGACGTCATCGGCGACCTGAACTCCCGTCGCGGCCAGATCCAGGGCCAGGAATCGCGCGGCGTCGCCGTCGTGATCTCCGCCAACGTGCCGCTGGCCAACATGTTCAAGTACGTGGACAACCTGCGCTCCATGTCGCAGGGCCGCGCCCAGTACTCGATGGTCTTCGACCACTATGCGCCGGTTCCCTCGAACGTCGCGCAGGAAATCCAGGCAAAGTACTCCGGTCAGAAGTGACCGGGGTACGCCCCAACTCATTGTATGAATTTCCCCTATCGGGATCAGGAACGGAGAGCCGGAAATGGCAAAAGGTAAGTTTGAGCGCAACAAGCCTCACGTAAACATCGGCACGATCGGCCACGTTGACCATGGCAAGACGTCGCTGACGGCGGCGATCACGAAGTATTTCGGCGAGTTCAAGGCGTATGACCAGATCGACGCCGCTCCGGAAGAGAAGGCCCGCGGCATCACCATCTCGACGGCACACGTCGAATACGAGACGCCGAACCGTCACTACGCGCATGTCGACTGCCCCGGCCACGCCGACTACGTGAAGAACATGATCACCGGTGCTGCCCAGATGGACGGCGCGATCCTGGTCTGCTCGGCTGCCGACGGCCCGATGCCGCAGACCCGCGAGCACATCCTGCTGGCCCGCCAGGTCGGCGTTCCGGCGATCGTGGTGTTCCTCAACAAGGTCGACCAGGTCGACGACGCCGAGCTTCTCGAGCTCGTCGAGCTGGAAGTGCGCGAGCTTCTGTCGTCCTACGACTTCCCGGGCGACGACATTCCGATCGTCAAGGGCTCGGCTCTGGCTGCTCTCGAAGATTCGGACAAGAAGATCGGCGAAGACGCGATCCGCGAGCTGATGGCCCAGGTCGACGCCTACATCCCGACGCCGGAGCGTCCGATCGACCAGCCGTTCCTGATGCCGATCGAAGACGTGTTCTCGATCTCGGGCCGCGGCACGGTCGTGACGGGTCGCGTCGAGCGCGGCATCGTGAAGGTCGGTGAGGAAATCGAGATCGTCGGCATCCGCCCGACGACGAAGACGACCTGCACGGGCGTCGAGATGTTCCGCAAGCTGCTCGACCAGGGCCAGGCGGGCGACAACATCGGTGCGCTGCTGCGCGGTGTGAACCGTGACGGCGTCGAGCGCGGCCAGATCCTGTGCAAGCCGGGTTCGGTCAAGCCGCACAAGAAGTTCAAGGCTGAAGCCTACATCCTGACGAAGGAAGAAGGCGGCCGTCATACGCCGTTCTTCACGAACTACCGTCCGCAGTTCTACTTCCGCACGACGGACGTGACGGGCATCGTGACGCTGCCGGAAGGCACGGAAATGGTGATGCCGGGCGACAACGTGACGGTCGACGTCGAGCTGATCGTTCCGATCGCGATGGAAGAGAAGCTGCGCTTCGCGATCCGCGAAGGCGGCCGCACCGTCGGCGCCGGCATCGTCGCATCGATCGTCGAGTAAGTCTGAAGGCGTCAAGCCGCTGAAATAGGAAGGGCAGGGGACAACCCTGCCCCTCCGGTCTTTGAAAATTTAGCGGACTGGCCTTTCGGCAATTGTGTTTTCGTGTGCGTTCCTTTATGGGAACCGCCAGAATCAAAAACGCGCATTTCCCAAGAGAATCGCGCGGCTAACGAACTAAGGAATAGTCGTATGAACGGCCAGAACATCCGCATCCGCCTCAAGGCGTTTGACCACCGGATCCTTGATGCCTCCACGCGCGAGATCGTGTCGACGGCAAAGCGCACCGGCGCAAGCGTCCGCGGCCCCGTTCCGCTCCCGACCCGTATTGAAAAGTTCACCGTCAACCGTTCGCCCCACGTGGACAAGAAGAGCCGTGAACAGTTCGAGATGCGCACGCACAAGCGCCTGCTCGACATCGTAGATCCGACGCCCCAGACGGTCGATGCTCTCATGAAGCTCGATCTTGCGGCCGGTGTAGACGTAGAGATCAAACTCTAAGTCCGGCGTAAGCCGAAATAACAAGGAAGGTACGTGGCGCAAGCCGACGTCTTCTGAAAACGGGAAACCCGACGGCCGAAAGGCTGAAGTGGAATCCTTAAACCAAGAGGCATGACGGGACGTCACGATCCCGCCAGGACTTCTAAGAGGATTGAACCATGCGTTCAGGTGTGATTGCACAGAAAGTAGGGATGACTCGCGTCTATAACGACGCAGGTGAGCACATCCCGGTAACAGTATTGCGACTGGATAACGTCCAGGTCGTTGCCCAGCGTACGCAGGACAAGAACGGCTACACGGCCGTCCAGCTCGGCGCCGGCTCTTCCAAGGTGAAGAACACGGCAAAGGCACTGCGCGGCCAGTTCGCCGCCGCAAGCGTCGAGCCGAAGGCCAAGCTCGTCGAGTTCCGCGTTTCGGAAGACAACCTCATCGAGATCGGTGCGGAGCTGACCGCAAGCCATTTCGTCGCGGGCCAGCTCGTCGACGTCACCGGCACCACGATCGGTAAGGGTTTCGCCGGTGCCATGAAGCGCCACAACTTCGGCGGCCTTCGTGCAACGCACGGCGTGTCCGTCTCGCACCGTTCGCACGGTTCGACGGGTAACAACCAGGACCCGGGCAAGGTCTGGAAGGGCAAGCGCATGGCCGGCCACATGGGCCAGACGCGCGTCACCACCCAGAACCTCGAAGTCGTCTCCACCGACGAAGAACGCGGTCTCATCCTCGTCAAGGGCGCAGTCCCGGGCTCCAAGGGCGCCTGGATCGTTGTCCGTGACGCCGTCAAGTCCGGCACCCCGGCAGACGCTCCGCGTCCGGCCGCCGTGCGCGCCGCAGCCAAGTAAGGGAGCCTGATCATGGATCTCAAAGTCACGACCCTCGACGGGAAGGACGCCGGCAAGGTCTCCCTCTCCGACGCGATCTTCGGCCTGGAGCCGCGCGAAGACATCATCGCCCGCGTCATCCGCTGGCAGCTCGCCAAGAAGCAGCAGGGCACGCACCAGTCGCTGACCCGCGGTGAAGTTTCCCGCACCGGCGCCAAAATGTACAAGCAGAAGGGTACGGGCCGCGCTCGTCACCATTCCGCGCGCGCTCCGCAGTTCCGCGGCGGTGCCAAGGCTCACGGCCCGGTATCCCGCAGCCACGCCCACGACCTGCCCAAGCAGGTTCGCGCGCTCGGCCTGCGTCACGCCCTCTCGGCCAAGATCAAGGCTGACGACGTCATCATCGTCGACGACCTCGTCGCCGCGGAAGCAAAGACGAAGGCCCTGGCCGGCGCATTCGCTTCGCTCGGCCTCACCAATGCCCTCTTCATCGGCGGCGCTGAACTTGACGGCAACTTCAAGCTCGCAGCACGCAACATCCCGAACGTGGATGTTCTTCCGATCCAGGGTATCAATGTTTACGACATCCTGCGCCGCGGCAAGCTCGTGCTCTCCAAGGCTGCTGTAGAAGCCCTCGAGGAGCGGTTCAAATGACGGATCTTCGCCACTACGATGTGATCGTATCCCCCTCGATCACCGAAAAGTCGACGCTGGTCTCCGAAAACAACCAGATCGTCTTCAACGTTGCCAAGCGCGCTTCCAAGCCTGAGATCAAGGCTGCGGTCGAAGCACTCTTCGGCGTCAAGGTCACGGCTGTGAACACGCTCGTCCGCAAGGGCAAGATCAAGCGTTTCCGCGGCTTCTCCGGCCGGCAGGGAGATGTCAAGAAGGCTATCGTCACGCTTGCTGACGGTCAGTCCATCGACGTCTCCACCGGGCTCTAATCGGGCAGTCGGATAAAAGGAAACAGAAAAATGGCATTGAAAAGCTACAACCCGACCACTCCGAGCCAGCGCCAGCTGGTCATCGTCGATCGGTCGGGCCTTTACAAGGGCAAGCCCGTAAAGGCTCTGACCGAAGGTCTCTCCAAGAGCGGTGGCCGTAACAACCTCGGTCGCATCACGGCCCGCTTCATCGGCGGCGGTCACAAGCGCACCTACCGTCTCGTCGACTTCAAGCGTCGCAAGTTCGACGTCGAGGGCACGGTCGAGCGTCTGGAATACGACCCGAACCGCACGGCGTTCATCGCTCTGGTGAGCTATGCCGACGGCGAGCAGGCCTATATCCTGGCCCCGCAGCGCCTGGCGGCCGGCGACAAGGTCATCGCCTCCAACAAGGCGGTCGACGTCAAGCCCGGCAACACGATGCCGCTGCAGTACATCCCGGTCGGCTCGATCGTTCACAACGTCGAGATGAAGCCGGGCAAGGGCGGCCAGATCGCCCGCTCCGCCGGCACCTTCGTCCAGCTCGTCGGTCGCGATCAGGGCATGGCGATCCTTCGCCTGAACTCGGGCGAGCAGCGCCTGGTTCACTCGTCCTGCCTTGCAACGGTCGGCGCCGTATCCAATCCGGATCACGGCAACATCAACGACGGCAAGGCCGGTCGCACGCGCTGGCGCGGCAAGACCCCGCATAACCGCGGTGTCGTCATGAACCCGGTCGACCACCCGCACGGTGGTGGTGAAGGCCGCACCTCGGGCGGCCGCCATCCGGTATCCCCGTGGGGCAAGCCGACCAAGGGCAAGCGCACCCGCTCGAACAAGTCCACGGACAAGTTCATCATGCGCTCGCGCCACTTGAAGAAGAAGTAAGAGAGGTAGTCAGGAATGGCTCGTTCAGTATGGAAAGGCCCGTTTGTTGACGGCTATCTTCTCAAGAAGGCTGAGAAGGTTCGTGAAGGCGGTCGCAGCGAAGTTATCAAGATCTGGAGCCGTCGCTCCACGATCCTGCCGCAGTTCGTAGGTCTCACCTTCGGCGTCTACAACGGCAGCAAGCACATCCCGGTGGCCGTCAACGAAGACATGGTCGGCCACAAGTTTGGTGAATTCGCTCCCACCCGGACCTATTACGGTCACGGTGCGGACAAGAAGGCGAAGAGGAAGTAACGATGGGTAAGGCTAAAGCCGAACGTCGGCTGAAGGATACCGAGGCGCAGGCTATCGCGCGCACGATCCGCGTCAGCCCCCAGAAGCTCAACCTGCTTGCTGCGCTCATCCGCGGCAAGAAGGTCGACCGGGCTCTCGCCGAGCTTGAGTTCTCGCGCAAGCGTAGCGCCGAGACCGTCAAGAAGACGCTCGAGTCTGCGATCGCCAACGCAGAAAACAACCACGACCTCGACGTTGACTCGCTCATCGTCGCCGAGGCGTATGTCGGCAAGTCGATCGTCATGAAGCGCTTTGCCGCTCGTGGCCGCGGCCGCGCATCGCGGATCGAGAAGCCTTTCTCGCATCTGACGATCGTCGTCCGTGAAGTCGAAGCCAAAGGGGAGGCCGCATAATGGGCCAGAAGATTAATCCGATCGGTTTCCGCCTCGGCATCAACCGTACCTGGGACAGCCGTTGGTTCGCCGACAACGCCGAATACGGCCAGCTGCTCCACGAAGACCTGAAGATCCGCAAGTTCGTCATGGACGAGCTGAAGCAGGCCGGTATCGCCAAGGTCGTCATCGAGCGCCCGCACAAGAAGTGCCGCGTCACGATCCACTCGGCTCGCCCGGGTCTGATCATCGGCAAGAAGGGTGCGGACATCGAGAAGCTCCGCAAGAAGCTTTCCGAGATGACGAACTCCGAAACGCACCTCAACATCGTTGAAGTGCGCAAGCCGGAAGTCGACGCGACCCTCGTCGCCCAGTCGATCGCCCAGCAGCTCGAGCGCCGCGTGGCTTTCCGCCGTGCGATGAAGCGCGCTGTTCAGTCCGCGATGCGTCTTGGCGCCGAAGGCATCAAGATCACCTGCGCCGGCCGTCTCGGCGGCGCGGAAATCGCCCGTACGGAATGGTACCGCGAAGGTCGCGTTCCGCTTCACACGCTGCGTGCAGACATCGACTACGGTACGGCGGAAGCCGAAACCGCATTCGGCATCTGCGGCATCAAGGTCTGGATATTCAAGGGCGAAATCCTTGAGCACGATCCGATGGCCTCTGAGCGTCGTGCAAGCGAAAGCGACAGCCAGGGCCCCGCAAGCCGCGATCGCGATCGTGGCGACCGCCGTCGTGAAAACGCGTAACAGTCGCGTTTGGCAGCCAATATCGGAGAAGTAAAAAAATGTTGCAGCCAAAGCGTACCAAGTACCGCAAGCAGTTCAAGGGCCGCATCAAGGGTGTCGCCAAGGGCGGCTCCGAGCTCGCCTTCGGCGAGTTCGGCTTGAAGGCTCAGGAACCGAACCGCGTGAACGCACGCGAGATCGAAGCGGCCCGCCGTGCGATCACCCGTTACATGAAGCGTGCCGGCCGTGTGTGGATCCGCGTGTTCCCCGACGTCCCGGTCACCGCCAAGCCGACGGAAGTCCGCATGGGTAAGGGTAAGGGTTCGGTCGAATACTGGGCAGCCAAGGTCAAGCCCGGCCGTATGATGTTCGAGATCGACGGTGTTTCCGAGGAAATCGCGCGTGAAGCGCTTCGCCTCGGCTCGGCCAAGCTCTCGGTCAAGACGCGCTTCGTACAGCGCATTGCAGAGTAAGGAGCGAGCGCCATGAAAGCCGCAGACGTCAAGGCGCTGAGCGCCGACCAGCTCAACGAAGAGCTTGCCAAGCTGAAGAAGGAGCAGTTCAACCTGCGCTTCCAGAAGGCCACCGGCCAGCTCGAGAAGACCTCGCGCATCAACGAAGTCCGCAAGGACATCGCGCGCGTCAAGACCATTGCCCGCCAGAAGGCGGCAGAAGCCAAGGCCTAAGGACCAAATAATATGCCGAAACGCATTCTGCAGGGCACTGTTGTCAGCGACAAGAACGACAAGACCGTTGTCGTTCGCGTCGAACGCCGTTTTGCCCATCCGCTGCTTCAGAAGACCGTTCGCCGGTCCAAGAAGTACAAGGCGCATGACGAAACCAACCAGTACAAGGTCGGCGACGTCGTTTCCATCCAGGAATGCGCCCCGATCTCGAAGGACAAGCGCTGGACCGTCGTATCGGCCCACGCTTAATAACATCGGAATTTGCGCCGGGCCCTTGTGTTCGGCGCAGAAATCTGTATGAAGCAGCGCAAGGACGCTCGGAATCACGAGCGTCTTTTGCTTTGAGCGCACGGAAGGTCCCATCGGCTCGCCGATCTGAGGAAACCACCCTGGCAAGAGACCATCCCGCGCGAAAACATGAATTTCCATAAGCTGGACCAGGGGGCTTTTGCCCAACCAGTCCGGTAAAACAAGAAGGCGACCTGACATGATTCAGATGCAGACTAACCTCGACGTCGCGGATAATTCCGGCGCACGTCGTGTCATGTGCATCAAGGTGCTGGGCGGCTCCAAGCGCAAGTACGCTTCGGTCGGCGACATTATCGTCGTCTCGATCAAGGAAGCGATTCCGCGCGGCCGCGTGAAGAAGGGTGACGTGATGAAGGCGGTCGTCGTGCGCACCGCCAAGGACATCCGCCGTCCCGATGGCAGCGTGATCCGTTTCGACAACAACGCAGCCGTCCTGATCGACAACAAGAAAGAGCCGATCGGCACCCGTATCTTCGGACCGGTTCCGCGCGAACTCCGCGCCAAGAACCACATGAAGATCATCTCGCTGGCTCCGGAAGTACTGTAAGGAGCGATGGCCATGCAAAAGATTCGTAAGGGCGACAAGGTCGTCGTGCTCACCGGCAAGGACAAGGGTCGTACCGGTGAAGTTGTTCAGGTCATGCCGAAGGAAGACCGTGCGGTCGTCAAGGGTATCAACCTGGTGAAGCGTCACCAGCGCCAGACCCAGACCCAGGAAGCCGGCATCATCACCAAGGAAGCTTCGATCCACCTGTCGAACATCGCGATCGCCGACCCCAAGGACGGCAAGCCGACCCGCGTCGGTTTCAAGATCGAGGGCGACAAGAAGGTTCGTGTAGCAAAGCGTTCGGGAGTGTCGATCGATGGCTGACACCAAGTATGAGCCGCGCCTCAAGAAGGAATACGTCGAGCGTATCCGCAAGGCGCTTCAGGAGCAGTTCTCCTTCGCCAACGAGATGCAGATCCCGCGGCTTGAGAAGATCGTCATCAACATGGGCGTGGGCGAAGCTACGGGCGACTCGAAGAAGCCGACCGTTGCTGCCGCCGACCTCGCGGCGATCGCCGGCCAGAAGCCGGTCATCACGCGCGCCCGCAACTCCATCGCGGGCTTCAAGGTCCGTGAAGGCATGCCGATCGGCGCGAAGGTCACCCTTCGCGGCGCCCGCATGTATGAATTTCTGGATCGCCTCGTGAACATCGCGCTGCCCCGCGTACGCGACTTCCGTGGTCTGAACCCGAAGTCCTTCGATGGCCGTGGCAACTTCGCCATGGGTATCAAGGAGCACATTGTGTTCCCGGAGATCAACTACGACAAGGTTGATCAGATGTGGGGCATGGACATCATCGTTTGCACGACGGCAAAGACGGACGACGAAGCACGGGCTCTTCTGAAAGAGTTCAACTTCCCGTTCCGCGCCTGACCGTAACGACAAGCGTAAAGAAGGATAACAACTGTTATGGCTAAAACCAGCGCAGTCGAGAAGAACAACCGCCGCCGCAAGCTGGTCGCCGCTCAGGCGTCCAAGCGTGCCGCCCTCAAGGCGATCATCCAGAACCAGTCTCTTCCCATCGAAGAGCGCTTCAAGGCGACCCTGAAGCTTGCCGAAATGCCGCGCAATGGCTCCAAGACCCGCATCCGCAACCGGTGCGAAGTCACGGGCCGTCCGCGCGCATTCTATCGCAAACTCAAGATGTCGCGTATTGCGCTTCGCGAACTGGGCAATCTCGGCAAGGTGCCGGGCATCGTCAAGTCGAGCTGGTAAGGAGACGGGCACATGGCAATGACTGATCCCTTGGGCGATATGCTCACCCGTATCCGCAACGGCGCCGCACGCCGCAAGTCGAGCGTTTCGACGCCCGCTTCCAAGCTGCGCGCCCGCGTTCTGGATGTCCTTCAGTCCGAAGGCTACATCCGCGGATATTCGGAGGTCGAATTCGGCAACGGCAAGTCCGAGCTGAACATCGAACTCAAGTACTATGAAGGCGCGTCCGTGATCCGCAAGATCGACCGCGTCTCCAAGCCGGGCCGCCGGGTCTATGTCTCGGTAAAGTCCATTCCGCAGGTCGCGAACGGCCTCGGCATCACCATCCTTTCGACCCCGAAGGGCGTGATGGCCGATCACCAGGCACGCGAACAGAACGTTGGTGGCGAGATTCTTTGCTCGGTCTTCTAAGGCTGAGCAGGAATTTCCATAACGAACAGACAGGATAAAACAATGTCTCGTATCGGTAAGAAGCCCGTTCCGGTTCCCGCTGGTGTCACCGCGACCGTCGATGGTCAGAAGGTCACCGCGAAGGGCCCGAAGGGCGAACTGTTCTTCGTCGCGAACGACGAAGTTTCGGTGAAGCTCGAAGACAACTCCGTTGTCGTTCAGCCGGTCAACGATAGCAAGGATGCTCGTTCCAAGTGGGGCATGTCCCGCACGATGGTCGAGAACATCTTCAAGGGCGTCAAGGACGGCTACGAGCGCAAGCTCGAAATCAACGGCGTCGGTTACCGCGCCTCGCTCCAGGGCAAGAACCTGCAGCTGGCCCTCGGCTTCAGCCATGACGTCGTCTACCAGACGCCGGAAGGCATCTCGATCGCTGTTCCGAAGCCGACGGAAATCGTCGTCTCCGGCATCAACAAGCAGCAGGTCGGCCAGGTCGCCGCGGAAATCCGCGAATACCGTGGCCCCGAGCCCTACAAGGGCAAGGGCGTCAAGTATGCCGAAGAGCGGATCGTCCGCAAAGAAGGCAAGAAGAAGTAAGGATCACGCGAAATGGCTAGCAGGAAAGAAGCTCTCCAGCGCCGCGCCAACCGCGTGCGCCGTTCCATCAAGGCGGTCGCCAATGGCCGTCCGCGCCTGTCGGTTCATCGCTCGTCGAAGAACATCTACGTACAGGTCATCGACGACGTGGCCGGCAAGACGCTTGCGTCCGCCTCCACGCTCGACACCGATCTGCGCTCGTCCTTGAAGACGGGCGCCGACACGGCAGCAGCCGCTGCCGTCGGCAAGCTCATCGCCGAGCGTGCCGTCAAGGCAGGCGTCAAGGAAGTCGTTTTCGACCGTGGCGCCTTCATCTATCACGGCCGCATCAAGGCTCTCGCCGAAGCTGCCCGTGAAGGTGGTCTGAACTTCTGATCATTCGGCCGGGCGCGAAAAGCGCCCCGCCGATCCTCAGCAGGGTATCGGTCGCTTCCATTGCTGAAATGGAGGCGACTTTCGTCAATCTGCCGATTGCACCCGGAAAAGAAAAAGGAAAAGGACAATGGCACAGGAAAAGCGCGGTCGCGATGACCGCCAGAACCGCGAAGAGCGCGACAGCGAGTTTGTTGACAAGCTCGTCGCGATCAACCGCGTCGCGAAGGTCGTCAAGGGCGGCCGTCGTTTCGGTTTCGCAGCGCTCGTCGTCGTCGGCGATCAGAAGGGCCGCGTCGGCTTCGGCCACGGCAAGGCACGTGAAGTTCCGGAAGCGATCCGGAAGGCCACCGAAGCCGCCAAGCGCGACCTGATCTTCGTTCCGCTGCGCTCCGGCCGCACGCTGCACCACGACGTGCACGGCCGCCACGGCGCCGGCAAGGTGCTTCTGCGTTCGGCCAAGGCCGGTACCGGTATCATCGCGGGTGGCCCGATGCGCGCCGTCTTCGAAACGCTCGGCGTCCATGACGTCGTCGCCAAGTCGACCGGCTCCTCGAACCCGTACAACATGATCCGTGCGACGTTCGACGCTCTCAAGAGCCAGATGCACCCGAAGGACATCGCGGCACAGCGCGGCATGAAGTACGCCACGCTGCAGGCCCGTCGTGCGTCCGCCGGCGTCGCTTCCGAAGAATAAGGAGCTGTGAGCCATGGCTAAGAAAGAAACCGCAAAGAAGACGGTGACTGTCGAGCAGATCGGCAGCCCCATCCGCCGTCCGGCCATCCAGCGCGCAACGCTGGTCGGCCTGGGCCTCAACAAGATGCATCGGGTTCGCACGCTGGAAGACACCCCGTCTGTCCGCGGCATGATCCGTGCCGTCCAGCACCTCGTTCGCGTCGTCGAAGAGAAGTGAGGGGATAGATCATGAAACTCAACGAAATCAAGGACAACGAAGGCTCCTCGAAGAACCGCAAGCGCGTCGGTCGCGGTATCGGTTCCGGCAAGGGCAAGACCGGTGGTCGCGGTGTCAAGGGTCAGAAGGCCCGTTCTGGCGTTGCCATCAACGGCTTCGAAGGCGGTCAGATGCCCATCTACCGTCGCCTGCCGAAGCGCGGCTTCAACAACATCTTCGCATCCGACTTCGTCATCGTGTCCCTGGACCGTGTCCAGAAGGCGATCGATGCCGGCAAGCTCGATGCCAAGGCGACCGTTGACGCAGCCGCCCTCAAGGCCGCCGGCGTCATCCGCCGCGAGAAGGACGGTGTCCGCATCCTCGCTGACGGCGAACTGAAGGCCAAGGTGACCTTCGAAGTCGCCGGTGCCTCCAAGCCGGCGATCGAGAAGATCGAAAAGGCCGGCGGCTCGGTCAAGCTGCTCTCGGCCGCTGCGGAAGCCGCCGAATAATTCGACGAAATTATCGCCCGGTGTGCTTCACACCGGGCGATTTTGCTCCCATATGTGAGCCTCACAACGACGGCCGGGATTCTTCTCCCCGCTGTTGTCCGGAATTAAAAGCCAGGGTGAGGCCGGGATTGCTTGACAATCCGCGTTTCAACCGGTTTAGGCTCCATCCGCCCGCTTTGCTGCACCGGCAGAGGGGCAAGACGAATTTCAGCATGGTCCGTCGGTCCGAGGAGGGGCGAGGGGGCGTGCCAACGGATCAGCCAATCCGGACCTGGCCGGGCTCCCCGCCGCCGGATCGGCTTCGCGGAGAAATGCATGGCTTCGGCAGCGGAACAACTTGCCTCTAATCTCAACTTCTCGACTTTCGCCAAGGCGGAAGATCTGAAGAAGCGTCTCTGGTTCACGCTGGGCGCGCTGCTCGTCTATCGTCTCGGCACCTATATCCCGTTGCCGGGCCTCAACCCCGAAGCCTTCGCGCAGGCCTTCCGCGGCCAGTCGGGCGGCATTCTCGGCCTCTTCAACATGTTCTCCGGCGGCGCCGTCGAGCGCATGGCGATCTTCGCGCTCGGCATCATGCCGTATATTTCCGCGTCGATCATCGTGCAGCTGATGACCTCGGTCGTTCCCTCGCTGGAACAGCTGAAGAAGGAAGGCGAGCAGGGCCGAAAGATCATCAACCAGTACACGCGCTACGGCACGGTGCTGCTTGGCACGCTGCAGGCCTACGGCATCGCGGTGGGCCTTGAGAGCGGGGCAGGGCTGGTCAACGATCCGGGCTGGTTCTTCCGCATTTCCACCGTCATCTCGCTGCTCGGCGGCACCATGTTCCTGATGTGGCTGGGTGAGCAGATCACCTCGCGCGGCATCGGCAACGGCATCTCGCTGATCATCTTCGCCGGCATCGTCGCGGCCCTGCCGAGCGCGCTCGCCGGCACGCTGGAACTCAGCCGCACGGGCGCTCTGTCGATCGGCGTGGTCATCGCCGTCGTGGTCATGGCCGTCGGCGTCATCGCGCTCATCGTCTTCGTCGAACGTGCCCAGCGCCGGCTTCTGATCCAGTATCCGAAGCGACAGGTCGGCAACCGCATGTTCCAGGGCGACACCTCGCACCTGCCGCTGAAGCTCAACACCGCGGGCGTCATCCCGGCGATCTTCGCCTCCTCGCTGCTGCTGCTGCCGGCGACGCTGGCGGGCTTCTCGAACACGGCCGAGCTGCCGGCCTGGGCAACGGCCGTCATCGCCGCCCTCGGCCACGGCCAGCCGCTCTACATGCTGTTCTATGCCGGCATGATCGCCTTCTTCGCCTTCTTCTACACGGCCATCGTCTTCAATCCGAAGGACACGGCCGACAATCTGAAGAAGCACGGCGGCTTCATCCCGGGCATCCGCCCGGGCGAGCGCACCGCCGAATATATCGACTACGTGCTGACCCGTGTCACGGTCATCGGCGCGCTCTATCTCGTCTTCGTCTGTATCCTTCCCGAAATTCTCATCGCGCAGACCGGGGTGCCGTTCTACCTTGGTGGTACGTCGCTTTTGATTGTTGTCAGCGTGACCTTGGATACTGTAGCACAGATACAGGGCCACCTGATTGCTCAGCAATATGAGGGGCTGATCAAGAAGTCGAAGCTGCGTGGCGGAAAGAGGGGACGATGAGACTGATTTTTCTGGGGCCGCCGGGGGCTGGCAAGGGGACGCAAGCCAAGCTCCTGACGGAGAGGCACGGCATTCCGCAGCTCTCCACGGGTGACATGCTGCGCGCGGCCGTCGCCGCCGGCACGGATGTGGGCAAGCGTGCGAAGGCCGTCATGGATGCCGGCCAGCTCGTCTCCGACGCGATCGTCAACGAGATCGTGTCCGACCGAATCGATTCGCCCGACTGTGCCAGGGGCTTCATCCTCGACGGTTACCCGCGCACGGTTCCGCAGGCCGAAGCCCTCGACCAGATCCTCGCCGGCAAGGGCCTCTCGCTCGATGCCGTCATAGAGTTGAAGGTCGACGAGGATGCGCTGGTCAAGCGCATGGAGACCCGCGTGGCCGAGACGATCGCCGCCGGCGGCACCGTCCGCTCGGACGACAACCCGGAAGCCTTCAAGCGCCGCCTCACGGAATACCGCGAGAAAACGGCGCCGCTGTCGAAGTACTACGCCTCGACCGGCAGGCTCCAGACGGTCGATGGCATGGCCAATGTCGACAAGGTGACCGCGGAGATCGCCGGAATCCTGGAGAACGCCTGAGATCGGGCGAAAAAGGATCCGGCCGGGAGTTGACTTTTTCGGCCGATTCCCCTTATGACAGCGCCAACTCGCGACATACCATTGCGATCGGCGCGGATTTCAGAAGAACGAAGTCCGGGTGCGGTCGTTTTCGACATGTCCCGAACCTCACCGCATGATCCCCTGGAGCGGAACGAACCAGGGCAAGGTCATGCGGCATCATAGATGAGCAGCGGCTTTTGCCGTATCGAATGAAGAAGACCACTTGCCGGATGGCAACTGGAAGCAAGGAGAACAGGCGTGGCACGTATCGCTGGCGTCAACATCCCGACTGCAAAACGCGTCGTCATCGCGCTGCGTTACATTCACGGGATCGGCCCGAAGTTTGCACAGGAAATCATCGAGAAGGTCGGCATCCCGGCTGATCGTCGCGTGCATCAGCTCACGGACGCAGAGATCCTGCAGATCCGTGAAGCCATCGACCGCGACTACCAGGTCGAAGGCGACCTGCGTCGCGAGACCTCGATGAACATCAAGCGTCTCATGGACCTCGGCTGCTACCGCGGCCTGCGTCACCGTCGCGGCCTTCCGGTCCGCGGCCAGCGCACGCATACCAATGCCCGCACCCGCAAGGGTCCGGCCAAGGCCATCGCAGGCAAGAAGAAGTAATTTCCCGGAAACGGGGAACAGGAGGCTGGCGCGCCGCGCCGGCCTCTTTTGAGTTTCGAGCGGGGTGTTGCGCCAGGCAAATGCCCCGGTCGGTGGAGCTGCTGGCATTACGGCAGTGACGATATCGCCGCAGATGCGGCCTTCGGGCGCATCTGCAAATACTGTTCAGGGCAGGGTGTCACCCCGGCCCGGTGGAGCCGCTGGAACTACGGCGGTGTCGAGATCAACGAAAGGACTATCCATGGCCAAGGAAGCCGCACGCGTCCGCCGTCGCGAACGCAAGAACATCACCTCGGGTGTTGCTCACGTCAATTCTTCGTTCAACAACACGATGATCACCATCACCGACGCACAGGGCAACGCGATTGCCTGGTCGTCGGCCGGTGCGAAGGGCTTCAAGGGTTCGCGCAAGTCGACCCCGTTCGCCGCCCAGATCGCTGCCGAAGACTGCGCCAAGAAGGCTCAGGAACACGGCATGAAGTCGCTGGAAGTCGAAGTCTGCGGTCCGGGTTCCGGCCGTGAATCGGCTCTGCGCGCCCTCCAGGCTGCCGGCTTCATGATCACGTCGATCCGCGACGTGACCCCGATCCCGCACAACGGTTGCCGCCCGCGCAAGAAGCGCCGCGTCTGATCATCGCATTCGAACTCTCGCGGAAGCCGGTTTCCGGCTTTCGCGGAACTTCAGGGCTCGGCCGTCACGATTGGATGGTGGCGGCGAACGGAAGGCAAAACATATGATCCAGAAAAACTGGCAGGAACTGATCAAGCCGAACAAGGTCGAGTTCACCTCCTCCGGCCGCACCAAGGCAAGCCTTGTTGCCGAGCCGCTGGAGCGTGGCTTCGGCCTGACCCTCGGCAACGCGCTGCGTCGCGTTCTCCTGTCGTCGCTGCGCGGTGCGGCTGTCACCGCCGTGCAGATCGACGGCGTGCTGCACGAGTTCTCGTCCATCCCGGGTGTCCGGGAAGACGTGACCGACATCGTGCTCAACATCAAGGAAATCGCCATCAAGATGGATGGCGATGATTCCAAGCGCATGGTCGTGCGCAAGCAGGGCCCGGGCGTCGTGACGGCTGGCGACATCCAGACGGTCGGCGACATCGAGATCCTGAACCCCAACCATGTCATCTGCACCCTCGACGAGGGCGCGGAGATCCGCATGGAGTTCACGGTCAACAACGGCAAGGGCTATGTCCCGGCCGACCGCAACCGCTCCGAAGACGCGCCGATCGGCCTCATCCCGGTCGACAGCCTGTATTCGCCGGTCAAGAAAGTGTCCTACAAGGTGGAAAACACCCGTGAAGGCCAGGTTCTCGACTACGACAAGCTGACGATGACCATCGAGACCGACGGTTCCGTCACGGGCGAAGATGCGATCGCGTTCGCGGCCCGCATCCTCCAGGACCAGCTCTCGGTCTTCGTCAACTTCGACGAGCCGCAGAAGGAAGCCGAAGAGGAATCGGTCACGGAACTGGCTTTCAACCCGGCGCTCCTCAAGAAGGTCGACGAACTGGAACTTTCGGTCCGTTCGGCGAACTGCCTGAAGAACGACAACATCGTCTATATCGGCGATCTCATTCAGAAGACCGAAGCCGAAATGCTTCGCACTCCGAATTTTGGTCGCAAGTCGCTGAACGAAATCAAGGAAGTTCTCGCTTCCATGGGCCTGCACCTCGGCATGGAAGTGCCGGCATGGCCGCCCGAGAACATCGAAGATCTCGCCAAGCGCTACGAAGACCAGTATTAACCCATCAAACGGCAGGCGACTGCCTGCATGTGAAGGAGAACCGAGATGCGCCACCAGAATTCGGGTCGCAAACTCAACCGTACCGCCAGCCACCGCAAGGCGATGTTCGCCAACATGGCTGCCTCGCTCATTCAGCATGAGCAGATCGTAACCACGCTGCCGAAGGCGAAGGAAATTCGCCCGATCGTCGAAAAGCTCGTCACCCTCGGCAAGCGCGGCGACCTGCACGCTCGCCGCCAGGCGATCTCGCAGATCCGCGACGTTGCCGTTGTCGGCAAGCTGTTCGACGCGATCGCGACGCGCTATGCCAGCCGTAATGGTGGCTACCTGCGCATCATGAAGGCTGGCTACCGTCATGGCGACAACGCCCCGCTCGCCGTCATCGAGTTCGTCGACCGCGACGTCGACGCCAAGGGCGCAGCCGACAAGGCCCGCGTTGCCGCCGAGGCGGACGCTGCCGAAGCCGCCTGATCGAACGAGCGTCCCGACCGGACGTCTTGAAGCCGGACGCGAAAGCGTCCGGCTTTTTCTTTGCGGAAATGGCGCCCGCAAGGATTTGGAAACCATGTCGCTAGGGATTGTCTTTAGCCCCGGGGCTTAAAGTCCCGGCCGAGTTTAATCGAGTTTGGGCGATGGCCGAGAATTTCGCATTCCTGCTGCCGGTGGTTCTCACCCTGTTCGGCGTGGCGTTTCTCATCGTCGCGCGCTTCGGCAACCGTGCCGCCCTGTTCTGGGGCAGCGGTTATCTCTGTGCGGCCCTCGGTTTCCTCGCGCCGCTTCTGCAGGCCGTTGCGCCGGTGCCTCTTGTCGCGATGACGGCGGATGCCGCGTTCCTCAGCGCCTTCCTCCTCTACAGCCAGGGCCTTTCCACCCATTTCGACGCGTCGCGGCATCTCGCCCTTCGTCTCGGCATCGCCGCCGTCGCCTATGGCATCATCGCCTACGCGGTCTTCGTCGCGCAAAGCCTGCGCTTCGAGCTCTTCGTCAGCGATATCGCCTGCAGCCTGCTGCTGCTGGTTGCCCTGCTGTCCTCCTGGCGCCGGTCGGGCACCTGGGTCGATCGCGCGCTGCTCGGGGCCGTCGTCTTCGTGATGCTGGAGACGACCCTGCGCACGATCGTTTTCTTCGTCATGGCGGGCAGCCTCGCCATGGACGCCTTCATCGGCTCGTCCTACGCCTTCGTCATGCAGATCACGGCGACGATCGGCGCTTTGCTCCTGGCCCTGACGGCGCTTGCCTCCGTGGCGCTGCGGATCGTCGAAGGGCACCGCAAGGCAGCGGCGGAGGATCCGCTGACGGGCCTTCTCAACCGTCGCGGTTTCGAGCAGCGCCTCGGCGAGCATGCGGGGAAAACCGAAGCGGCCATCATCGTCGCCGATATCGACTGGTTCAAGGCGATCAACGACCGCTTCGGGCACGCCGCCGGAGACGAGGCCATTCGCGAGGTGGCCACCCTCCTGCGCACGCTCGCCTGGCCCGGCGTCGCGGTCGCGCGCTTCGGTGGGGAGGAGTTCATCGCCTATCTGCCGAACTGCCGCCTGCAGGACGCCCATATGCTCGCGAACACCTTGCGTCTCGCCCTGTCGGAACGCGACCTCGGCCGCATCGGCATCGATCGCCCGATCACCGCAAGTTTCGGGGTGGCGGTCACGGCCGCCGGAGATCACACCATCCATGACGCGATCAGCCGCGCGGACCGGCTGCTCTACCTTGCCAAGAGCAATGGCCGGAACCGCGTCGTCAGCAACGCGGCCGATGTCCCGCTGTCGGCAGGGGCGAAGCTCTTCGTGGTGAAGGACGAGACGAGCGGTCCCGGCCGCGCCTCCTAGAGCATTTCCAGCAAAAGTGCGAAGCGGTTTTGCGTCCGGAAATGCGGTAAAAGCAGGAATCCAGAGCATTTCCTGCAAGAGTGCGAAACGCCTCAGGCCGAGCGTTCCTGTCCGCGAAACGCGGAGGCCCGCGGCTTTCCTCTTCCGCTGCCCCGGATCAGCGGCCGCGCCAGCCGATAGAGGAGAAGCAGCGCCACAAGCCCGATATAGGTCCACGGCTCCAGCCCCACGACCTTCACCGACATGGCAAAATGCAGCGCGCCGGCGGCGGCGATGACGTAGACCAGCCGATGCAGCTTCACCCAGCGCATGCCGAGCCTGCGGATCGACCAGGCATTGGAGGTCAGCGCCAGCGGGATGAGCAGCACGAAGGCGGCCATGCCGATGGTGATGAAGGGCCGCTTGGCGATATCGACCAGGATCGCCGAAAAATTCAGGTACTGATCGAGTAGCATGTAGGTGAGGAAATGCATCAGCACGTACCAGAACGCCAGCAGCCCGAGCGCGCGGCGATAGCGCACCCAGTTGATGGCGAAGAGGTCGCGGATCGGCGTGACGGCGAGCGTGGCGATGAGGAACCGCAGCGCCCAGAGGCCGAGCAGGTGCTCGAATTCCTTGACCGGGTTGCCGGGCAGGCGGCCCGTGGCGCCGAGCCAGAAGCCCCAGGCCGCCGGCACGAGGCCAAGGGCATAGAGCAGCCAGATCGAGGCCGCGTGGTATTTGCGCGGAAGGGTCGGCAGGCGCGCCATCAGTAGTTCGCCCTGAGGTCCATGCCGCTGTAGAGGCCGGCGACCTCCTCGGCATAGCCGTTGAAGGGCAGGGTCGGCCGGCGATTGGCGCCGAAGAAGCCGCCTTCGCCGATACGGTTCTCGCTCGCCTGGCTCCAGCGCGGATGGTCGACCTCCGGGTTCACATTGGCGTAGAAACCGTACTCGTTCGGCGCGGCGAGATTCCAGGTGGAGGGCGGCTGCTTGTCGGTGAGCGTGATCTTCACGATCGACTTGATGCCCTTGAAGCCGTATTTCCACGGCACGACGAGGCGGATCGGCGCGCCGTTCTGGTTCGGCAGCGTCTTGCCGTAGACGCCGACGGAGAGGATCGTCAGCGGATGGCGCGCCTCGTCGAGCCTGAGGCCCTCGACATAGGGCCAGGGCAGGGACTGGAAATAGCCGGACTGGCCGGGCATCTCCTCCGGTCTGACGACGGTTTCGAAGGCGACATATCGTGCGTCGCCCAGCGGCTCCACCTTGTCGAGCAGCGCGGAAAGCGGAAAGCCGATCCAGGGGATGACCATCGACCAGGCCTCCACGCAGCGCATGCGGTAGACCCGCTCTTCCAGCGGCAGGGCCATCAGCTCTTCCAGCCCGAACTCCTTCGGCTTGCCGACAAGCCCATCGACCTTCACCGTCCAGGGCGTCGGCTTGAATTTTTCCGAATTGGCGATCGGGTCGCCCTTGCCCATGCCGAACTCGTAGAAATTGTTGTAGCTGGTCACGTCCTTTTCGGGCGTCAGCGCCTCGTCCACCGCGTAGGGCGATTTCGATGCCTTCAGGGCTTCGGCGAAAGCGGGCATGCCCGACGCCAGAAGCGCTCCACCGGCCGCGGCCGCCAGAAACGAGCGGCGCGCGAGGAAACAGTGTTCCGGCGTGATCTGCGAAGCGGGAATGCGGGGCGGGCGGTAGAGAGACATGGCGGGGCTCGATCTTTTCGGTTGTTTCCCTGGTACCTACGTAAACGCGGCGGATGTTGTTTCAACGGCGGCGAAAGATTTGTGGCGACCACATTTTCGTGCGCGCCGCGTGAGATCGCCGCAATCGGCGCCTCCTCCACAATTTGCCTTTTTTCCCGCGAGATCCTATCTGATCGTGACGCAGAAACGAAGGAGACTCGTCCATGCCGAACGTCCGCATCCTGCTTGCCGCCCCGCTTGCCGTTGCTCTCGCCTTTGCGGCGCCCGCAATGGCCGAGGAGCGCACCGTGCCGCAATCGCGCACGGAAATGCAGCTCTCCTTCGCGCCGCTGGTCAAGCAGGTCGAGAACGCCGTGGTCAATGTCTATGCCGAGCGCGTCGTCGAGCGCCGCTCGATCTTCGACGGCGACCCCTTCTTCGAGGAGTTCTTCGGCCAGCGCATGCCGAACCGCAGCGAAAAGCAGTCCTCGCTCGGCTCGGGCGTCATCGTCGGCGCCAAGGGCATCGTGGTGACGAACAACCATGTCATCGAGGGCGCGAGCGACATCAAGGTCGCGCTGGCGGATGGCCGCGAATATGAAAGCACCGTGGTGCTGAAGGACGAGCGCGTCGACCTTGCCGTGCTGAAGATCAAGGCGGATGCGGATTTCACGGCCCTGCCGCTTGGCGACAGCGACGCGGTCGAGGTCGGCGACCTCGTGCTCGCCATCGGCAATCCGTTCGGCGTCGGCCAGACGGTGACGAGCGGCATCGTCTCGGCGCTTGCCCGCAACCAGGTCCGTTCCGGGGATTTCGGCTTCTTCATCCAGACGGACGCCTCGATCAATCCCGGCAATTCCGGCGGCGGCCTCATCAACATGAACGGCGAGCTGATCGGCATCAACACCGCGATCTTCTCGCGCGGCGGCGGCTCGAACGGCGTCGGCTTCGCCATCCCGGCCAACCTGGTGAAGACCTTCGTCGCCAGCGCCGAAAACGGCAGCGCCACCTTCGACCGCCCGTTCATCGGCGCCACCTTCGATGCGGTGACCTCGGAGGTCGCCGAAGCGCTCGACCTGGATCGCGCCCGCGGCGCGCTCATCTCGCAGGTGCAGGCCGGCAGTCCGGCGGAAAAGGCCGGCATGAAGCCCGGGCAGGTGGTCACCGCCGTCAACGGCGTTCCCGTCGAGCATCCCGACGCCCTCGGCTATCGCCTCACCACCGTGGGCATCGGCGGCACGGCGCGCATCACCGTCATTGCCAATGGCAAGGAAGAGGACCTGACGCTCTCGCTCGACCGCGCGCCCGAGACCACGCCGCGCGACGAGCGGCTGATCGAAGGCCGCAATCCCTTCTCCGGCGCGGTCGTCGCCAACCTCTCGCCGCGCGTGGCGGAGGAACTGCGCATGCCGACCAACCGCACCACGGCCGGCGTCGTCGTCACCGAGGTCAATCGCGGCTCGCCGGCGGCGCGCATCGGCCTCCAGCCGCGCGATATCATCATCGCGCTCAACGGCACCGAGGTCGCCTCGACCGAAAGCCTCGCCTCGCTCGTCAACGAGGACCCGTCCATCTGGCGCGTCGAGATCGAGCGTGACGGCCAGCGCATCCGCCAGTTCTTCCGATGAGCGACCTCTTCGCCCCGCGTGAACCGGAGGAGATGGCGGCAAAGCGGCCCCTGGCCGATCGCCTGCGCCCCCGCACGCTGGGCGAAGTGTCCGGCCAGGAGCACCTGACGGGTCCCGACGGCGTGCTCTCGCGCATGATCGAGGCCGGCTCGCTCGGCTCGATGATCTTCTGGGGTCCGCCCGGCACGGGCAAGACGACGGTGGCGCGCCTCCTGTCCGGCGAAACGGGGCTCGCCTTCGAACAGATCTCGGCGATCTTCTCCGGCGTCGCCGATCTCAAGAAGGTATTCGAGGCCGCGCGCCAGCGCCGCATGGGCGGCCGGCAGACGCTGCTCTTCGTCGATGAGATCCATCGTTTCAACCGCGCCCAGCAGGACAGTTTCCTGCCGGTCATGGAGGACGGCACGATCGTGCTCGTCGGCGCGACGACGGAGAACCCGTCCTTCGAGCTCAATGCCGCGCTTCTCTCCCGCGCCCGCGTGCTCACCTTCAAGCCGCATGACGAACAGAGCCTCGAGGAGCTTTTGAAGCGTGCCGAGGCGATCGAGGAAAAACCGCTGCCGCTCGACGAAGAAGCGCGCGCCTCGCTGCTGCGCATGGCCGATGGGGACGGGCGGGCGGTGCTGACGCTTGCCGAGGAAGTCTGGCGCGCCGCCCGCGCCGGCGAGACCTTCGGTCAGGACGATCTCTTCCGCATCGTGCAGCGCCGGGCCCCCGTCTACGACAAGTCGCAGGACGGCCACTACAATCTCATCTCCGCGCTGCACAAGTCCGTGCGCGGGTCCGATCCCGATGCGGCGCTCTACTATCTCACCCGCATGCTGGATGCCGGCGAGGACCCGCTGTTCCTCTGCCGGCGCATGGTGCGCATGGCGGTGGAGGACATCGGCCTTGCCGATCCGCAGGCGCTCGTCGTCTGCAATGCCGCCAAGGATGCCTACGATTTCCTCGGCTCTCCGGAGGGGGAACTGGCGCTGGCGCAGGCCTGCGTCTATCTCGCCACCGCACCGAAATCGAACGCCGTCTACACCGCCTACAAATCCGCGATGCGCGCGGCGAAGGAAAACGGCTCGCTGCTGCCGCCGAAGCACATCCTCAATGCGCCGACGAAGCTGATGAAGGGCGAGGGCTACGGCGACGGCTACCGCTACGACCACGACATGCCGGACGCCTTTTCCGGACAGGATTATTTCCCGGAGAAGATGGGGCGGAAAACCTTCTACGATCCGCCCGAACGCGGCTTCGAGCGGGAGCTGAAGAAGCGGCTGGAATGGTGGGCGAAGCTGCGCCGGGAGCGGGGCTGAGACCCGCCGCGCCCGTCAGGAGGCGGCGCTGAAGCGCTGCACGGGCTTCTGCGGGGCGGCCGGCACGATCCTGATCGACGACTCGGCCTTGCCGGGATGCCCCTCCATGTCGACCACCACATGCCAGTGGCCGTTTTCCGGGATTTTCAGCCGGATCGGCGACTGCTTGGCGACGCCGCCGAGGAACTTGTGCTGGCGGGCATTCTTGAAGAGATCGAAATTGCCGTGGCTCATCAGCCGCACATTGGCGATGGCCGAGAGCGTGATCTCGATGACCGTACCGGCGCGCTGCATGTCGAGGTCATAGTGCGTGTAGGAGAAGCTGTGTGCCATCGTCTTCCCGGATATATCTGGTTCGGCGCTAATATTCGCATGGCCGGGTTAATGTTCCCTTCCGCGCCGACCGGACGGGCCGATCGGAAATAGAGCAGGCTTTTCAAACCGTTGCCGCCGCTAGCGGAATCAATCCGGCAGGAACCTGAATCCAGCTGGCAGGCGTCTGCCGAAAATTTCGCGAGCCCTGTCGGGGCGGCGCGCTCCGCCGCGTCCTTGGTGCATGAAGCCGGCGGGCCGCCGGCCGGAACCCGAGGAGACGGACCATGCCGAAGCTGACCATCATCACCCTCCTGACCGCCGCCCTTGCCGCCTTCGCCCCCCTTTCGGCGCAGGCGGAGGATGTGGCCGAGAACCCGTTGCAGGGCGAGGCCGGCAAGCCGGACAAGGCGGGGCACCTGACGGTGAACGGCATCGACTACTATTACGAGATCCGCGGCAAGGGCGAGCCGCTGCTCCTGCTGCATGGCGGCCTCGGCCAGATCGAGATGTTCGGCGCCAACCTCAAGACGCTGCAGGACAACCGCCAGGTGATCGGCGTCGACTTGCAGGGCCATGGCCGCACGCCGCTCGGCACGCGGCCGATCGACATAACCGCCATCGGCGCCGACATGGCCGAGCTCGTGGAGGAACTGGGCTACGACCAAGTCGACGTGCTCGGCTATTCCTTCGGCGGCGGCGTGGCGCTGCACATGGCCGCCGGCGCGCCGGACAAGGTGCGCCGCCTCGTCATCGCCTCGGCGCCCTTCGCCAGGAACGGCTTCTTCCCGGAAATGCTGCCGCAGCAGGAGGCGGTCTCCGGAGCCATGGCGGAGATGATGAAGGAGACGCCGATGTACAGGTCCTATGGCGCCGTCGCGCCGGACGTTTCCGAATTCCCGAAGCTGCTCGACGCGATGGGCGCGGCCATGCGCGTCGATTACGACGCCTCCGATGCGGTGGCAAAGCTCTCCATGCCCGTCATGCTGATCTTTGGCGACAGCGACATGATCCGCCCGGAACATATCGTCGAATTCTACCAGAAGCTCGGCGGCGGGCTGAGGGATGCCGGCTGGATGCGGGAGAACATGGCGAAGAACCGTCTCGCCATCCTGCCGGGCCTCACCCACTACGAGACCTTTGCAGCCCCCGCACTCGTCAGCACGGCCCTGCCGTTCCTCGATGGCGAATCCGGTGCGCAAAGCTGGGCCGGGCAGGTGAGCGGCGAATAGTCGAAAAGGAGAAGCCCGGATGCATGGGAGGGCATCCGGGCTTCGTCGCGTCCGTGAGGCCGTCTGCCAGCGGCGGCCATGCTTCGATCGACCCCTGATCGGGGCGCCGGCTAGTGGCAGACGCGGACGCGTTTGATGATCAGGTTGCCGTAGTAGTCGTAGCTCTTGATCTTCTTGATGAAGCAGGCGGGCTGGTAGCCGTAGCTGTAATAGCCGGCCTGCGACGGCGCGGCGAAGGAGGCGGCGGCGGTGAAAGCGATGGCGGCGGCAAGGATGAGATTGCGCATGTCGAAGTCCCCTCTGGTTCGGTCGGGATGGTTCGTTCCATCCAGTGACCGAACCTTCGCATGGGACGGTTTCAGGCGCTGTTCCGCATGGAACAGGGGTCAGCCGAGGCCTGCCGCCCAGGCCTTCACGGTGTGGGCCATGGTGGCGAGGTGGTCGGCGGCGGTAAAGCCGGAAACGCTCTTGCGCGGCTTGAGGTCATGGTCGCCGTCTTCCAGCCACAGGAAGCGGATGCGCTCCGGCAGTCCGTAGCCGGGCACCTCGTTCTTCGTGCCGAAGGGATCGCGCGTACCCTGGCAGATGAGGCTTGGCGTTGCGAGCGCCATGAGGTGGGCCGTGCGCAGCTGCGCCGGCTTTTCCGGCGGGTGGAACGGATAGCCGAGGCAAAGCAGGCCGGCGATGCGGCCTTCTGCAAGAAGCCCGTCGGCCACCATGCTGGCGACACGGCCGCCCATCGACTTGCCGCCGATGACGAGCGGCCCCGTGGCGGCGAGATCCGCGACGGCCGCGCGAAATTCGGGATTCAGCGTCTCGGCCCTGGGCGGCGGGCGGCGGCTGCCTTCGGTGCGCCGGGCGGCCATGTAGGAGAATTCGAAGCGCGCGACGCGCAGGCCCTCCGCCGCCAGGGCATCCGCTGCCGCGTTCATGGCTGGCGAATCCATCGGCGCGCCGCTGCCATGGGCAAGAAGCAGGGTGACGGCGGCATCGTCCGGGCCGGTGAAAAGGAAGGCGGTGCTCATCGCCGGTCAGACCGTTCGCGGCAAGGGCCGGGCATGCGCCGTATCGCCGCTCACTTGGCGTGATCCTTCACCTCGCCGGGGGCGATCGGGTCGCTCGCCGGAAAGGTCTCTTCCAGCGCCTCCTCCAGATAGTCGTCCTGCTCGGCTTTGGCCGACTTTCGCTTCTGCCGGGCGCGTTCCTCCTCGAGCGACGCTTTGGGGCTGTCCTTTTCCGTCGGCATGATCGTCTCCCTCGAAATGGCTTCGCCCCCTAAGATAGGGTGTTTTTCCTCAGGGGCGAGGGGGTCAGGTTTCCGGCAGCGCCAGTTCGGCGATGACGGGCAGATGGTTCGAGCCGAAATTCGGACCGACGCGGCGTGCCCGCACGGAAATATCCGGCGAGACGACGATATGGTCGATCGAGGCGCCGATATAGGCGACCGTGTCGAGTTTCTGGCTGAACCGCGTGACCGGCTGCAGCCAGCCGCCCGCGGTGGAGGCAAGGCCCGCCTGCTTGAGGAAGGCACGGAAGAAGGGCGACCAGGTCGGCGTGTTCCAGTCGCCCGCGACGATGACCGGCGCCGTCTCGAGGTCGCCGCGCACCGCGTCGGCGGCCGCCGAGAGATAGGCGTTGCGATCGTGCCACTGCCAGAGCCGGCGCGGCGTTTCGGGGTGGAAGGCGTAGAGGAAGAGCGGCTTGCCGCGCATGTCCAGTTCCAGGCGGAGCGGCTGCTTGTAGGCGCGCTCCTCGGTGAAGGCGCGCTTCAATTCGGTCTGCGAGCGGATCGGCAGGACGGAGAAGACCTTGATGGCATCGCGCTCGCGTACGTCCGAATTGCTTTCATAGGCATAGAGGCCGGCGGCGGAAAGCGCCTCCTCCCAGCGCTTCGTCGTCTCCTGCAGGATGACGATATCGGGTTTTTCCCGGCGCAGCATCGCGATGAAGACGGCAGGATCCTGCGCATTCCGGACGAAGAGATTGGCGGTCAGCACCTTCAGGCCGCCTGCGGCGGCGGAGGCGCGGGCGGTCGGCACATCGGCCGCCGGGATCAGGGCGACCGCAAGGCCGGCCCCCGCAATCACGATCGCCTTCAGGCGCCGCGTCACCAGGGCGGCCACGACGAGCAGGGCGCCGGTGGCGATGATGTAGGGCCAGGCGAAGGTGAGAAGATCGACGAGCCAGAACCGGTCGGCGGCAAGCACGACGATGCTGACGGCGAAGAGATAGGCAATGACGCCCGGCAGGACGAGGACGCGGTAGGCAAGGGCGATCGGCCCCTTGAACGGCGCTATCGGCATCGACTGTTCCTTCTGCATCACGGGACGGGCAGGTCGATTCCCGCAACGGGAGGCTTGCATGTAACCCGCCCTTTCCCGCATCGCAATGACATCGTGCCTGGCCCGCGGTTCGCGGGAAGGATTGGCCGTCTTGAAATGATTTTCCGCCTTTTGCGCCTTCCGGCCTCAAGTTTGGCATGGCTTTCCAGGGAGCCGCTTGCTCGAAAACAATCGCGATCATAGGTCTGCGTCGAAACGGGAGGGACCATGAACATCATCGAGACACCGGACATGTGGGTGCTGTGCATGCGGCGCCGCCTTCGCATTCCCGAGATCAGGCAGGCGGCTGTGGAGCTTGCGCCGATCATCGAGGGGGCGGTCGGCGACTATGGGCTGACCGTCGCCGGCCCCTGGATCTTCATTGCTCATGGCCTGCCGAAGGACGGCAGGACGCCGTTCGACTGGCAGATCTGCCGGCCCGTGGAGGGTCCGGAGGAATATGGAGGCACGGTGGAACTGCGCCATCTCGAACCCACCATCGTTGCCTCGCGGGTCCACCAAGGTTCGCTGCGCACGCTCTTCACCCAGGGCTATGCGCCGCTGGTCGCGGAGATCGAGCTGTCGCGGCACGTCTTCTCCGGCGAAAGCCGCGAGGTCTATCACGGCTGGAACGGACCGGGCGCGGCCTGTCACAGGATCGAGATCCAGTTCGAACTCGCCCGCTGAATGAAAAAACCCGGGGATCGCTCCCCGGGTTCTCGTCTGTCCTGTGGTAAAGGGCGGCGATTAGCTGCAGCCGCTCGTCGAGCCGCAGGTGTCGCACTTCTCGCAGGTGCCGTTGCGCACCATGGTGAAGTTCTGGCACTCGGAGCACATGTTGCCCGTGTAGCCCTGCGCGATGGAGCGCATGCGGCGCTCGTTCTCCAGCTTCTTGGCGTCGGCCTTGGCACTGGCGGCTTCGGCGGCTGCCTTGTCGGAGAAGAGGGCGGTCACGCCTTCGGGCGTCTCCTCGGCTGCCTCGTCCGCCACTTCTTCCGCGAATTCGGCGGCGCGTTCCTCGTAGTCGCGCTTGAAGGCGACGATTTCGGAGGGGGAGATCGCCGTCACCGGCTCGATCTTGCGGGCCGCGCTGCCGGCGAACGAGGTGATGTTGCTGACGGACGAAGCCTTGGCCGGGGCGGCGGTGGCGGCGCCCTTGGGCTCTGCGAGCGGGCGATCGCCAGCCTGGCCGCCCTGGATGAGCGTCGGCTTGTGGCCGCGCGTCCAGCCGGTCGAGATCAGGTTCGTCTTGCCTTCCTGGATGCCCTTGCCGAGCGCCGTGTTGGAGAAATCGGACGTATCGACATGGGCAAGGTCGTGGCGGCCGAGATAGGAGACGGCAAGCTCGCGGAAGACATAGTCGAGGATCGACGTCGCGTTCTTGATGGCGTCGTTGCCCTGCACCATGCCGGCCGGCTCGAACTTGGTGAAGGTGAAGGCCTCCACATATTCCTCCAGCGGCACGCCGTACTGCAGGCCGAGCGAGATGGCGATGGCGAAGTTGTTCATCATCGCGCGGAAGGCGGCGCCTTCCTTGTGCATGTCGATGAAGATCTCGCCGAGGCGGCCGTCGCCGAATTCGCCGGTGCGCAGATAGACCTTGTGCCCGCCGATGACGGCCTTCTGGGTGTAGCCCTGGCGGCGGTTCGGCAGTTTCTCACGGTCGCGGACGACACGCTCGATGATCTTCTCGACGATCTTTTCCGTCACCGTGACGGCCTGGGCGGCGGCAGGCGCGGCGGCCAGCGCCTCGACCGCATCGTCCTCGTCCTCCGCGTCCTCGATCAGCGAGGCGTTGAGCGGCTGGGAGAGCTTCGAGCCGTCGCGATAGAGCGCGTTGGCCTTCAGCGCGAGCTTCCAGGAGAGCATGTAGGCGTTCTTGCAGTCCTCGACGGTCGCCTCGTTCGGCATGTTGATCGTCTTGGAGATGGCGCCCGAGATGAACGGCTGGGCGGCGGCCATCATGCGGATGTGGCTTTCGACCGAAAGGTAGCGCTTGCCGATCTTGCCGCAGGGATTGGCGCAATCGAAGACCGCCAGATGCTCGGCCTTGAGGAAGGGGGCGCCTTCCAGCGTCATCGCACCGCAGACATGGATGTTGGCGGCCTCGATCTCCTTCTTCGTGAAGCCGATATGCTCCAAGAGGTTGAAGGACATGTCGGCGAGCTGTTCGTCCGAGACCTTCAGCACGTCCTTCAGGAAGTCGGCGCCGAGCGTCCACTGGTTGAAGGCGAACTTGATGTCGAAGGCGGATTTGAGGCCTGCATTGACGGCTTCGATCTTGTCGTCCGGGAAGCCCTTGGCCTTCAGCGCGCCGGGGTTGACGGCGGGCGCCTGGTTGAAGTTGCCGTGGCCGACGGCATAGGCCTCGATTTCGGCGATCTGGCTTTCCGAATAGCCGAGCGTGCGCAGGGCTTCGGGAACGGCGCGGTTGATGATCTTGAAGTAGCCGCCGCCGGCGAGCTTCTTGAACTTCACCAGCGCGAAGTCGGGCTCGATGCCGGTCGTGTCGCAGTCCATGACGAGGCCGATCGTGCCGGTCGGCGCGATCACGGTCGTCTGGGCGTTGCGGTAGCCGTGCTTCTCGCCGAGTTCGACGGCCTTGTCCCAGGCGGCGACGGCATGGGCGACGAGCGCCTCATCCGAGCAATCGGCATGGATGAGGGCGACCGGATTGACCGAAAGGGCCTCGTAGCCGACGGTCTCGCCGTAGGCGGCGCGGCGATGGTTGCGCATGACGCGCAGCATGTTCTCGCGGTTCGGCGCGAAGTTCGGGAACGGGCCGAGCTCGCCGGCCATCTCGGCCGAGGTCGCATAGGCGACACCGGTCATGATGGCGGTCAGGGCGCCGGCGATGGCGCGGCCTTCGGCCGAATCGTACGGAATGCCGGAGGACATCAGCAGGCCGCCGATATTGGCATAGCCGAGGCCGAGCGTGCGGTACTCGTAGGAGAGTTCGGCGATCTGGCGCGAGGGGAACTGCGCCATCATCACGGAGACTTCGAGCACGATGGTCCACAGGCGGACGGCGTGTTCATAGTCGGCGATGTTGATCTTCTTCGTCGCCGCGTCCTTGAACTGGAGAAGGTTGAGCGAGGCGAGGTTGCAGGCCGTGTCGTCGAGGAACATGTATTCCGAGCACGGGTTCGACGCACGGATCGGGCCGGCAGCCGGGCAGGTGTGCCAGTCGTTCATCGTCGTGTTGAAGTGAAGGCCCGGATCGGCCGAGGCCCAGGCGGCGTAGGAGATCGATTCCCACAGGTCCCGTGCCTTCAGCGTCTTCATCACCTTGCCGTCCTTGCGGGCGGTGAGGTTCCAGTCCCCGTCATTCTCGACGGCGCGCAAAAAATCGTCCTTCAGCGAGACGGAGTTGTTGGAGTTCTGGCCGGAGACGGTGAGATAGGCTTCCGAATCCCAGTCCGTGTCGTAGGTCTTGAACTCGATGTCCTTGTAGCCCTGCCTGGCGAACTGGATGACGCGCTTGATGTAGTTTTCCGGAACCTGGTCCTTCTTGGCGGCGCGGATCTCGCGCTTGAGGGCCGGGTTTTCCGCCGGGTCGTAGCACTGGTCGCCATCGGCCGAGCAATTGATGCAGGCCTTCATGATGGCCTTCAGGTGCTTGGCGACGATCTTCGAGCCGGTGACGAGGGCCGCCACCTTCTGCTCTTCCTTGACCTTCCAGTTGATGTAGTCCTCGATATCCGGATGGTCGATGTCGACCACGACCATCTTGGCCGCGCGGCGCGTCGTGCCGCCGGACTTGATGGCGCCCGCCGCGCGGTCGCCGATCTTCAGGAAGCTCATCAGGCCCGAGGAACGGCCGCCGCCCGAAAGCCTTTCGCCTTCGCCGCGCAGGTGCGAGAAGTTGGAGCCGGTGCCGGAGCCGTACTTGAAGAGGCGCGCCTCACGCACCCACAGGTCCATGATGCCGTTCTCGTTGACGAGGTCGTCCTCGACGGACTGGATGAAGCAGGCGTGCGGCTGGGGATGCTCGTAGGCGGACTTGGACTTCGTCAGCTTGCCGGTGAAGGGATCGACATAGAAATGGCCCTGGCCGGGGCCGTCGATGCCATAGGCCCAGTGCAGGCCCGTGTTGAACCACTGCGGCGAGTTCGGGGCGACGCGCTGGGTGGCGAGCATATAGGCGAGTTCGTCCTTGAAGGCGGCAGCGTCTTCCTCGGAGGCGAAATACTTGCCCTTCCAGCCCCAGTAGGTCCAGGTGCCGGCGAGACGGTCGAAGACCTGGCGGGCGTCGGTTTCCGAGCCGTAGCGCTCACCCTCGGGGAGCGCCTTCAGGGCTTCGGTGTCGGGAACGGAGCGCCACAGGAAGGAGGGGACGTCGTTCTCCTCGACCTTCTTCAGGCGCGCGGGCACGCCGGCCTTGCGGAAATATTTCTGGGCAAGGATGTCCGCCGCGACCTGGGAGAACTGGGCCGGCACGTCGATATCGGCGAGGCGGAAGACGATGGAGCCGTCCGGGTTCTTGATCTCGCTCACGGCCTTGCGGAATTCGATCTCCGCATAGGCCGACTGGCCGGGTTTGGTGAAACGACGTTCTATGCGCATTGTCCGTTGTCCTTCGCTGCCGCATCCTGCCTTAAAAACAGGGCGCAATTTATCCCCGTCCGGCCGCAACTGCTTGCAGCCAGCCCAAATCGTCCAGTCCGTGCGGGAAAGCCGATCAATCTCGACTTCCTGTATCTTGTGCTGAGTTTGGCTGCAAATACTAAATATAGTATCAACAGCTTCTTTTTTCCAGCCCAATCGGATGCGGTGGCGTTTCAGGAAAACGAGCGCGAAAAAACCCCTGCGGCGAGCGGATCATCCACCCGGCCACATGCGCATCAAACGCGATTTCGTGATGAGAACCGACCTCGTAACATTACGGTCCAGTCGCCGCCGCAACTTGAATTCATTAACCTCATCTGGCCGATTCCCGTCAAGGGTTGGTTTGTGATGGAAGTTTGAACGCTACATCTTGTGCCTGCCGGCTGTGGAAAATGGGGACATCGCCGGACGCCTGAAAAATCAGCGGGTTCGGGGCAAAAGAAAAGACGGCGAAGCATGTGGCTGTGGAAAAGCGAAAAAAATAACAGGTGAATTCCCGGGATCTTTTCCACCCCCGACATCCGGGAATAGCCATCCGGACGAAGTTGTGAACCGTGGATAAAGTGATTCTCTGCCGTAGCGTCAAAGCGCGTCGAGATTGACGCCGATGGTGATGGCGCCGATGACGGCGCCGGTCGCCGGGTCGCGGATCGGCAGGCTTGCCTGCGACTGCATGAGCTGGGTGGACTCGTCGCGCTCCGCCTCCTCGATATGGAGCGCACCCGCGCCGAAACTCTTCTGCCATTTCGCCTCGTCGCCCTGCCAGTAATCGGAGGTGACGTCGCTCTGGCCGACATTGAGGCCGCGATTGTCCATGACGAAGATTTCGGTGATCAGGCCGTCCGCCGCGCGTTGCCGGCCCTTGAGGTAGAGGGAGAGCGGATTGGAGAGCTGCGCCTCGATCATCGGCCGGTCGGCGCTGGAAAGCTCGCTGCGCCAGCGGGCGTCGAGATCGTCGATCTCCGCCTGGCTGAGCCCGGCATGGGCGGCGTTCTGGGCGATGACGGCGTTGAGGATCGCGGGTTCGTCCAGCCAGGGGCGCACGGCGGCGTCGATGAATTCGGTGACTGCGGTGATGCGCACGTCCGGCTGTCCGCCGGCCGTTTCGCAGAAGAACAGCGCGCCGACGAGGGTCGCCGCGAATGCCGGCCTTGCATAACGCATCTGTGCCCATGCCTCCCGTCACCGTTGGCACACGGTGAACACAAGCACTATCCTTTGCGCGAATTGCGGAAAGATTAAGCCGGCAGGCGCGGTCCCGCATCCACCGGCTATCGGAAAAAGAAAAATCGGATCAGTATGTTGCGATGCAACATTGAAGACGTTTCTCGCCGCCGAGAGGCTCAGCCGCGCGTGCCCTTGGCGATCGGTTCCTGGTAGGTGAAGCCCATGTCCCAGGGGAAATAGATCCAGGTGTCCTGGCTGACCTCGGTGACGAAGGTGTCGACCAGCGGGCGGCCCTTCGGCTTGGCATAGACGGCGGCGAAATGCGCCTTCGGCAGCATGGCGCGCACCTCGGCGGCGGTCTTGCCGGTATCCGTCAGGTCGTCGACGATGAGGATGCCTTCGCCGCCTTCCTTGCTGAGCTCCTCCGAGATGCCCTTCAGGACATGCATTTCGCCCTGCGAGACATAGTCATGGTAGGAGGCGACACAGACGGTCTCGATGACGCGGATGTTCAGCTCGCGCGAGACGATCGCCGCCGGCACGAGGCCGCCGCGGGTGATGCAGACGATCGCCCGCCATTCGCGCCCGCCATCCGCCAGCCGCCAGGCAAGCGCGCGCGCGTCGCGATGAAACTGGTCCCAGGATACGGGGAAGGCTTTGTCGGGCAGCGACATGGCGGGCTCCTGATAGGCGGAAAAAAGAAGATTCCTTCTCCCTAACGCAGTTCGGCCCCCATGAAAATCATCGCCCGGCCGCAGAAGCCGGGCGATCCACAGCGAAGTCGCGGCGGCGGGGCCTACCGCGACATCAGCGTCGGCACGCGGGCATGGCGCATCATGGCGCTGGTGACGCCGCCGAAGAGGCGCTGGCGCAGCCGTGAATGGCTGTAGGCGCCCATGACGATGAGGCCGGCATCGATGTCCGTCGCGCGCCGGTTCAGCACCTCGGCCACCGAATGGCCGTCGGAGGCGCCGGAGGCGACCGTGGTCTTGACGCCGTGGCGGGCGAGCGTCGCCGCAAGCTCCACGCCGCAGAAATCGCGCGACTGCATGGCGTTTTCCGGCGGATCGACGGTAAAGATCTCGACCTCCTTCGCGCCCTTCAGGAAGGGCAGGGCGTCGAAGGCGGCGCGGGCCGCTTCGCGTGAGCCGTTCCAGGCGAGCAGCACGCGCTCGATCGGCGCGGGACCCGCCGGCGCGTTGGAGACGAGGTAGACCGGGCGGCCGCTTTCGTAGAGCAGGTCCTCGATGTCCTCGCGCGCCGGGCCGTCGAGATCGGGGTCGAACTGGCCGGCAATGACGATGTCGGCGCCGCGGGCACTGTCGATGACGCCGGCCGAGGCATAACCGGCGGTGCCGGTGAAGAGGCGCCATTCATAGGAGATGTCGTCGCGTTCGCAGCGCGACTTGAAGGCCTGCTCGACCTCGCGCGACTGGCGCTGGGCGCGCTCCTGCAGGTCGAGCACGGCGTTCGGGTCGGGATATTCCATCGGCGCGATCAGCGTGACCACGACCGGCGCTTCCGCATGGATGCCGATGACATGGCCGCCGGTGCTGCGCGCAAGCGCGAGCGCATGGTCCGTCACCTTGCCGGCGTCCTCGGCGGCGCTCAGCACCGCCACGATGGTCTTGTAGGTCATTTCGGCCTCCTGTTCTGGGTCCCTGGAAGCATGCGCCTGCCGGTGTCGCCAAACCTTGATCGGGATCAAGACGCGGCCTTGGCCGCGGCGATTTCGGCAATCATCTGGAGTATATCACGTTCGGCCGCTTCCGCCGGAGCGTCTTCGCGGCTGCGGATGACGATTTCCGTCGAGAAGCGGTTCTCGCTGAAGCGCGGATAGGAGCCGATGCTGGTTTCCGGGTGCTTCTTCTGGATCTCCGCCAGCGCGCTGCCGATGTCGCCCTCGCCGAAGGGCGAGGCGACGGAGCGCGAGAGCATCGGCACGCCGCCTTCAAGCTTCGGCACGACGGCGTCGAGCATGGCGGTGAAGACCTGCGGCACGCCGGCCATGACATAGACATTGCCGATGTGGAAGCCCGGTGCCGTCGAGACGGCGTTCTCGATATGGACGGCGCCTTCGGGCATGCGCGCCATGCGCTGGCGCGCCGCGTTGAACTCCACGCCGCGGCGCTCGTACATGGCGCCAAGCAGCTGCATGGCGAGCGGATCGTAGAGGCAGGGCACGCCGAAGGCCTTCGAGACGGCATCCGCCGTGATGTCGTCATGGGTCGGGCCGATGCCGCCGGAGGTGAAGACATAGGTATGGCGCGCGCGCAACGCATTCAGCGCCTCGACGATCGCGTCCTCGTCGTCGCCGACGATGCGCACCTCCTTGAGATCGATGCCGGCGAGGAAGAGCACGTCGGCAAGCTGGCCGATATTCTTGTCCTTGGTGCGCCCGGAGAGCAGTTCGTCGCCGATGGCGAGCATGGCGGCGGTGGCGATGGGACGGGAACTCATGGGCGCTCTCTGAAGTTCGGACAGAAATGCCGACCGGAAGGAACGGCATTGTCAATGACGGGTGAACAGTCTGTCGACCGGGCGGCCGCTGGGGGACCGCCACCCCGAAGTGCTACATCCAACGAGACGCCGCGATCAAGCGGAAAGGCATCATCGAAACAGGAGACGACGATGGCAAACGTACTGGTTCTTTACTACTCGGCCTATGGCCATATCGAAGCCATGGCCTATGCCGTGGCGGAAGGCGTGAAGTCGGCCGGGGCGGAGGTGACCGTCAAGCGCGTTCCGGAGCTGGTGCCGGAAGAGGTGGCGACGGCCTCGCACTTCAAGCTCGACCAGAAGGCCGAGATCGCCACCGTCGACGAGCTGGCCAGCTACGATGCCATCATCGTCGGCGCCGGCACGCGCTTCGGCACGGTCGCCTCGCAGATGCGCAATTTCTGGGACCAGACGGGCAGCCTCTGGGCGCAGGGCAAGCTTGTCGGCAAGGTCGGCTCGGTCTTCACCTCCTCGGCCACCCAGCACGGCGGCCAGGAATCGACCATCCTCGGCTTCATCCCGACGCTGCTGCATCACGGCCTCGTCGTCGCCGGCCTGCCTTATGCCTTCCAGGGCCAGATGGGCGTCGAAGCCGTCAAGGGCGGCTCGCCCTACGGCGCCTCGACGATCACCGACGGCGACGGCTCGCGCCAGCCGTCCGAAGTCGAACTGGACGCCGCCCGCTTCCAGGGCGCCCATGTCGCCAGGATCGCGGCCAAGCTTTCGGCCTGACGTTCTCCTGAAACGTCGCCGAACAGAGCGGCGCGGCCTGCATAAGGCCGCGCCGCTTTTCGTAGCCGCGATATATCCTCGCCCGCAAACCGCGCGAAACGCGGGTATCCGGTTCCTCGATCGTCCGACATCCGAAGGTTCGGCTTCATCGCTCTCTTTCCGAGATGGGAAAGGCCGGAGATTTCCGGAACGCCCTATTGACGAACCTCCTCGACTTTCCGAAAAGCGGGACACGCGGGCGTGGCGAAACTGGTAGACGCAAGGGACTTAAAAAGTCTTTTTTCTACCAATCCGCAAAAAAGTTGGAAGGGCAAGAAGTGACTTGGTTTCAATGCCTTATTGGCGCTGCAGTTCGGAGGGGATAGAAGGCTGGTTCGACGCTAGGTGCAGAATAGGAGCAGACAGCGAAGGATAGAATCGGCGGTAGAATGCGGACGTGGCGAAATCGGTAGACGCAGCAGACTTTAATTTGGAGTGCCCGCAGGGAAATCTGCGGAGTAGAACCGCTCAAAGTCGGGGAACGCTAACGGGCAAATGCCCCAAGCCAATCCCGAGCCAAGCCCCGTTTGGGGAAGGTGTAGAGACTGGACGGGCGGCGCCTAAAGCCTTCGGGCCATGGCGAAGGGACAGTCCAGACCACGAACGCCGAACGGCGGCGGCGAAAGCCGAAGTGGTACGAAAATCTGCTTCTCAGTGAGAGTACGGGTTCGAGTCCCGTCGTCCGCACCAATCTTTTACGCATGCCCTCGTGACTGAGGACGGTTCATCAAATCGCGTCGGAACGCCCTCCTGTCGGCGTTCGTTTTGCAGCCCGTGTTGTTTGCAGGAACGCTGAACATACGATTTGGTCATTCACGGTTCTCGCGTGTTTCGGTGATGGTCCCCTTCTTCGAACATCAGCTCTGCTAGAAGATATAGCGGTCTGATTTCGACATCGGTCTTGGAATAAAGGGAATTTTATTTTTTGAGGCATGCGGCAGTCTCGAATTCCTATGCGCTTTGAGGCAACGCAATACGCAGTTGAATCGACTGTGGCGGTTCTGAAGTAATGCGTGCCTTTGATGAATATTGCTCTTGTCGAGCGCAAGGCGTAGCGCCCGTGCTCTGGATATTTCAAGATTACGACAGGCAATGGCGCTTGTGCACGGATGGTGACGCAGACGATGTCGCCTTCCCGTATCGGCAGGATGCAGTCGAAGCCGCCAAGACCTTTGGCCAGATGCGCGGCGCGTACCGCCTTTATCTTCAACTCACGCATGGTCGCTTCACATCGGAATTGTTGAACACTGGTGCTTCAAAGCGTCGGGGTTCAAGTACGGACATCGAGGTTGAACGGACCAATGCCTTATCCCCAGACTGCCAAGACCGAGAAGACCAAGCCGAATTTTCCCGAGGGCGACAAGGAGGTATCGGCGAGTACTAACGGAAGTGGGTGGAAAAGGATCGTTGTGGAAATTATTGTTTTGTCGGCGATGTTTATCATAGCCGCGACCTTCGCCCTGCTTCCAACGGCCTATAGCCTATGGAAGCATTTTTGACGTCACTAGATCACGAGATCACGCCGAGTTGCATTCGGCGTCCGTCCCCACGACCACGGAAAACAGCCATATCGCTGTTTTTTGGGTTTGCGCTCGTCCTCCTGGCGATCGACGTCCTTCTGCTCAGTAATACGGTCGGCTTCGCTGAAACCTTGCCCCCACCGTTCAACAGCCTCGGGTTTATTTCGAGCGTCCGCAAATAAAAACTGGCTATGTAGCTTGAAGGTCGTCCCTCTCGAATTCCTATGCAGCAGCGTCCTAGACATAGCTGCGCACTGGAGCGCGGAGGGAGCGCTCATCGGAAATGGCTGGGAATAATCGAGTCCGGAACAAACAGAACGAGGCACCGCGCCCTCAGAAAGAGCCAGGGAATGGTGGGCTTGGCTTGCTGCTTGTCCTGGCGATTACCGCGATCGGCGTTGGGTATGTCGGCTACCGGCTGTCTCTCGTCTTCGGCCTGATCTAACGAACGATCCAGGCGTGTTATGCGGTTAGACGAGCAGTCGCGAGAGCACATTGGGCGCTATGGCATCAAGCTGGTCGTCGCTGCGGCAATCGCCTACATTCTGAAGAGCGAGAACTTCCTTGCCACATTCGCGCTGTGGACCGGCATATACGGCGTAATGGCCGTCGCTTACGCAGTTCATCGCGGCGAACGATTCGGCAAGACCAGGTTCACCTATTGGGATGAGGCTCTATGGTTGGCGGCGACGGCGTTGGGTCTCTACATTTTCAGTGGCCATCAGTTGGCCGTCTGATCGGCTGCTTCTGTTGGTTCAAAGGAACCGTGCGGATGCGTCGCCAACGCCTGACAACTCGACCTTCAGTTCCTGACCAGGAAGGATTTGCAGCAGCATCGGGATGATCGATCCGGTTGCTACGATATCGCCGGCGCTGAGATAATTACCTCTGGCGATCAGGTCATTCACGAGCCAGAGCGCAGAGTTTATCGGATCAACCAGCCCCTCTCCCGATGCCGACTGAAACACCGGAACGTTATTGATCGACGCTCGCATGTCGATCCTGTCGATGGCCTCCAGGCCTGTCGGCTCATGATATTTGTCGACGATCGTCGAAACATGGAACGCATAGTCAGCGATGGCGGCCAGGTGCGGTTGCTCAGTCAGGTGACCACGTCGCCCGACAAGACCGATAGCCGGTTGGTAGCTGAGGATCGCCTTGCAAAATTGATCGCGAGTGATGGGCCAATGGTCCGCCCTCAGGGGACCTCCTATCGTAAAGACGATTTCGCATTGTGCTCCGATGAAGCCTTGGGGAAGCCGGAACGGCCCGTGGGAGTCCTGAAGAACTGTTCCCACAGGGATCGGGCAGTAGATGGGACTGGCAAGGCCAAGCGTGCTGCGGATGGCGGGGCAAGTGCCTATCAGGGCGTAGCCTACCGCGTCATTGGCGAAGGCCGAGATTGCTGCTGACTGCACCGCCCAGGCGTCATCCTCGCTTCGAAGCAGATCGAACGGAATATCTGAGGTAATTCCCTGCCGACGGTTTTGGCAAAGCAAGTTAGCGAGATAGTCGAGATTTTGGTCAATCATAGAAGCACACTCCCGCGCGAGAGAGGGCGCAAAGTCGTGCTCAGTCAAATAAAAATCCGACTATATGAGTACGTATATTTTTGTCAGGGCTTTTTCTTATGAAAATACTATCGCAGCGCGGCTGAGCTCCCGTCGAAATAATATGCGGCTCTATTTAGCTTGAGGGTCCCACCAAACCGGAAGGATCTGAAGGTATGAAGCCGCTTACACCGTCCCTCGCACCCGCCGCAACGGCCACAGCCGAGGCCGGTCGTCCAACAAGACCGGGGTCTCGGCGTCGGCGGACGCTTTGCCGGGGCGCGGTCGGCGCGGTCGCGATCATGGCCGGTTCGATGATGGGTCTTGGCCAGGCAGCGGCGGAACCCCTGAGCGCGCCGAGCTTTGGTGGTCCTCTGCGCCCGAACCCCGATCCGATGAGTACGGATGCGGGCGTGTTTGGCCGGCTTCATATCACCGGTCAGCTCACAGGTATCGGCAATGCGCAGAGGAACGGCATTCCTAGCATCGATCCCCGGACGGCGGATCCCCTCCTCGATATTGGCAATGCCCAAATACAGGTGCAAACGACTGGGGCGCCTTTGACGTTCTTCGTTCAGGCTGGCGCCTACTCGCTGCCCGCTTTGGGCTCGGCCTATACCCGCGCAACCGACGTAACCGATCAGTTCTACGGGCCTGTGCCGGTTGCCTATGGCAAGCTCCAGCTATCGCCGAATTTCTCAGTTCAGGCTGGTTTGCTGCCGACGTTGATTGGCGCGGAATCGACCTTCACGTTCCAGAATTTGAATATCGCGCGCGGCTTGCTCTGGAACCAGGAGCCGGCCATCAGCCGCGGTGTTCAGGTGAACTATAGCAATGGGCCGCTGAACGCTTCGGTGTCGGTCAATGATGGTTTCTACTCAGGGAATTACAACTGGGTATCCGGTCTGGTGTCTTATGCGGCGACGCCGTCGAGCACGATCACGCTTGTCGCCGCAGGCAACTTTGCAGAGTCCGGCAAGACCGGCGCCGCGACGCCACTGGCGCAGAACAACAGCAGCATCTTCAATGTGATCTACACCTATGTCGACGGCCCGCTGACGCTTCAGCCCTACCTGCAATACACAACGGTCCGCTCGAACAGGGACATCGGGATCGATCGCTCGGCTCAAACATTCGGCGGAGCACTGCTGGCTCGATATGCGATCGATGAGAATTTCTCGATCGCTGGACGCGCCGAGTATATCGCTTCAAGCGGAGGAGATTGCGGCGTCGCCGCTGACTGTGCCCCCACCAATCTACTCTACGGGCCGAAAAGCAGGGCGTGGTCGCTGACAGTGACGCCGACCTACCAGCGCGGGATCTTCTTCGCGCGCACCGAGCTCTCGTACACCCGCATTGATCGGGTCACCGAAGGCTACGGCTTAGGGTCCAGTTTCGACAAGCGCGACCAGGTTCGCGGGATGTTCGAGGCTGGCGTGCTTTTCTAGGGCAGAGTCGAGACGAAATGCGGAGCCATCGGCTCCGCAGACTCTCCGCTTGGTTAGGTGAAATATGGCTTTGGAATTCATCAACTCGAAATCGGCGGCGCCTCAGGCCGCAGCGACTTTGTATCCGGTCCTGCCCGTGCTCTGGGTCTATCGGAACTATGACGATCGCTGGACTGTGCATCTTGAAGGTGAAGACTCGGAGTGGTGCCACCCGACGCGCAATGATGCAGTCGTCGCGGCACGGCTGATAGGCGAGAGCTACGGCTGCTACCGCCTCTATCTTCAACTGTCAGACGGTCGCTTCTGCCTGGAGATGATGAACATCAGCCGGCGGCGCGAGCCCCGTCAGATTGGGTAGTGAGGGTAAAAATTGAGCCAGGCTGTACCAAGCAAGCGCCAAGTCTCCCGACACCTCATCCGTCGCGGCGTGGAGATCATCGTTCTGGTGGTGGTCGCCGGTTGCGCTGTTATTGCTACCGCAGGCCCCAGCATCTATCTGGTGCTCAGCAATGGCGGCTGAATGGAGAGTTGCAGGCCGTCCCGCTCACCCCAGGTTGCCGCGGTCGAAACCGAAGTTCAGCAAACGCGAGCGACGCCGTAGATCGGAATACCTGCTCCTGATGTTTGCTGCGAGCTGTGCCGCGGTGCAGGTCGTAGCGATAGTTTTTCTGAGAGCGGCATGACACGCCCTGCTGCTCCCGCTCTCCAACCCGACGACCCAAGACTTGGTTCGGGCGAAATTCCTCTGACTGCGCTGACAAGCCTGAGGACTCAATTGGAGATGGCTCGAGTTCTCAAGGAACACCACATCTGGCTGGCTGTGAGGATTATCGAGGAGCGCGAAGACCAGCCGCAGTTTCGACGGCACCGCAGGCTCCGTGATCTGCTCGAAGCGGATGCCTTGCTTGAGGGGGTTATCGAACTCGGAGCTCATCTGCAGCCAACACGGCACCCCTGGTCGATGGGGCGCTCGGGAGATCGTTGGCGTTGTAGCGTGGCGTGGAACGATCGAGGAAATTTGCGCAGGTGCATGGGCCGACACGATGACCTGGCGGCCGCCATGCTGATCGCCTTGCTGGGCTCCCTCGATCGTCGCCAGCGTCGGCCAAAAGAACTCTCGAAAGGTGGAGAAGAGGCAGCATGAACCCCAAAGGCGAGCCGCCGTTATTCGGCGGTCTGATGACCGCACTTGTCACCCCGTATAGGGGTGAGGCTATCGATTTCGACGCCTTGGCGGAGCTTGCCAACTGGCAGATCGACCAGGGCGTGCAGGGGCTTGTCGCCTGCGGCACCACGGGCGAGGCGCCGACCCTGTCTCATCCGGAATGGGCGGCGGTGATCCGGTTGTGCGTCGAGGTCTCAAATGGCCGTGTGCCGGTGATCGCCGGCTCGGGGACAAACGACACCCGGCGTACCGTGGAGTTGACCCGCGAGGCCGGTCGCCTTGGTGCAGACGGGGCTTTGGTGGTAACGCCTTACTATAGTCGGCCGAGCCAGGAAGGCCTGTTCCGGCATTTCGAAAGCGTCGCGCAATCCGCGGAGCTGCCGATCATCATCTACAACGTGCCTTCGCGTACTGCCGTTGATATCAGGATCGAAACTCTCGACCGTCTTGCGTACCTGCCCGGTATCGTAGGCATCAAGGACGCAAGTGGAGATCCGACGCGGGTAAGCACGATGGCCGTCCGCTTTGGCGATCGTTTCACGCAGCTTTCCGGACATGACCGATCGATGCTGGCCTTTATGATGACTGGGGGTGATGGCGCGATCTCGGTCGTCTCGAATATCGCACCGATGTTGGCGGCTGCGACCTTCGGAGCGGTACGACGTGGTGATTACCTCGAAGCTCGGCGCATCAACGCCCATCTCTACCCGTTGTTCGATGCGCTGGAACTTGAAACCAATCCATGCCCGGTCAAGTTCGCGTTGCACTGCGCGCGAGGCTATTCTCCTGCTGTCCGCCTTCCGTTGGTGGAAGTGAGCGAAAGCACGGCAGAGAGAGTTCGCGCTGCTATGGCCGATATCGACGCTCTGGCGATCGATACGTCTCTGACCGCCGATCGGTCTCTCATCCCCTCTCGGCCTGAGCAGGCTTCCCCTATACGAACAGCATGATGATGCTGTGTTCTCCAATGAAAATACTATGGAATCCGACTTTCCGTAAAATGGAGAACAAATCCCGAGATCGCTAAATTCAACGTATCGGCGAAGGCAGTCTCTGACTGGACAGTTTGGAGAGCCTGCCGATATCAAGAAAGGATTTCTGCGATGTACCCTCGTGGTTACTACTTTTACGCGATGCAACAACTGAACAAGCCGGGCGCTCGTCAGACGGAAGGCGAGGTCAAGGCCGCCGTGCGCTCTGATGAGCAGATGGCTGATGTCGGAATGTTCCTGCGGCTTGGAGCCGTGATGGCCATCGTGATCGCGGCTGTCGCCATTGTGACCTCACTGGCGGGCTAGCGCCACCGACGTCCAAAGCTCAGTCTTCAACGAACAATCAGGATTATCCCCTATGGCAAGCGCCATTCAACCGAAAGAGCCTCCTCAACCTCTGAATCATTTTTTTGTCGGCCAGGACAATCGAGGATGCTGGACTGTTCGCGATGAGCGCAATCTCGTCGGCGGCTGCTTCGTCAGCAAGGATGCGGCGATTCATTTCGCCCGCCAGGAAAGCAACAATGTGCCAGGCGCCGTGATCTGCATGAGCGACAACCAGAGCCTGAGCCTTGACCCACTGTTTGGGCACCGCGCGGCCGCTTAGCCAGTGGGCGCCATGTTGCCCCGCATTGCTCACCCGATGGTGTCGCGATAGCGGACTAGTCAGGCTTCAATAACAGCGTCTCGAAACGAACGATGCGAAGCCCGCCGACTCGGCCGAGTCGGCGGGCTAACTTTTTGGCCAGAGTCGGTTCACAGCTAGATATCGATTAGATCCTATGGATTTTTTATATCCTAGGCCGGAATTACTATTAGATTCATATTTCTTGGGGCCTTGCCCTCTCTCGAACCTATATGCGGTTCGCGTCCATATTCCCGCCAAATTCCTCCTCCGGCACCCGCGCCTACGCACGGGAGCGCTGGAAGAATTATGGCTGTGGCTTGCTAGGTTTTCCGTCTTGGCTGGCCATTCGTATCAACTGCGGCGCCGGAGGCGAAAGCAATGGACGTTATTGTGCTGGCAATAGGTGTTGGATTTTTCGCACTGATGTTTGGATACATCAGAGTTTGCGAAAAGCTCTGACTGGGAGAAATCAATCATGATCTTGGAATACTTCCTCGGAGCAGGCGTTGCGGTCTTTGTGACTGGCTATTTGCTCTATGCCCTCGCTCGTCCCGAGCGGTTCTGATCAAGACAGTAGCTCGGAAAGAAACCACCGATGACAATAAATGGATGGATACAGATCCTGGTCTTTGCCGGGATCATCATCGCGCTGGTGAAGCCGCTCGGCGGCTATCTCACCCGCGTCCTGAACGGCGAGCGTACGATCCTTTCGGCCATTTTTGGGCCGCTCGAACGGGGACTGTACCGTGTCGCTGGAACGAATGAGAAAGAGGAGCAGCATTGGACGACCTATGCGCTGGCCGTGCTGCTCTTCAACCTCGCCGGCTTCACGGTTCTCTACCTCGTTCAACGTCTCCAGGGAGGGTTGCCGTTCAACCCTCAGGGACTGGGAGCGATTGAGCCGACCAGCGCTTTCAATACCGCTGTCAGCTTCATGACCAATACCAACTGGCAGGGCTATGGCGGCGAGACCACCATGAGCTATTTGACCCAGATGGCGGGTCTTACCGTGCAGAACTTCGTGTCGGCAGCGACGGGCATCGCGATTGCGGTGGCATTGATTCGCGGGTTTTCCCGGGCATCTGGCAAAACGGTCGGCAATTTCTGGGTCGATCTCACCCGCATCACGCTCTACGTCTTGTTGCCGATCTGCTTTGTCGGCAGCCTGGTCCTGGTCTGGCAGGGCGTTCCGCAGAACCTCAACCCGTACACCATCGCAACAACGGTTGAAGGCGCGCAGCAAACCATCGCTCAGGGGCCGGTCGCATCTCAGATGATGATCAAGCATCTGGGAACGAACGGCGGCGGCTTCTTCAACGTCAACGCTTCGCACCCGTTCGAAAACCCGAATGCCTTCACCAACCTCATCCACATGGTCTCGATCTTCGCCATCGGCGCTGCTCTGACCAACGTGTTTGGTCGCATGGTCGGCAGCGAGAAAAAAGGCTGGGCTATCTTCACCGCCATGGGCGTCCTGTTCCTCGCCGGTGTCGCAATTACCTATTGGGCCGAGGCTGCGGGCAATCCGATTCTCCATTCGCTTGGCCTTGAGGGCGGCAACATGGAAGGAAAGGAAACCCGTTTCGGTATCGTCACGTCGGCGCTCTTTGCAGTCGTTACGACCGCTGCGTCGTGCGGCGCGGTCATAGCCATGCACGACAGCTTCATGCCGCTGGGCGGGATGATCCCGATCATCAACATGATGCTCGGCGAAATCATCATTGGCGGTGTCGGCGCAGGCTTCTACGGCATCATCCTGTTCGTCGTCGTCGCGATCTTCGTTGCAGGGCTCATGGTCGGGCGTACACCCGAATATCTCGGCAAGAAGATTGAGGCGAAGGAAGTGAAGATGGCCATGCTGGCTGTCTTGTGTCTGCCTCTTTCGATACTTGGCTTCACCGCGATTGCCGTAGTGCTCGACACGGGTGTGGCTTCGATGGCGAACGCGGGTCCACACGGCTTCTCCGAGGTCCTTTACGCCTACACTTCAGGCACCGCGAACAATGGTTCGGCCTTTGCAGGTCTTTCGGCCAACACGCCTTGGTACAACATCACGATTGGCCTGGCGATGTTGATGGGACGCTTCATGGTGATCGTTCCAGCGCTGGCTATCGCTGGCTCCCTGGTCGCCAAGAAAACGGTTCCCGAGTCCAGCGGTACCCTGCCTACGACCGGGCCTCTGTTTGTAGGTCTTCTGGTGGGTGTGATTCTGATCGTCGGCGGCCTGACGTTCTTCCCTGCACTGGCGTTGGGTCCAATCGTCGAGCACTTCGCCATGCTCGCGGGCCAGACGTTCTGAGAACAGCGATGACGGCCAAATGGCTGAGATCGATCCGATTAGCCATGAATCCTCGCTCCTTGTTTCAGGAGCGAGGAGCGGCGAGGCCGCCCAGGGCATCGACCATCATTCTCGGCATGACACTGGTGTTAGGAGCGGTGGTGCTCCTCGCCAAACTTATCACTGAATTGCTCGCGGCGGTGTGACCGGGTGGTCGCCCCCAAGAACAAACTCGCTGGAGTTTCAAATGAACCAGTCCAAATCCGCGAGCATACTCGACGCTCGCATACTCGTTCCGGCCATAGGAGACGCGTTTCGGAAACTGAATCCGAAGAGCCTCGCTAAAAATCCGGTGATGTTCGTTGTCGCGGTCGTATCAGTCCTGACGACGGTGCTCCTGCTCAAGGATATTGTCACAGGAGCCGAAAGCGTCGGTTTCTCCCTGCAGATCGTTCTGTGGCTTTGGTTCACGGTGCTGTTCGCCAATTTCGCAGAAGCCGTGGCCGAAGGGCGCGGCAAGGCGCAGGCGGATTCGCTACGGCGTACCCGCACCGAGACCCAGGCGAAGCTGCTGTCGAACGGCAACGGCGACTACAAAATGGTGGCAGGCAACAGCCTCAAGGTCGGTGATATCGTTCTGGTCGAACCGGGTGACATCATTCCCTCGGATGGTGAGGTCATCGAGGGGGTGGCCTCGGTGAACGAAGCGGCGATTACGGGCGAGTCTGCTCCAGTCATCCGTGAATCTGGCGGTGATCGCTCCGCTGTCACCGGCGGCACTCAGGTCCTTTCCGACAAGATCAAGGTTCGGATCACCGCTGCGGCAGGATCGACGTTCATCGACAAGATGATCGCTCTGGTCGAAGGCGCTGAACGCCAGAAAACGCCGAACGAAATCGCGCTCAACATCCTGCTTGCAGGGATGACGTTGATCTTCGTGCTGGCCGTGGTGACCATCCCGAGCTTTGCGACCTATGCGGGAGGGTATGTTCCCATCATCGTCCTTGTCGCTCTGTTCGTCACGCTGATCCCGACCACCATTGGCGCGCTGCTATCGGCCATCGGCATCGCCGGCATGGACCGGTTGGTTCGCTTCAATGTTCTGGCCATGTCCGGCCGCGCGGTCGAGGCAGCTGGCGACGTCGACACGCTGCTGCTCGACAAGACCGGCACGATTACGCTCGGCAACCGTCAGGCCAGCGAGTTCCGGCCCATCAGAGGCGTTACCGAAAAGGAACTCGCCGATGCGGCGCAGCTTGCTTCGCTTGCCGACGAAACCCCGGAAGGCCGATCGATCGTTGTGCTTGCCAAGGAAAAGTACAGCATTCGTGCGCGCGACATGGCGAGTCTGAACGCGACCTTTGTCCCATTCACGGCACAAACCCGCATGAGCGGCGTCGACCTGGACGGCTCATCGATCCGCAAGGGTGCGGTCGACGCGGTTCTGAATCATGTCGAGCTGGCTACGGTCGCAACCGGCAGCCCGCGTGCTTCCGCTGAAAGCGTTCGTGAGCTTCAGGGCATCGCCGACCAGATCGCCAAGGCAGGCGGCACGCCGCTCGCCGTGGTGAAGGATGGCCGCTTGCTCGGCGTCATCTACCTCAAGGACATCGTCAAGGGCGGCATCAAGGAACGGTTCGCCGAGCTGCGCCGCATGGGCATTCGCACGGTGATGATCACCGGCGACAACCCGATGACCGCGGCTGCCATCGCTGCCGAAGCCGGCGTCGATGACTTCCTGGCGCAGGCAACGCCGGAGAACAAGCTGGCGCTGATCCGCGAGGAACAGGCCAAGGGCAAGCTTGTCGCCATGTGCGGCGACGGCACCAACGACGCCCCGGCACTCGCCCAGGCGGACGTTGGCGTCGCTATGAACACCGGCACGGTGGCAGCACGCGAGGCCGGCAACATGGTGGATCTCGATAGCGATCCGACCAAGCTGATCGAGATCGTGGAAATCGGCAAGCAATTGCTGATGACGCGCGGCGCGCTGACGACGTTCTCGATCGCCAACGACATCGCGAAGTATTTCGCGATCATCCCGGCGATGTTCCTGGCGTTCTATCCCCAGCTTGGCGCGCTCAACATCATGGGCCTCGCTTCACCGCAGAGCGCCATCCTGTCCGCGATCATCTTCAACGCCCTCATCATTGTGGCGCTGATCCCGCTGTCGCTGAAAGGCGTGAAGTATCGAGCCATCGGAGCGGGTTCGCTGCTGTCCCGGAATCTTCTGATTTACGGGCTGGGCGGCATTCTCGTGCCCTTCGCCGGCATCAAGCTCATCGATATGGCCATCACAGCCGCTGGTCTCGTTTAGTCGAAAGCGGTCATCACAGACACAAGCCGCGGAGCGATATCCATCAGCCGCGGACCACTCAGGACAGAAACGATGCTCAAGCAAATCAGACCCGCGATTTTCTTTATTGTCGCACTAACCGTCATCACCGGTCTCATCTACCCCCTTGGCGTAACCGGTATCGCGCAAGCTATTTTCCCCCAACAGGCCAATGGAAGTTTGATCGAGCGTGAAGGCACGGTCATCGGCTCCGAACTGATCGGCCAGCGGTTCACCGGCGAGCGCTATTTCCATCCGCGTGCGTCGGCGGCCGGCTCGGACGGCTATGACGCCGGCGCCTCCAGCGGCTCCAATCTTGGTCCCACCAGCCAGGCGCTTCGCGATCGCGTCGCCGCTGATACAGAGGCTCAGCGCGCGGCGAACGGTGACCAGGCGGTCCCGATGAACCTCGTGACGGCCTCGGGCAGCGGGCTCGATCCGCACATCACGCCCGAAGCCGCCTACTTCCAGGTGGGGCGTGTCGCCAAAGCGCGCGGCATTGATGAGGCTGTCGTGCGCGCATTGGTCGATGAGCTCGTCGAGCCGCGCATGCTCGGTTTCATGGGCGAGCCCGTGGTCAACGTTCTCAAGCTGAACCTGGCGCTCGACGACGCCAACAGAGGCTGAATCAAGATGTCAGGACGGCTATAATAGCCGTCCTGACCGTTGATCCGGAGTCATTAAGTGTCTGACGACCCAATACGAGAGCAGAGCCGTCCATCGCCTGACGCGTTGCTGGAAAGTGCGCAGCGGGAGACGCGCGGCCACCTCAAGATCTTTCTTGGGGCGGCGCCGGGTGTGGGCAAGACATATGAAATGCTCATGTCGGGCCGGGCTCAGCGGGCCGATGGGATCGACGTGGTCATCGGGGTGGTCGAGACCCACGGGCGGGCCGAGACCGAGGCTCTGGTTGAAGGGTTCGAGATCGTTCCGCGCCGCACTGTGCCCTATCGAGGGCATGTGCTCGATGAAATGGACATCGACGCGATTCTGGCGCGGAAGCCGGCGCTCGTTCTGGTGGATGAGCTCGCGCATACCAACGCGCCCGGCAGTCGCCATCCCAAGCGCTATCTCGATGTCGAGGAACTGCTCGCCAACGGCATAGACGTCTACAGCACGCTCAACATCCAGCACGTCGAGAGCCTCAACGACGTCGTGGCCCAGATCACGCGCATCCGGGTGCGCGAGACTGTTCCGGATTCGATCATCGACCGCGCCGACGACATCGAAATCATCGACATCACACCGGGCGATCTGATCAAGCGGCTGAATGAGGGCAAGGTCTACCTACCCAAGACAGCCAAGCGTGCGACGCAGAACTACTTTTCGCCGAGCAACCTGACCGCGCTGCGAGAACTTGCGCTTCGACGGACAGCCCAACGCGTTGACGATCAATTGGTGACGCATATGCAGGCGCATGCGATCGCCGGGCCGTGGTCGGCCGGCGAGCGCGTCTTGGTGTGCATCAACGAACGGCCCGGAGCGACGGCTCTCGTGCGCTATGGCCGCCGCCAGGCGGACCGGCTTCGTGCGCCGTGGGCCGCTGTTCACGTCGAGACGAGCAAGGATGCCCGGCTCTCCGAGCAGCAAAAGGACAAGATCGCCAGTGCATTGCGTCTTGCCGAGCAACTCGGGGCCGAGGCGGTTACGCTGCCCGGCGAGAACGTTGCGCAAGAGATTCTGGCCTACGCATCGACCAACAACTACACGCACGTCATCGTCGGCATGCCGACCTCGCCCAGGTGGCGGGAGATTTTCGCAGGCTCCGTTTCGCATGATCTGATCCGCGCCAAGACGGACGTGAGCGTGCATGTCATCTCGCCGGGCAACGGCGAGGAAACGCGACCTCCAGCGACGCTCAGTGCGCGGCCGAAACGACGGCTCGACTTCGGCCACTATCTTTGGAGTTCCCTTTACGTCGCCGTGGCGTTGGGCATCGGAACGGCGCTGTCGCGCTTTTTGGATGTCCGCAACATCGCCCTCGTCTTTCTGATGGCGGTGCTGGCCTCGGCGATGGGCGGGGGCCTTTGGCCGGCTTTGTTCGCTTCCGTGGTTGGCGCGCTAGTTTTTAACTTCTTTTTCCTCGAACCGCGCTACACGCTGGATATCGGCGACCCGGAAAGCGTCGTCGCCTTCGCGTTCTTTCTCGGCGTCGCGGTGATTGCCAGCAATCTGGCGGGCCGGGTTCAACGGCAAGCCGTGACGGCGCGCCAAAGAGCCAAAACGACCGAGGGCCTTTATCTCTTCAGCAAGAAGCTCGCCGGTGCCGGTACGTTGGGCGACGTTCTCTGGGCCACGGTCTATCAGATCGCTTCCATGCTTCAGGTCAGGGTGGTTGCTCTGTTGCCGGAGAATGGCCGCATCGCGGTCCAGGCGGGTTTCCCGCCCGATGACACGCTCGACGATGCCGACATTGCGGCGGCCCAATGGGCCTGGGAGCATGACAAGCCTGCAGGGCGTGGGGCGGACACGCTACCGGGAGCGAAGCGCCTTTATCTCCCTCTGAAGACCGGCAGGACACGGGTCGGCGTTATCGGTCTGGACAATGACAAGCAAGGGCCGGTTCTGACGCCCGCAGAACAGCGGCTTTTCGACTCTCTGGCGGATCAGGCTGCTCTGGCGATCGAGCGCATCCAACTGGTCGCGGATGTCGACAATGCGCGTCTGGCCGCCGAGGCGGACAAGCTGCGCTCCGCGCTTTTGACGTCGCTCTCGCATGACCTCAAGACGCCTTTGGCGTCGATCCTCGGGTCGGCGGGAGCGCTGAGAGACTATTCGACATCCCTGACGGACTCCGGCCGGGTCGAACTGCTGACGACGATTGTCGAAGAGGCCGAACGGCTGAACCGGTTCATCGCGAACCTGCTCGACATGACTCGGCTGGAATCCGGCGCTGCGGCGGTATCGCTTACGCCGCTGTTCATCGGCGACAGCGTTGGCAGCGCCCTGCGCCGAGCCGAGAAGATACTGGCTCTCCATAAGCTAAGCCTTGCCGTACCTCCGGATCTGCCGATGGTCCGCCTCGATCCGGTCCTGTTCGAGCAGGTGCTGTTCAATCTGCTCGACAACGCACGCAAATACGCGCCAACAGGCTCGCTGATCTCGATAAGAGCCTGGGCGGAAGACGCCCACGTTGTCTTGCAGATCGTCGATGAAGGGCCCGGCATGCCCTCTGATGATCTGACGAGAATTTTCGATAGCTTCTATCGGGTCCGGAAGAAGGACCACGTTCAGGCTGGGACCGGGCTCGGTCTCTCTATCTGCAAGGGATTTGTCGAGGCGATGGGCGGAACGATTTTAGCGACCAACCGGGCTGACAGACCCGGTGCCATTTTCACGCTGCGGTTTCCGATCGGACCGGAGCCCTCGACTTTGGAAGGAAGGATATGAGTACGTCCGTAGTCAAGATTCTCGTCGTCGATGACGAGCCGCCGATCAGGAAACTTCTGCGCGTTGGGCTGACGGCCGAGGGCTACGCCATGGTCGAGGCCGCAAGCGGCGAGGAAGCCGTCGCGATCCTCACCGAGGAGAAGCCCGATCTGATTTTGCTCGATCTTGGGCTGCCAGATATCTCAGGCCATGACCTACTCGAAAGGTGGCGTGCCGAGCTCATCGAGCTGCCGATTGTGGTCCTTTCCAGCCGGACCGATGAAACGGGCATCGTCAAGGCGCTGGAACTGGGCGCCGACGATTATCTCACCAAACCATTCGGGATGCGCGAGTTAGCTGCGCGCATTCGGGTGGCGCTCAGGCACAAGCTTCAGCAACAGGGCGAACGCCCGATATTCCAGGTTGGCGATCTCTCGGTCGACCTGGTGAAGCGGATCGTCAAGGTCGCAGATAAGGAGGTGAAGCTCTCACCCAAGGAATACGACATTCTGCGCGTCCTCGTGCAGCACGCGGGCAAAGTCATCACACACCAGCACATTCTGAAGCATGTGTGGGGCGGCGCTACAGATGTCCAATATCTGCGGGTCTATGTCCGCCAGTTGCGGCAGAAGATCGAGGCCACACCCGATCAGCCGCAATATATCCTGACTGAAACAGGTGTCGGTTACCGCCTCCGTGAGCCGGATCAGTGACCGCGCGCGTTCGTCTACAGGCGAGCGACTTAACGTGAGTATCCCTATGAACTTGTCATCTGCCATTGCACCAGAGGACGTGATCCTTGATCTATCCATCTCGACGAAAGCGGTCCTGATCAAGAAGCTGGCCGCCCATGCAGCCGCTCGCACAGGGCTAACCGAGGAAGCGATACACACTGCTCTGCTTGGCCGGGAGCGGCTTGGGTCGACCGGCATCGGACATGGCGTCGCCATGCCTCATGCGCCAGTCCCGGGGCTCGAGACATCCTTTGCGGCGCTGATGGTGCTGAAGAGGCCGATCGATTTCGAGGCGGTGGACGACCTTCCGGTCGATGTTGTTTTTCTGCTTCTGTCGGCCCCCGAAGGCAGCAACGAGTATCTGAAGATTCTCGCGGCGGTTGCCCGTAGGATGCGCGATGAGCAAGTCATGAAAATGCTGCGCGGCGCCAAGTCGGAGCATGCCGCTTATTCTATTCTAGTTGAGCAACCGGGATGACGGGCCTCGTACGAGCGGCTGCAGAAGTCGTGGAGGCTAGAGGCATTGTTGGGGTGGGATTGGCAGGGCTGACCATTCCAGCGTCACACCAATTCTGTAGTTGCCAGAATGTATTGATCTTGAGGCAATTATCACTTCCTCCGCCGATTGATTGAGGCGAGCGGATGGATGAGGAGAATTTGCACTGTGAGGACCCAACCCCTCCTCCTGGGCCCACGAAGATCCCTTTTGATCTGAGTTCGCTCCAGTATGTCGTAGCCGCGGCTGAGCATCGCAGTTTTCGACGTGCTGCAGATGCCCTCGGTCAGTATCCGGCGACCGTGAGCCGAGGCGTACAACGCGTTGAGGATGTGGTGGGAGTTTCATTTTTCGAGCGCTGTCCGTC